>DATLHO010000333.1:0-9891 GCA_035539855.1 Kapaibacterium sp. (SeqCode) | reverse complement strand
GTTGGGGGGGTGGCATTGGGTGGTTCGGTGGGTGTTTGTTTTTGGTTATTGGTTATTGGGGTTTGGTGGTTCGTTGTAACGCGAGGCCTGGGGGCCTGTGAGAGGGTTCGCGAATCGTCGTTGCATCGGAGGAGGATGCACGGTTCTTCTTGCATCGTGACATCTGACATCTGACCTCTGACATCTGACAAACTTCTGAATCATGGACGACAAGAAGACCTCCTACACAACCGACGGTGACGGCGACGAGCGGGATCCGGGGCTGCGGCGCTCGTATCTGCGCTCGGCTGTCGGCGTCACGGCGATCGTCGTTTCGTTCATCGCCCTTGCGCTCGTGCTCTGGCTCGTCGAGATCGCCAGCGGTCTGCCGTCGCTCGAGGATCTCGAGAATCCGCATCCGGATCTCTCGACGAAGATCATCAGCGCCGACGGCATCCAGCTCGACCAGTTCTTCGTGCACAACCGCACGTACATCCCCTACGACTCGATCCCGAAGGCCTTCTTCGACGCGCTGATCGCGACCGAGGACCAGAAGTTCTACGAGCACTGGGGAGTGCACATCGAGCGCATCCTCAAGGCGATGGTGAAGAACGTGATGTCGATGGACCTGACGAAGGAGGGCGCCTCGACGATCACGCAGCAGCTCGCGCGCAACCTGTACCTCTCGCAGGAGGTGACGATGAGCCGCAAGATCCGCGAGCAGCTCACGGCCGTGCAGATCGAGCGGGCCTACACAAAGAACGAGATCCTCGAGCTCTACGCGAACACCGTGTACTTCGGACGCGGCGCCTACGGCGTGCAGGTGGCGGCCGAGATCTTCTACGGCAAGAAGCCGGAGGACCTCACGGTCGACGAGTGTGCGTACCTGGTCGGGATGCTCAAGGCGCCGGAGAATTACGATGCCGGTGCGCATCCCGATCGCGCGATCGCGCGACGCAACACCGTGCTTTCGCTGATGCAGGAGGTCGGCTTCATCTCGTCGACGGAGTACTCGAAGGGCAGCGCCCGGCCGATCTCGCTGGTCAAGCGCAAGCGCCGGCTCGGCGTTGCAGGACATTTCGTCGAGGCCGTCCGTCTGTCGCTCGGCAAGCACCCGGCGCTCCAGCGCTACAACCTCTACCGCGACGGCCTGGTGATCTACACGACGATCGACAGTCGCATCCAGAAGTACGCAAATGAGGCCGTCCGCGACCACCTCAACGAGTTCCAGCCGATGTTCGACAAGGTGTGGTCGTGGAGGGGGAAGGAGAAGCTCCTGAAGTCGATCGTCGAGCGCGCCGCGCGCGAGTCGGACAACTACCGCGAGGCCGTCGGCGCCGAGCAGAAGCAGCGCGTGCTGCAGTCGCTGGTGACGAACGCCTCGTTCATCGACTCGGTCAAGCGCTCGGCCACCGAGGTCGAGTGCGGGTTCGTCGCGATGGAGCCGCACACCGGCTACGTCCGCGCGATGGTCGGCGGCGTCGACGCGTCGTCGGGACGGGGACTCAATCACGTCATGCAGATCCGCCGCCAGCCGGGCTCGGCCTTCAAGCCGATCGTCTACGCCTCGGCGCTGCAGAACGGCATGAAGCCGTCGTCCGGCATCTCCGGCGCGCCAGTCGTGCACCGCCTGCCGAGCGGAGAGATCTGGGCGCCGAAGGGCGGCGGAGCAGGCTGGATGACCCTGCGCGACGCACTGAAGTACTCGGTCAACACGGTCGCCGCGCGCCTGATCATCGAGAAGACGTCACCGGCGAAGGTCATCCGGCTGGCCAAGGAGATGGGCGTGAAGTCCCCGATTCCGGAGTATCCCTCGATCGCGCTCGGCGCGGCTGAGGTGACCCCGTACGAGCTCGTCGCCGCGTACAACGTCTTCCCGAACGACGGTCTGTACATCGAGCCGACGCTGGTGACGAAGATCGAGGACCGCTGGGGGCACGTGATCTACAAGGCCGCGCCCGAGATGCACGAGGCGCTCTCGCCGGTGATCGCGCAGCAGATGGTCGACATGATGCGTGGCGTCGTCGACGGCGGCACGGCGACGTCGATCCGCCGCTGGTTCAACTATCCGGCCGCCGGTAAGACCGGAACGACGCAGAACTTCGCCGACGCGTGGTTCGTCGGCTATACGCCCGAGCTCACCGCAGGCGCCTGGGTCGGCTTCGACGACCACCGCATCCGCTTCACCGGATGGTACGGCCAGGGCGGCAAGGCCGCGGCGCCCATCTGGGGCCGCTTCATGGCCAAGGTCTACGCCGACGATCGGCTCCCGTACGACAAGGGCGATTTCACGACGCAGGAGCCGCGCAAGTACGACGGCATCCGGGCCGGCCGGCATTACGTGCCGATGGAGAACTCGGCGCCGCCGCGCGACGTGCTCGACAATGCCGGCGGCGCCGATCCGAACGAGTACGTCGACCAGGGGCCTCCCCAGAATCAGGGCGACGGCGGCGGTACGCCTCCGCCGCAGCAGCCACCAAACACTCCGCCGCCGAACTTCCCGCCGCCTCCCGCGCCGACGTCGACGGAGAGTCAGGTCAAGAACCTCGGCAGGGACGCGAACACGTAGCGTCCACCGATGTCCCGCGCTTCGCGACAGGCTCCCCGGCATGATTGCCGTGGGAGCCTGTCGCCGTTTGGGCCGAAATCGGCGCAGTACTGGACTTCTCCTGTGGCGTGTGAAAAAAAGTTCATCACCTGCGACAATTTGTTTGCATTCTTCGGCTCAGACCCCCAATTTGTGCCCACGCTGTTTCGCGGTCAGGGGTGAATCGCGGAACACGTACAGGGAAGGGCCGGCACCACGCCGGCCCTTTCTCTATTTCAGGACTCTCGGTTCCGGACCCACCATGTCCACCCACGCCCGACCGAACCACCGGCCCGTGCTGCCGGAAACGCGGTAAACGCGCCATCCGATGTCACATTCCGAATCAGAGCACCATTCCTCGAGTGGTCGCCGCGCCATCGGCGGCCCGTCGAGAGATCACGAACCGACCGGCGACGGGCAGTCCGACCATCGTGACGTCGGTTCGCAGTATGTCGTCGGCGTCGCAACGGGCTCTGCCGGCGTCGTGACGCTCTGCGAGTTTCTCGCGGCGCTGCCCAGCGGGCTCGAGGCCGCGCTCGAGGCGCTTCCTCTGGTCGACGTCGATGCGCTGCTGCAGTCGGTCAACGAGGAGCTCGGCACGGTCAACCTGCAGTTGCAGCAGAAGCTCGCGGAGATCGAGCGGATCAACAGCGATCTGAGCAACCTGCTCTCGAGCACCGACATCGCGACGATCTTCCTCGATCGCAATCTGGCGGTCAAGCGCTTCACGCCCGCGGTGCGCCGCCTGCTCAACGTGAACCCATCGGACATCGGTCGACCCATCGGCGATCTCACGCGAAGGTTCAGCGACCCTGGGCTGATTGACGATCTGCGATCGGTGCTCGACCGACTTGCGCCGTCGGAGGTCGAGGTCCGTACCGACGACGATCGCTGGTACCTGCGACGGGCGCTGCCGTACCGCACCGACGACGACCGCATCGACGGGCTCGTGATCACGTTCGTCGACATCACCGAGCGGCGCAGCGCCCTCGTAGCGCTGGCGATCAGCGAGAATCGCTATCGCATGCTCGTCGACTCGACGGCCGACTTCGCCATCTTCATGACCGACGTCGATGGCCGCATCACGACATGGAACACCGGCGCCGAGCGCATCACCGGCTTCGCCGAGCGTGAGGCGATCGGCCGCCCGATCTCGATCATCTTCACCGCCGAGGACGTGGCGACCGGCGAGGACGTCAAGGAGCTCGCCCGCGCCCGCGACAACGGGCGCAGTCTCGACGAGCGATGGCACCAGCGCAAGGACGGAACCCGCTTCTGGGGCAGCGGTGTAGTCACCGCGGTGCATGACGTCGATGGCGGCGTGCATGGGTTCGCGAAGGTCATGCGCGATCAGACCGAGCGCCGTCGCATGGAGTCCGAGCTCAAGCAGCTCAACGAGACGCTCGAACAGATGGTACAGGAACGGACCTCGGCATTGCGCGCGCTCTCGTCGGAGCTCCTGCTGGCCGAAGAGCGCGAACGGCGCGAGCTCGCCGGGGATCTCCACGACACGATTGGGCAGACCCTGGCCCTGGCTGCGATGCGGTTGAAGCAACTCTCGCCCGCATCGGACGATTCCGCGCGGCGCGACCTGCTTGCGCTCATCGACCAGGCGAACGAAGCCGTGCGCTCGGTGACGATGCAGCTCTCGCCCCCGATCCTCTATCAGATCGGCCTGGTGCCGGCGCTCGAATGGCTCGCCGAGGAGATCGAGCGCCGCTACAGCCTGACCGTGGTGTTAGAGGCACGAGCTGTCCCGACGCAGATCGACGACCGCGTCCGGTTCATTCTCTTTCGGTCGGCCCGGGAGTTGTTGATCAACGTTGCCAAGCATGCCGGCGTCACCGACGCCCGTGTCCGTATCGGCTCGATCGACGAGAGCATCGTGCTCGAGGTGGAGGACAGCGGCAGCGGATTCGAAGTCACCGGTCAGAGTCTCAGCCGACGAGGCGAGGGATTCGGACTCTTCAGTCTCCGCGAGCGCCTCGGCTACATCGGCGGCGAGGTGATCATCCGCTCCACGCCGGGAATCGGGACGGCCGTCGTGCTTCGCGCGCCCGCACGCATCCACAGTAGCGCGGCGCCGTGATCACCGCGGCGCGCGCACCACAGTACAACACGGTGAACATCCATGGTCACGAGAATCCTCCTGGTCGACGACCATGCCCTGATGCGCGAGGGCCTTCGCGCGATCCTGCAGGCCGACCCTGAGTTCGAAGTCGTCGGCGAGGCGTCCGACGGCCGCCAGGCGCTCGAGATGGTGACGCGCCTGCAGCCCGATGTCGTGATCATGGACATCGGCATGCCGCATCTCAATGGCTTCGAGGCGACGCGACAGATCGGCACGTTCGCCGCGAGCGCCCGCGTCATCGCTCTGTCGACGCACAACGACAAGCGGTACGTCCTCGCGATGCTCGAGTCCGGCGCCCGCGGCTACGTCGTCAAGTCATCGGTCTCCGACGAGCTTCGCCGGGCGATCCAGACTGTGCAGCGCAACCAGATCTATCTGAGTCCGGAGATCGCCGGCGTGGTCGTCGAGAGCTATCTCGGGCGCGAGTATCCCGACGAGGGGATCGGCGCCGCACTGCTCGGCAGCCGCGAGCGCGAGGTCCTGCAGCTCCTGGCCGAAGGCAAGAGCTCTCCGGAGATCGCCAGCGTCATGCATATCTCGGTGAGCACCGTCGAGACCCACCGCCGCAACATCATGCGCAAGCTCGACATCCACTCGGTCGCCGGGCTGACGAAGTTCGCGATCCGCGAAGGGCTCACCGAGCTGTAATCCGCCGTACGGCACGGACGTTTCACCCGTTCGAGTTGCACTCGCCGTCGCGTCCCGTTCTGAAAATGGGCACGCTACGTGCAGGTGCACCGGGAGAGATCGAAACCAACGCACTCACCCCCTATCGAACGCCATACATGAAGAAGCACGCACTGTCGGAGGGCCTGATCGCGCTGCACCGGCTCGCCGGAAGCCGGAAGGGACAGCCGAGGCCGCACCGGTTCCTGCGCATCCGCCGGTCCGCCGGAACGGCGATCGCGGTCGTCAGCGCCGCTTCCTGCCGCATCGCCGAGCTCGGCGGCGACCTGGCGCGTCGACTGTCGATGCGCGACGACGACCAGGTCGAGGTCATCGAGCTGTCGACCGGTGCGGCCACGCTGACTGACGAGACGATCGGCGCGATCGAGGCGGCGATCCGCCCGTTCCTTTTGCGCGGCGAAGTCGTGCCCAACCTTCGCCAGCTCCTTGTGAGCACCATCGCAGTCTAGCGCGCACGAATCGATGCGCGGCACCACGCCCGCGCTGAAGGCCGGAGCGACGGGAGCTCCGGCCTTTGATGTTTCATGCCGGTACCCGGAAACGAGCAGTGGTTTCACGGCTAGTGGCGATTTGCATCGCTGCCCCGGAGATGTACTTTTCCACCGACCATGCGCCTCGGCCGACGACGCCGAACGCCGGCCACTCAGTCGCGCGGGAGCGGATTTCAGAGGAGACGAATGCACGACGGAGACGCAAGCGCAACCGAGCGCCGGCAACAGTACCAACCCCTCGAAGACGACGCCGAGAGCCGTCTTCGCGCACTCCTGGCAAATCACGCCCTGGGCATCGTCGAAATCGCGACCGACGGAGCGATCTGTCTGGCCAACCGCGCACTCGGCGACTGGCTTGGCGTCGAACCGACGATCCTCACCGGCCGCACGCTCGTCGAGCTTCTGCACCTCGACGACCGTGGAACGCTTCAACGACAGCTCGAGCGCCTGTCCGACGGCGCGATCGACAGCACGACGATCGCCCATCGACTGCGACGGACCGCGGGAGCCTACCTCTGGGTACGCTCGACCTGGTCGGCGCGGCGCTCCGACAGCGGAGCGATCACGCACCTGATCGCGATCGTGGAGAACATCGCACAGCAGCGCGAGGACGAGCTCGTGCGATCGATCCTCGAGGAGTCGATCCGGCGTCTGGAGGATCGGCGCCGGTTCATCGACATGATGATCGCCGGACTGCCGGTGATCGCCTGGCGAGCGCTGCCCAACGGCATCTGCGAGTACCTCAGCCCGCAATGGCAGCAGGTCACCGGCATGCGCGACGGCAGCGGGCTGCGATGGCTCGGCGCGCTGCATCCGGATGATCGCTCGTCCTTCGCCGCCACGTGGAGCGACCGCAGCCCCAGGACAGACGTTCCCCGGCGGACCGTCTGCCGCCTGCGCGATGCCGAGGGACTCTACCATCGCTATGAGGCCGTCGCCGCTCCGGTGCGCGATGAGCTCGGCGAGATCCACGCGTGGAGCGGAATCCTCGTTGCAGCGCGACCGCTCTCGCTCGATGGCGGCGACGCGATCGCCGGAGAACACATCGGCGCCGATCGGCACCACGTCGAGCGCGCCGCGACGGAGATTCCCTCGCCGGACCTACGCTCGTCGACCTGACCGTTCGGCCTCCGACCACCCGGGCGTCCGCGCCCCGTCCGTCCATCGCGCGACAGCGCGCACCCCTTCCGATCGAACGACCCGGAGTCGATCCTCCAATGGCCAGTACCGATCACCCTCGCATTCTCCTCGTCGAGGACCATCACGACACCGCGTTCGTCGTCCGGCTGGTGCTCGAGCAGCAGGGCTACGAGGTCGTCTGCGCGCACTCCTGCGGCGACGCCCACGCGAGCGCGGAGGGCGCGAGGCTCGACCTCCTGATCTGCGACATCGGCCTTCCCGACGGTAACGGCGTCGACCTGCTCCAGGCGCTGACACTCGAGCGCTCGCTGCCGGCAATCGCCGTCAGCGGATACGGAACTCCCGACGACATCCGCCGCAGTCTCGACGCGGGATTCGTCGCCCACCTGACGAAACCCTTCGGCATGCGCAGCCTCATCGAGGCCGTCGAGCGCGCCCTGGCGTAGCATCCTCGTCGCGCCTCTGAAACTGCCACGAATCGTGTCCCCGCGCCACTTCCAGCCCTTTTCCCTCTGCCGCTTTGCCCGCCGTTGCGTACCTTGATGGCTATGGCTGAACGCAAGTGTGTCTTCGATCCCCTGTCCGAGCTCATGGCGTACTACGCCGACAAGAAGGAGACGAGGGAGGTAATCGATCTGGCGTCGCTTCCGGTGGAGGAGCGACTGAAGCAGCGCATCATCGACGGCGATCAGATCGGCATGGATGCCGATCTCGCCGAGGCGCTGCGCAGCTACGAGGCGCTCGAGATCATCAACACCATCCTGCTCGACGGCATGAAGGTCGTCGGCGAGCTCTTCGGCTCCGGCCAGATGCAGCTGCCCTTCGTGCTGCAGTCGGCCGAGACGATGAAGACCGCGGTGGCCTACCTCGAGCCGTATATGGAGAAGGCCGACGGCTCGGCCAAGGGCACGATGGTGCTGGCCACGGTCAAGGGGGATGTTCACGACATCGGCAAGAACCTCGTCGACATCATCCTGACGAACAACGGCTACCGCGTGATCAACCTCGGGATCAAGGTCCCGATCGAGACCATGCTCGAGGCCGCGCAGCAGCACAAGGCCGACGCGATCGGCATGAGCGGGCTGCTGGTCAAGAGCACCGCGATCATGAAGGAAAACCTCGAGCTCATGGCCGGTCGCGGCATCGACGTGCCGGTCGTGCTCGGCGGCGCGGCGCTGACCCGACGCTACGTCGATCAGGATCTCCGCGCCCGCTACGCCAACGTCGCCTACGCGCAGGATGCCTTCGCGGGGCTTCGGTTCATGGAGCGCATCAAAGCCGGCGGGCCGATCGGCGAGGAAGAGCCGGCGACGGCCGCCGAGACCGCCGGAGCCGCCGAGGGCGCGCGCCGGCGTGCGCTCGAGCGCGGCGCCGTGCGAATTCGACCGGCGAGCGAGCCGGAGGATTTCGATGCGCTCGTAGAGATCACCGGCGTCGATCGCCGGACGCTCGAGCGCTCGGCGCCCGAAGAGGTCTACGTCGCCGACCTGCACAACCAGGTCATCGGCGGCGGCCGGATCGAGCGACTCGACGCCGGGCACGCGCTGCTCTCCGACGTCCGGATGGTGACCGAGCAGGCCAACGCCGGAGCGGCGATGGACCTCGTGCGCACGCTCCGCCAGGTGGCGCGCAGCACGAGCGCCGAGATGGAGGTCCTCGTCGCAGTCGACGCGGCCGACGCGCTCGCGCTTCGCTTCTATCGCACGATCGGCTTCGACACGCTCGACGCGTCGGACGCCCGGTCTGCCGCCGTGGCGGCACGGCTGGGCACGATCGACGGACGGCTCGTGCTCGCCTCGAAGCCCGCCTCGGCCCTCGCGGAGACCGGCGGCAGCGCGCTCGGTTCGGCCCTGCACCTGCAGGACGGCCAGCGTCGCGACGCGGACTTCCCGATCGCGGTCGAGCCCTACGAGACCGATCTGAACACGCAGCGTCTGCGCGTCGTCAGCGACGTCGATCGCACGGTCGACGTTCCGACGGCGCCGTTCTTCGGCTTGCGCGTCGTCGAGAACGTCCGGCTCGAGAAAGTCTTCGAGTACATCAACGAGATCGCGCTGATCCGCGGGCAGTGGCAGGTGAAGAAGGGGAAGCGCTCGGCCGAGGAGTACCGCCGCGAGCTCGACGAGACGGTCTATCCGAAGTTCGAGGAGCTGAAGCTGCGCGCCAAGCGCGAGCGGCTGCTCGACCCGAAGGTGATCTACGGCTACTATCCGTGCCGAGCGGAGCAGGACTCGCTGGTGGTCTATCGTCCGAAGGGCCGAGCCGACGACGCGCTGGCCAGCGAGTGGACCGACGTCGAGCTCAGCGAGGATGCGCTCGTCGAGTGGATGCGCTACGACTTTCCCCGGCAGCCGCACGAGCGGCATCTGTGCATCGCGGACTTCTTCAAACCGGCCGACGCCGGGCTCTTCGACGTCGTCGGCTTCCAGATCGTCACGATGGGCTCCCGCGCCACCGAGTACGCCAACGAGCTGTTCGCCGGCGGCAGCTACGCCGACTACCTTTTCTTCCACGGCCTGTCGGTCGAGAGCGCTGAGGCGCTCGCCGAGTACTGGCACCGCTCGATGCGCGTCGAGCTCGGCATCGCCGGCGACGACGCGACCGACGTGCGACGACTCTTCTCGCAGGGCTATCGCGGCAGCCGGTATTCCTTCGGCTACCCTGCCTGTCCGAATCTCGAGGACCAGGCGAAGCTCTTCGTCATGCTGCGGCCCGAGCGCATCGGCGTCGAGCTATCCGAGGAGTTCATGCTCGAGCCGGAGCAGTCGACGAGCGCCATTGTCGTGCATCATCCCGCGGCGAAGTACTTCAACATCCGCGAGTGAGGATCGGCGTTTCCGACGAGGAATCTACCTTTCACGCTGCACGCCCACTTT
>DATLHO010000332.1:0-16950 GCA_035539855.1 Kapaibacterium sp. (SeqCode) | reverse complement strand
CCGAACGCTGTACGAGCAGCATGGCAACATCCAGGCGCTGATGATCGAGGAGGCCGAGACGATCGAGACGTCGTCGAAGCTCGACAAGATCGTCCTCGGCGCCGCGCTCGGCACGATCGCCGAGATCGCCGGACACGGCATTGGCTTCTCGCTGCTCGGCAAGGTCGCCAGTGTCGTCGGTGTGCTCGCGGTCGGCGGCGCGGGCTTCGTCCTCTACAACTCGATGACCGGCGACGACGTGACCGAGCGTCCGCAGCCGACGGTTCGCACTGCACCGACGAGCTCGACTCCAGTCGATCCTTCGCGCGCGACCGAGCAGGCCGGCGGCCAGACGCCCGATGCCGCCTCGTCGACCGATGCGTCGTCGACCGGCGTGCCGTCGTCGACGGACCGCGTGCGCGGCGCTGCCGCCTCGAGTGCACGATCGAGCCGTAATGGAGGAGTCGGGCGTTCCGATGATACGCCGGCCGCCGCACAGCGGCCGCCCCTCACGCTCGACCCGAGTGACCCTGGCGCCACGATCAAGCACGACCCGAAGACGCAGGCCGGCGACCGGAAGACGCCGCCGGACAGCGGCAAGTAGACTCTCATCGGCCCGCCTCCGGTCGTATCTTGCGCGACCTTTCAACGAGGCACGGTGCTGCGCCCCTTCGCGACATATCGAACGATGTTCACGGCGTTGGCCATGCTCCTCTGCATGGCCATCGCCGTTTCCGCCCAGACCGATACGAGCGCTCCACCGCGACTGCTGTCGATCGGCGCCGCGCTCTCCGGCGGTGGATCGTTCGAGCTTGGCGAGGTCGTCATTCCCGAGCTCGTCGACTGCGATTCACTGCGAGCCGGATCGGGATCTTCGTTCGCCGGCGCTCTGCTCGTCGAGCGACCGCTCTCATCGACGTGGTCGCTGCAGGCACGCCTTGGTCTCGCTGTCGAATCGGGCGAGCTGCGCAAGCGCAGCAACTACCCGCTGCTGCTGCGTGGCGAGTCGGGCGTCGTCGTCGAGGGCGTCTACGACCACGTCCTGCTCTTCGATCGCACGAGCATCACCGGCGCGCTCCTGGCGCGCTTCGATCCGGGCTCGCGCCTGGAGATCGCCGCGGGGCTCGAGCTCGCGCGACAGATCGCGGGCGAGGAGACGTTCCAGCAGGAGGCGGTGAGCCCGTCGACGCTGCTGCTCCGCGGACAACGTGTCGCGGAGATTCGAACCGGGGATCTCGTCGAGGCATCCGCAGTGAGCGTCGGCGCGCTGGCGTCGGTCGGATGGCGGCTTCCGATCTCGAGCCGATCGTGGCTCGTGCCGGAGCTCTCGGTCGCGATGCCGATCACGAGTCTCGCCGCGACGATGCCGTGGCGCCGCGTGCGCCTGGCCGCGGGCGCGACGCTGCGCTTCGACATCCTCGAGACGCCGGAGCCGGTGCGCCCGGTCGACACTCCGGTCATCGCGCGCGTGCCGATCCTCCGTCCGGCGATCACGACCAGTCCCGCAGTCGTCGAGGTGCGCGTCGACGAGTACGATTCGACCGAGGCGCTCGCGCTGCTCAATCAGGTGTTCTTCGACGAGGGAAGCTCGACGATCCCACCGCGCTACCACCTGCTCAATGACTCGACGGCCAGCCTGTTCTCCACGCAGAGCCTCGTCGGAAGCGCGCTGGAGGCGTACTACGACCTGCTAAACATCGTCGGGCTTCGAATGAAGAACACACCCTCGGCGACGCTCGCGATCAACGGCTATCGCAACGGTCGTGAGAGCGGCGGAGCGACGCTCGCGCGGGGCAGAGCGGAGGCAATCCGGCGCTATCTTGTCGAGACGTGGGGCATCGAGGCGCGGCGCGTGCACACGACCGGCGGGGCGCTGCCGCCGAGTCCGGCTCGCGAGTCGGTCGAGGAGGGATTCGAGGAGAACGCGCGTGCGCAGCTCGAGCCGTCCGATCCGAACATCACCGGTCCGGTGATCCGGCTGCACATCCAGCGCACGGCGACGCCGCCGAGCGTCGTCTTCTATCCGCGAGCCGAGGCCGAGGCGGGCGTGCTCCGCTGGCGTCTCGACGTCGTCGAGGACACGACGCTCTGGCGCCGGTTCGAGGGCGAAGGAGCTCCGCCGGATTCGATCGTGTGGGACTGGCGCAGCGGGCGTCGCGAGCTGCCGACGATTCCCATGCGCCTGGCGTACCGGCTCGACGTCGAGGACAGCACGGGACAGCGCGTGGCGACCGAGCCGTTCGACATCCGCGTCGAGTACCGTACGGTGCAGCAGACACTCGAGCATCGCGAGAACGATTCGGTGATCGCGAGCTACTCGCTGCTGCTGTTCAACTTCGACAGTCCGAACGTGAGTCCGGCCGACCTCGAGCTGCTGCGGGCGATCGCGGCGACCGGTGTCGATCCCCGCTCGGTGGTCACGATCACCGGATACACCGACTCGCTCGGACTCGAGTCGCACAACCGGGATCTCGCAATGCGTCGCGCGAGCGAGACCGCGCGCCTGCTGCGCGAGCTTGCGCCGAGAGGCGCGACGATCATCGTCAGTCAGAGCGGCGGAGAGCGCGAGCGGTTTCCCTACGACACTCCCGAGGGTCGCTCGCATTGCAGAACCGTCGTGATCGAGGTGCGCACACCTGTTCGGAGACCCTAGCGCGTGCTCGGCCCGTTCCACCATACTGCAGGACGTCCCAGCGGACTCGGCGCGCTCGTCACGCTGTGCCTCTGTGCGCTTGCCGCTCTGGTCGTCGTGGGGGATCTCGCCGCACAGCCTACAGCCTCAGCGCCATCCACCTTCATCGAGAACGCCGGACAGTGGTCGTCGCGCGCGGGCTATCGGATGCAGCTCGGAGCGCTTGCCGTCTGGCTCGAGGACGACGCCGCGTGGCTCGACGTCGCGGTCGGCGGACGCGGACACGCACTGCGCCAGCGCTTCGACGGCGGACGCGCCGCGCGCATCGCGCCCTCCGGAGCCGGTCCGACGTTCAGCTTTTTCGGCGCGACCTCGCGCGCCGCGCGATCGTTCGCGGCCATCACCTATCACGACATCTATCCCGGCATCGACGCGCGCTACTACAGCGACACGAGCGGTCTGAAGTACGATGTCGTCGTCGCGCCGCACGGCGAGCTCGCGCGCGTTCGCATCCGCTACGACGGCGCCGATGCCGTGCGGCTCGGGCGCGATGGATCGCTTCGCATCGCGACGAGCGTCGGCGAGCTGCGCGAGGCTCCGCCGCTGAGCTACCAGGTCATCGACGGGCGCCGCATCATCGTTCCTTCGGCGTTCGTGCTCGACGAGCGCGGCATCGGCTTCCGTGTCGGCCGGCATGATCGTTCGCGCCCGCTGGTGATCGATCCCTCGCTCGCGTTCAGCAGCTACATCGGCGGCGGCGCCGACGACACCGGCCGCGGCATCGCGGTCGATGCCGCGGCGAACGTTTACATCGCCGGCTCGACGCACTCGGCCGACATCCCGACGACACCGGGAGCTTACAGCCGGCAGCCTGATCGAGCCAACTCGCTCGACCTGTTCGTCGTCAAGCTCGACCCGACGATGTCGGTCGTGCTCTACGGCAGCTACATCGGCGGCACCGGCACCGACGAGCTCGGCGCGATCCGCGTTCGCTCCGACGGCGCGATCGTCCTGGCCGGCACGACGAGCTCGACGGACTTTCCCGTCACCGCGAACGCCGAGCAGCGCACGCTGCGCGGTGGCACCGACGGCTTCGTGAGCGTCATCGCTCCGGACGGACGCACGCTCGCCGCCTCGACCTACTTCGGCGGCAGCGGACTCGATCGCATCGAGGATCTCGCGCTCGGAGGAGCCCGCGGCGATCAGCCGTTCGTCGTCGGCACGACGACGTCGAGCGACCTCCCACGGACGACGGGCGCGGCCTTCCCGACGGCACTCGGCGGCGAGGACGCCTTCGCCGCCCGCTTTGCCGCCGACCTCTCGACCGATGCGTCGGCCACGCGCTACGCGACGTACCTCGGCGGCGCCGCGAGTGATCGCGCGACCGGACTGGCGCTGGCTCCCGGCGGCGCCCTGAGCATCACCGGCTCGACGAGCTCCGAAGATTTTCCCGTGACCGCGGGCGCCGCGCAGACCGCGAATCTCGGTGGCGGCGACGGGTTCATCGCGCGGCTGCGCTTCGACGGCAGCGTTCTGGAGTACGGGACGTACCTAGGCGGCACCAGCATCGACCGTCCGCTCGACATCGCGCTCGACGCCCGCGGCAACCAGTACGTCGCCGGGCTCACGTTCTCGACCGATCTGGCGGCGACGACGGCCGATGCTCCGGGCACCTGGTTCGTCGCGCGCATCGATTCCTCCAGCGGCGCGATCGGCTACTGCCGCTACGTCGGGCCCGTGCACGACGGCGCCGCGTGGACGATCCAGGCGAGCGCATCGGGCGAGGCGCACGTCGCCGGGTCGACCAACAGCGCGGTCTTCCCGACGACCGCGGACGCGGTCCGCCGGGGTCCGCGCGGAGCGCTCGATCTCGCATTCGTGCGGCTATCGGCCGACGGATCGCAGATCCTGCACGCGAGCGTGATCGGCGGCGAGGGCGACGACGTGCCGTCGCATCAGAGTCACCTGACGCGGCTCGGCGATCTCTACGTCACGGGCCGCACGGTCTCGGCGCAGTTCCCGGTGACGCCGAACGCGCTCGACACGATCCTCAACACCAACCGCAGCACCGCGCGCAGCGACGCGTTCGCGCTCGCCTTCCGATTCGCGGCACGTCCGACGATCCAGTCGCCGGTGCGCGTCGAGTTCGACACCGTCCGCTGCGATACGATCGGTCGCGACACGTTCGACGTCGTCAACGCCGGCGACGCCGAGCTGGTCATCCGCGCGAACCGATTCTCGCTCGCCTCCGGCCGCTTCGTGCTCGAGCAGCCCGATCCGGCGAACACCGACATCCGGATTCCTCCGGGCGGGCGTCAGCGGTACATCATCCGCTTCCGCGCGCCGCAGCCGGGCGGCGCGGTCGACACTCTGCTGATCTTCAGCAACGACTCGCTGCGCGATCCGCTGCGCGTCGCCGTGCGCGGCTTCAGAAGCTCGCCGGCGTTCCAGGGACTGGCCAGCTCGTACGCCCTCGGCCGCGTCCCCGCGTGCTCCGACACGGCGATCGATCGGACGATCCGTTTCGTCAACTCGGGCAACGACGCGGCGACCGTCGTCGAGGCGCGAATGGCCAGAGGCGGCGCGTTCTCGATTACCAGCCCGACGCGCTTCCCGCTGCAGATCGGCGTCGGCGATGACGGCGTCTTCACCGTGCGCTTCCGACCAAGCTTCGCCGGGACGTTCCGCGACACGCTCGTCGTCACGATCGCGGGGTGCCCGTCGCCGGTGCGCGTCGAGGTCACCGCGATCGCCGACTCGGTCGGATTCGACATCGTGGAGTCGGAGGTGACGTTCCCGCCGCTGGCCGCCTGCACCGGCGCGAGCGACACGACGATCACGCTCCGCGCGACCGGCGCGACCGACCTCAGCGTCTCGCTCGACGCCGTGCCCGGCGCCGGCTTCAGCGTCGCCGCGCCGCTCCCGATCCTCGTCCGCGCCGGAACGTCGGTCTCGGTGCCGATCCGATTCTCTCCGCCGGCCGGACCCGTCACGGCGACCGCGACCCTGCGACTGCGCTCGGCAGGCGCGTGCTCGCGCGTGGACTCCGTCGTCCTGCACGGCGAGCGTCGTCCGGGCGCCGCGCTACAGGTGCCCGACACGATCCGCTTCGGGACGCTCGCGCTCTGCGCCGGCGGCGACAGCACGGTCGGCGTCGAGATCCTCAATCGCTCGAACGCGCCGGTCGATCTCGGCAGCGCGACGACGACGAGCCCGTTCATCGTCGACAACGCCGGCGAGCTCCCGGCAACGCTTGCGCCCGGCGAGCCCGTCGTGCTGCGCGTGCGGTTTGCGCCCGTCGCGCCGGGCGCCGCCGGCGGCGTCCTCGCGCTCGCGATCGATGCCGGCGGCTGCCGCGACACGCTCAGGATTCCGATCTCCGGCGCCGCGGAGCGCCCGGTCGTCACCCCGGCCGACACGGCGATCACCGTCGCCACGCTGCCGGCCTGCGTCGGCGACGACACGCTCTCGGTCGAGCTCCGAAATCTCTCCGGTGTGCCCGTCGAGATCGATTCGGTGGGATCATCCGACGGCATCTCCCATCTGGCTCCGGCGCTGACGTTCACGATCGCGCCGGGCGGCACGGCGACGACGTGGCTGCGATTCGCTCCGCGCCAGTCCGGACCCGCGCTCGAGCGTCTCGTGTTCTACACGCGCGGCTGTCGCGACAGCATCGTCGTGCGCGTGATCGGTCGAAAGGAGGGGGCGGTCGTCGTGGCTCTGCCGCAGAGCATCACGCTCGATCCGCTCCTCTCGTGCTCGATCGACACCGTCATCACGACACAGGTCCGTCTGCGCAATCAGGGCGACTTCCCCGTGCGCGTGCAGCAGGCGGCGATCGCCGGCAGCGCCGCGTTCTCGATCGCGAACGATCCGTCCGGGTCCGAGATCGCGCCGGCCGCCGAGATCGTCGTCGACGTCACGTTCGTGCCGACCGCCGCCGGCGTGCTCACCGGCTCGCTGCAGGTCGTGCTCGAGCCGTGCGGAGAGGTCGTCAGCGTTGCGCTCGAGGCGAGCGTCATCGAGGCGAGCCTCGCGTCCGACGGCGTGAACTTCGGAAGCACTGCCGTCGGCTCGCCGGTCACCGCCGAGCTCGTGGTCGTCAACGAGCTGCCGATGCCCGTGAGCATCGCGAGCATCGGGCCACCGCCGATTCCATTCTCGTTCGTGACACCTCCGTCGATTCCGATCGCGCTCGGAGCGGGAGAGACGCTGCGCGTGGCGATGCGCTTCGATCCGACCGTCGCGGGCAGTTACTCGCCGACGATGGAGCTCACGGTCGACGCGCCATGCTCGTTCACGACGAACATCGCGCTCGCGGCGATCGCGCTCGGAGTGGGGGATACGATCACGGCGTGCCTCGACGACCGCGAGGCCGGTCTCGCCGGTGACGTCGTGGAGCTGTTCGTCGCGACCGAGGCTCATGCGCCGCTCGCGGTGGGATCCTCGATCGAGTACTCGATCGCCTATGACGCGGCGCGCCTCGAGTTCCTCGACGCGCCCGGAGCTGCGCCGATCGGTTCGAGCGATCCGCCCGGAGTCGTGCGCCTTCGCGTCGACGATCCCGTCTTTGGCGCGACGCACCTGCGCCTGCGGTTCCGCGTGCTCTCGGCCGATGGCCTGGCGAGTGTGCGGGTCGACTCGGCGGTCGTGATCGGGGCCGACCTGCGCGTCGAGCCGTGCGCCGATTCCGCGACGGTGCGCGTCTCCAACCGCTGCGTGATCACTGGCGTCGCGCTCGGTCGCTACGAGAACCTCATCGAGCCCTCGCGTCCGAACCCGGCGCGCGGTGCGGCGGAGATCGTCTTCCAGCAGCTCGAGGATGCGCGCACCGTCGTGTCGATCCACGACCTCCGGGGTCGCGAGCTGCTGCGCGCGCTCGACGAGCCGCTGGCCGGCGGGCGCTACAGCGTGCGCGTCGACGTCTCGTCGCTACCGGTCGGCGCCTGTCTCGTTCGCATCACCGCGGGTTCTTACACGGGCTCGACGCTGATGATGGTGGAGCGCTAGGCCCGCGCTATCTTCGCCCGACGAATCATCGCCGTAACCAATCGAAACCGTCATGCCGCTCATCAGTGAGTTCGCGACGCTTGCCGGGATGTACCTCGGACTGGCCGACCACTTCAAGGGAACCGGCAAGTGCGCGTTCAGTCGGAAGGTCGACGGAGCATACGTCGAGACCAGTCATGACGAGCTCCGCGAGCAGGTCGAGGCATTCGCCCTGGCGCTGCGCTCGCTGGGATTGAAGCCCGGCGACCGCGTCGGCATCATGTCGGAGAATCGTCTCGAGTTCATCGTCGCCGACCTGGCGTGCGTCTGCTCGGGAATCGCCGACGTCTCGATCTTCACCATCCTGACGCCGAAGCAGGTCGAGTACATCTTCAACAACGCGGAGGTCAAGGCGGTCATCTGCTCGAACCGGCTGCAGCTCGGCAAGCTCGTCAAGGTCGCCGCCGATCTCCCGACGCTTGAGCACATCATCTGCTTTCAGCAGGAGGCGATCGACCAGTACCGCACGAGCACGACGCTGCCGATTCTCTCGTTCGACGCGCTCATCGAGTCCGGCCGCGCGATGGCCGCGGCGGCGCCCGGCGAGCTCACGCGCATGGCTGCTCGCGTAGCGCCGGATGACCTCGCCACGCTCATCTACACCAGCGGCACGACGGGCAATCCGAAGGGAGTGATGCTGACGCACTCGAACTTCGTCGCGAACATCACGGGCGCCTCGCGCGTGCTGCCGATCGGTCCAGACGATGTGATCCTCAGCTACCTGCCGCTGTGTCACTCCTTCGAGCGCACGGCCGGGTACTACACCTGCTTCGCCTGCGGGGCGTCGATCGCGTTCGCCGAGTCGCTCGAAACGGTGAGCGTCAATCTCCTCGAGGTCCGCCCGACGATCATGACGTCGGTGCCGCGCGGGTTCGAGCGGATCAAGACGCGCGTCGAGCGCAAGGCGGAGGCCGAGCCCGAGTCGAAGCGCAAGCTCATCCGCTGGGCGCTCGGCGTCGGCGTCGAGCGCTTCCGGCGCATCAACAGCGGGCGCGCGGTCGGTCCGGTGCTCGCGGCCAAGCACCTCGTCGCCGACCGACTCGTGTTCTCGAAGATCCGCCAGGCGACCGGCGGCAGGGTCCGCTTCTTCGTCTCCGGCGGCTCCGCCCTCTCGCGCGACGTCGGCGAGTTCTTCTTCGGCATCGGCATGAACATCATCGAGGGCTACGGCATGACCGAGTGCTCGCCGATCATCTCCGCCAACCGGATGGAGCGTCCGAAGCTCGGCACGGTCGGCCAGCCGCTGTTCAACGTGGAGGTCACGATCGCGCCGGACGGAGAGATCCTCACGCGCGGTCCCCACGTGATGAAGGGATACTTCCGCGATCCCGAGGCGACCGCCGAGGCGATCGACGACGAGGGATGGCTGCACACCGGCGACATCGGCGAGTTCGACGCGGAGGGCTACCTGCGGATCACCGATCGAAAGAAGCACATCATCGTCAGCTCCGGCGGCAAGAACATCGCGCCCGGACCGATCGAGGATCTCGTGTCGCGCAGCCGACTCGTCGACCAGGTGATGCTCGTCGGGGAGAACCGACCGTACATGACGGCGCTGATCGTGCCGGACTTCGAGGTCGCGCGCGAGATGCTCCTGCAAGCTGGCGAGTCGCCCGGCGATGTCTCGACGGCCGTGGGACGAGAGTCGATGGTCGACGGTGTGACGCTGTCGATGGCGGTCGAGCAGGAACTCAAGGAACTCCAGCGCGACCTGTCGGCGTTCGAGCGCGTGCGACGCTTCACGCTCCTGGCCGAGCCCTTCTCGGTCGAGAACGGACTGTTGACGCCCACGCTCAAGGTCAAGCGCAAGGCCGCGATCGAGCGGTATGGTCCCGAGATCGAGAAGATGTACGAAGGGGCCGAGGAGTGATTTGCCTCTTTGGTTACCATCCGATACGTTCCCTCGACGTCCACGGGCGCTGCTGGCGTCCGCAGGGAGACGGTTCACCTTATCGGGAGGCGGGACTATGAGAGGAACACTACCGGCTGTCGTGGCTCTGTTCGGGCTTTCGACCGCTGCGTTCGCGCAGCAGGCCGACGATTACGCGCTGCGCTTCAACGGCACGACCGACTTCGTCGCGATGCCACAGACGGCGACGGCCGTGAACTCGTTCACCATCGATCTCTGGGTCAATCCGAGCGCCGAGCACCAGGTCGACGACGAGTCGCTCGAGGGCTATGCCGGCATCGACGGTCAGCGCTACGCGGTCTATCCATCGCACGGCACGCACGACTGGGGGCGGGGCCACGCGGGAGTGGGTCTGTCGGTCGGCACCAACGGAGTCAGCGTCTACGAGCACGCCGGCGACTACATCCCCGCGGTGCTCGTGCATCGCCAGGCGCTGTCCGGCTGGACACGCGTCACGCTCGTCTATCGCGACCGCACGCCGTCGCTATACATCGACGGGCGGCTCGTGCGCACCGGCCGGCAGAGTCCGCAGCCGTTCGTGCACCCCTCGACCGGCGACGCACACCCGGGGCGCATGGTCAGTGGCATCGGTGGTGGACCCTACGGGTACTACAGCGGCGAGCTCGACAACGTCCGCATCTGGTCGAGCGCGCTCACCGACGCCGAGATCACGTCGCAGCAGAGCGCGATGACGCTGCCGGGCCTGCTCCTGTCGCTCGACATGAATCAGAGCGGCGCCGGCCGCGGACTGATCGTCGCCAACGCCGCCGCGATCGATCGATCGGCGCTCGCGCTGACGCACGGCACCGAGCGCACGCCGTCGTTCACGCTGCGTCCGCAGCGGGGAGGGACGCGGATCGGAGCGATCGAAGGACCGCCTCCGCAGATCAGCACGCCGCTCGAGGCGGCGACAGGGAAGGCCTCCGGCCGCACCCAGTCCGGGCCGACGATCCGGTAGGCGCGTCGAGCTGACGAATCCTGCACTGCACGAGAGCCGCGGCATCCCCGCGGCTCTCGTGCTTTCGGACCTCCGGATCCGCGACTCCGTTGCCCGGGCCTCGCGGTACGAGGATTCCTCGCAGCGAAGTGAGAACTTCCCTGCCACTCGCTGTTCCTACCGAAACGACCCCGAACTCTACGGACGAGCCTATCGACGTGATCGCTACAGCACGAAACCTGGCCGATGAAGAGCGAGAGCTCGCCGCGCGCGCTGGCGGCGGAGATCACGCTGCGTTCTCGGTGCTGTTCGAGCGCCACAAGGCGGGCATCTATCGCTTCTGCCTGTACATGCTCAACGACGCCGCCGGCGCCGAGGACATCTATCAGGAGGTCTTCATCAATTTCTATCGCGCCTGTCGCGAGGGGAAGGAGATGACGAACGTCCGCGGATATCTCATGACCGCAGCCCGCACGCGCTGCCTCAACGCCCTGAAGGCATCGCGCCGCCTGACGTCGATCGACGACTTCGACGACGCCGGCGTCGCGCCCGACGAGACCCTCGCCGACACGGCCGAGCATCTCCGCGACGCCCTGCAGCGCATCCCACCGCAGTACCGCGAATCGTTCCTGCTCTTCGAGCTCGAAGGCTACTCGTACCAGGAGATCGGCGAGCAGCTCGGCATCACCCACGACGTCATCAAGAACAGAATCTATCGCGCAAAGCAGTCCCTCCAGAAAATTCTGAGACCGCTCCTACGCGAATAAAGCGCCACGACGATCCGCAGCCCCCCGCTCCGAGCGCATTGTGACATCTGACATCTGACCTCTGACATCTGACGGACATGTCAATACACGAACAAATCACCGCACTCCTCGACGGAGAGCTCATCGACACTAGCTCTGTCGGGGAGCTCCTGCACGTCCTGGCGGTCTCGCCCGAGAAGCGCGATCTGCTCGTTGAGCAGCTCGTGCTGAAGCGGCGCTTCGCCGCGAGCGCGGCGACGATCGTGCCGCCGGCGCGAGCCGATCTCGCGATCATGGGCGGGCTCGCCGCCATCGACGCGGGCTTCGCCGGTGG
The DNA here is from genome assembly GCA_035539855.1 of Kapaibacterium sp. (SeqCode). Taxonomy (GTDB): domain Bacteria; phylum Bacteroidota; class Ignavibacteria; order OLB7; family OLB7; genus DATLHO01. Next base: position 5,364 of record DATLHO010000332.1, on the reverse strand, counting down.
GGGAGCCGCCGCTGCCGCGAACGACGACGCGCTGGCGCCGGTGCCGATCGCACCACGGATCCCCGGGTGGCGCATGCTCATGTACGGCGTGATGACGCTCGTGCTCATGCTCGGCGCCTTCGGCGCGGGATACATGCTTCGCAACGACGCGACGCTGGTGAACACGAGCGCGTCCGCGACCGGCTCGCCCACGACCGGCTCGCCCGTCGACGACGCAGCGCTCGCCGCCGCGCGCGACTCGATCGCGCGACTGCAGCGTGCGATGGCAACGCTCGCCGCCGGACAGCCGAACACGGCGGGCGCCGTCGAATCGCGCTCGACCTACGCGCCCGCACGTACGCCGCTTTCAAGTGAGTCGCGCACGACTGAGACGCGCGCGGCCGAGTCTCGCACGACCGAACCGCGCTCGTCCGACAGTCAAACCAGTGTCCCGGTCGCGGCGAACGATCGCGACTCCGATTACCTGATCCCGTCGCACCCGCGCGGCGCCGATGGCGAGTCGCTCTCGCGGGCGGGCCGCGGCGTGACCCGCCCGGGTCGCTCGCCGGAGCTCGAGCCGATGACGGCGCTCGCCGCGCCCGAAGCGGGCCCGATCGGACTGCAGCTCGGTGTGCGCAACAACTTCAGACTCTCGCTGCCGCGCGTCTACGGCCTGACGCCGGCTCCGACCGTGCTGCTCGATCGCGAGGTCGTCGGCAGCATAGCGCTTGGCGGAGCGGACGATGGACTGTTCTCGAGAGTCCGTGCCGGCGCCGCATTCGGTCAGACGCAGTTCTCGATGGTGTTCCACTCGAACACCGGAGGCGAGGAAATCGACACGATCTACGAGCAGTCGCCGCAGCCCTTCTACGGCCGCGCGTTCCTCGCGCCCGAGCTCGTGCGCTTCGATCGCTTCGCCGGACTGCTCGAGGTCGGCGGAGGGTATTCGGGCGCGGGAGGCTTCGGCACGGTCGGGTTCAACATCGAGTACCGACCGCTCGACGAGATCGCCATTCACGCGGGGGCTTCGACCTGGCTGTTGTGGACGAGCTTCCGCGAGGCGGTCGATCTGAGCACGAACGTCAACGCCCACCTGGGATTCATGTACGGATTCTAGTCAGCACCACGGAACCGATGATGACGCGACGCATTCTCATCCCCATTCGATCGACGCCGGCGCTCGCAGCGCTGGCGTTGGTCGTTCTGCTCGGCGGCTGCGTCGATCCTCTCGGGATCGATACGCCGCGCCGCCAGTTCGAGGTCAACCTCGATTCGATCGTAACCTCTGAGCCGTTCATTCGAGGGCCCGGCGATTCGCTCCGCGCGATCGTGGGCAGTGAGCCGATCGTCTTCGCGACCGAGGTGCTGCGGCCGACGTTCCACAACGGCGTCTTCCGCAACGCGCACTACGTCACCGTGCAGGCGTCGCGCCAGTCTCTCAACAGTCCGGACTACGACATTCTCTCACTGCGGCTCGACGCGATCACCGACACCGGTACGTACACGATCAACGGATCGTACTCCGCGCCGAAAACCGTCGACTCGTTCGGCACGCCGATCTATGCGGCGCAGTACGAGCGTCGCGCCGGAGGATTCCCCGAGACCTATCGCACCGGCGTTCCCCGATCCGAGGGGCGCCTGCGCGTCGCGAGGATCGACACCGCCCTCAACGTCATGGTCGGCTCCTTTACGCTCACCGCGTACTGCGCCGAGCTCGACACGACGATGACGATTCAACAGGGCACGTTCCGCGTGCAGTTGGGGAGGCGGTAGAAAGGCGCCAGCCCAGTCACCGTGCGCCTTTTCGGTGAGAACAATCGGCGCGCTGGGTGTTCTGATGGGGAAGCCGGCTTCGAAACAGCACCAAACTCAACGAACAATTCAGACATATCTCAACCGGAGAACGATGATGCAGAGGAACCTACTTGCATTGATGATGATGATGATCTGCTGTGCGGCGGTGTCGGTCGCGCAGCAGCAGGACTACAAGCTGGCGCGCAATCGCACGAGCGCGGTGGACTTCTTCGTGAGCAATTACGGCATCTTCGGGCACAACGTGTCGATGAATGACCCCGGCCTGTTCTATCCTCGCGGCAGCGGCAACACCTATCTCTACGGGAGCGGGATCTGGTTCGGGGCGTTGAAGAACCTCAACGACACGTTGCGACCGCTCACGCTGATCGGATACAACATGAACTCCGGCGTGTCGTGGGCGACGCCTGGAGAGTCCTCCTCGACGACGTCGGATAAGGGGCTGTACTACGCTGGCGATCACGATCGAGCAAGCGGCGCGTACGCCGGCGCTGGATTTGGCGCGACGTGGCCGCTCTGGGCGGCGACGGGCGCAGGCGTGACGCCTCGTAACCCGGGCGTCTATGTCGCGGATGTCGCGGCACGCACGAGCGGAGGTGGTCTCGATCGTCCAGCGTTCATGCCGAACGTCGCAGAGCAGTTCGTTATGCGATTCCATGACGGAGACCTCAGCCGCTACGAGGGCTTTGGGTCGAGCTTCGGTTTTCCGATGGGACTGCAGTTCCAGCAGAGCGTGTATTCCTTCAGCGTCGGGTCCAGGTACGAGTCGGTGGTGATCCTGCAGTACGAAGTGATCAACGTCTCGGAGGATACGCTCTTCGACTGCGTCATCGGTCAGGCAAGCGATCCGGATCTCGGTCTCCCGAACAACGATCGTGCGGTCGCCTACCGCGGAACCGATGGACGCACCCGTGCGGGAATCACGACGACTGCGGCTGAACCCGGCAGGTTGTATGAGGCGCTTGCGCAGATCCTGCTCGAGGCTCCGTCGATCGGCGATGACGGGTTTGTCGACAACTCGCTGCGCCAGGCGCAGCTCGAGCGGCACGAGATTCACACGTGGCGCGCCTGGTCGCTCGAGTCCGATCCCGTCACGCTGGCCGAGCGCTACGAATTCATGTCCGGTCCTGCACTCGACAGCGACGCGTCGGAAGGCGACAAGCGCACGATGCTCGCGACCCGTGCGTTCGACATGGCTCCCGGTGACACCGCGCACTTCTCGATGGCCTTCGCAATCGTGCCGTCGCCGTTCGGCCTCGCGCGGGGCGACGACGATGAGCGCGACGGTGTCGCGGCAAGCCCGACGATGATCGATGAGTTGATCTCCTCGCTCGTCGCCGACTACATCGAAGGAGTCTTCCGGCCGTATGCGACGTCAGCCGTCGGCACGGACGCGACGATCGCGGCGACGATGAGCGTTGCGCCGAATCCAACGGCGAACGGCGCGGCTGTCAGCTTCTCGCTCTCGCAGGGCGGCACGGTCGAGGTGAGCATCGTCAACGCCATGGGCGAGCGCGTCTCGCGGACGTCGCTCGGTCGCCTCGATGCCGGCGCACACCGAGCGACGCTCGACCTCGACGGCCTGCCGAACGGCACGTACGTCGTCGCGGTGGATGCTGATGGTGGGCGCAGGAGTGCGGTGTTGACGGTGGTGCGGTAGGAAATAACGTTTGGGGGATTGATTTTCTCCAGGTGATAGCGAAGCGGAGCGGGGATCCTTCTTCCGCGGTAGCGGTTCCGTGCGGACCGGCTACCGCCGAAGATAGATCCCCGCTTCGCTTCGCTCGCGAGGATGACGGTGAACCGGGAGAGAGGAAGAAGAAGAAGAGAAGGAGAGAGAAAGAGAGGAAGAAGAAGAAGAGCGAGGAGGCGCGCGGCGCGATTGTTCGGGTCCCTGACGCTGACCGCGTATTGCGCCGAGCGCGATACGACCGTGACGATCCAGCAGGGAACGTTTCGCGTGCAGCTCGCGAAACGTTGATCGCGCTGCAGGCCAGTATCCGTGCGCTCTGCAGCCTGTGAGAATGTTGCGTCGCAGCGCTGTTGTGAAGGGGACGCCGGCTTCGGCGACGGTGACGGGAATGGCGCGTCCCGACATCTTTGATCGTCCGGACGTCGCTCCGACGGTGCTCCTCGCGGCGGCTGTCGGCGCACGCCAGGAAGCCCGGTCGGGTTCCGCACCCAATGACGCATATCAGGAGAAGACGATGAATCCCCAAACTACCTCAGCGCGGCGCCTTCTCATGTTCGCCATCGCGCTCAATGCGCTCCCGATCATGGCGCAGGAAGGCTCGCCATGGCGAATCGCGCATCCCGCCGATTCACTCACGTTCTTTCAGTCGCGGATGCTCAACAAGAACACGGTCATCGCGGCGGATGCGGCGCACTACGCGTTCGTAGCGAGTCGTGGACCTAAAGGGTACGTCTATCTGTCGAATGACACCGCCTCGACGCTGGCCCTCATCCGCGTCGATGAACATCCGATCGTTCATTACGACCTTGCGTATCCATCCAGGGATCATGTTTACGTCATCGCCGACAGTCTGGAGTGGGTCGAAACGCAGTGGAAGCCGGTGCGCGGGATGATCTTCTCCTCGAGCGATCGCGGCGCAACGTGGGATACGACCCGAATGCCCGACGGTGTTACTCTCTCGCGAGTGGCGATGGTCGACGTCTCCGAGGGGATCGCATCGGCTGCGGTCAACTCACCGGTGTTCTACCGAACCAGCGACGGCTGGAAGACGTGGACGACGATTGAATTCCCCGCGGGCAGGACGTCGGCATTCGACCTTCGTGCCCCGGCAAATGGCACCTATGTCGTCGACGGCGTCTCACTGACGACCGACGCTGGAGCGACCTGGCAGGAGTCGACGACGCCACCCTCGAAAGGGGTCGCAAGGTTCGACTTCATCGATGCGCTGCGCGGATGGGGGATCGGGGGGCTTCCGAACAGCATTTCGGAAGCCGATCATCGCGTGTTCGATCGAATATCCCGCACGACCGACGGGGGCAGGGGTTGGACTCCTCTGGTCGAAGCGACCGAGCTGCGAGTCGACGCCCTCCTCGACGTCGCCTTTGCCGACGAGCGTCACGGAATCGCGACCGGCATGGTCGGTCGCGTGATGGCGACGACGGACGGTGGGGTAACATGGAGCGTCGAGCGACTTCCCGACAGCGTCAATGCAATGCTCCAGCTTACGGGCATCGCACATCCGGTGCCCGGGGTGGCCGTGGCCGTCGGCAATGGTGTCATACTTCGTCGGATCGTCGAGCCGACGAGCGCGGGAATCGATCTGCCGGTCTCGCGCGCCCCAGCTCTCGCTCCGAACCCTGCGAGTGGCTCGACAAGCGTCGGCTTCTCGCTCACCGATGCCTCCGACGTTTCGGTCGCGATCCTCAACACGCTCGGTGAGCGGCTCGCGACCACGAGCCTCGGCCGTCGCGTCGCCGGCTCGCACCGCGCCGCGCTCGATCTCGACAAACTCGCGGCCGGCCGATACCTCGTCGTCGTCGATGCCGGCGGCGTGCGGAGCACGGCGCTGCTGTCGGTGACGCGATAAACGGCGTGCCGTT
>DATLHO010000331.1:0-2678 GCA_035539855.1 Kapaibacterium sp. (SeqCode) | reverse complement strand
CGACATAGACGTCTTGTCCATGGACGTCGGCGGTGATAGTTTCCGTCATTGTCGGAAGCCTCCGCTTGGTGGATGGGTTGTTTTGGTCAACAAAACTTACCCATCAGGCGTGAGGCTTTCGCTTTTCAACATACGGTCTCGGCGCAGCGAAGCGGAGCCGGGGATCTGTCTTCCGCGGTAGCGGTACCGTCCGGCACGGCTACCGCCGAAGATAGATCCCCGCTTCGCTCCGCTCGCGAGGATGACGTGGTCGCGGCCTTTGGAGGGGAAAGTATGTGACCTCCTGTGTTCATCTCCCTATCTTCCCCCATGCTCACGAGCACATTCTGCCATATACCCGGCGTCGGGCGGCGTCGTGAGGAGAGGATCTGGGAGGAGGGGGTGCGCTGCTGGGACGACTGTCTCGAGATGGAGCTCTCGGCGCTCTTCGGCAATCGCGCCGCGGCCGCCGAGGCGCACCTGTTCGAGTCGCAGGAGGCCCTCAGGCAGCTCGATGCCCATTTCTTCGGACGCAGCGTTCCGGCGTCGGAGCAGTGGCGGTTGTTCCCGGAGCTGCGCAGCCGCATCGCGTATCTCGACATCGAGACCACCGGCCTCGGCTCGCACCTCAGCCACATCACGACCGCCGTGCTCTTCGACGGCCAGCGGATCCGCCACTACGTCTACGGCGAGAACCTCCGCGACCTGCAGGACGACATCTTCGACTACGACGTGCTCGTCACCTACAACGGGAAGTGCTTCGACATCCCGTTCATCGAAAACTACTTCCTCATCAAGCTCCCGCAGGCGCACATCGATCTGCGATTCGTCTTCCACGGGCTCGGCATGCGCGGTGGTCTCAAGGGCGTCGAGCGCCAGCTCGGCCTCGATCGCGGGGAGCTCGACGGAGTGGATGGATACTTCGCGGTGCTGCTGTGGCAGGACTACACGACGCGCCGCAATCCGAAGGCGCTCGAGACGCTCATCGCTTACAACATCCAGGACACCGTCAACCTCGAGCACCTGCTCGTCAGCGCCTACAACCTGAAGATCGCGGACTCCCCGTTCGAGATCTCCCACGCCCAGGCGCTTCCCACGCGCACGCCGGTGCTTCCGTTCGAGCCCGACATGGACACGATCGGCGAGATCCGCCGTCGCGTCTTCGGCCGCTCGATGCCGTTCACCTGAGCCGCCCGGTCACGGCAGCTCCACCCGCCACCTCCTGAGCTCTCCCGCGAGCGACAGCTCGACCGTGCACGGTCCTTCAGGAGCGCCCGACAAATCGACGACCTCGTCGTACGCGCCGGCCGGCACCACCTTCCACGGAATCGTCGTTCTGTTGCCACCCGCATCGATCACACTGAGCTCCGCCCGTGTCTCGGCCGCGACCGCATAGGCGACGTGCAGCCGGCGCATCGCGTCGAGGAGCACGCTGCGATCGCTCGTGTCGCGCTCGACCGTCCAACTGATATCGGTGCCCGGACGCAGCACCTCGACGAGCGAGGTCAGCTCCGACGTGCTCCGAAGTCCGCCGATCGCGACGACCGCATGCTCGTGCGGCGCGGCGGTAGGCCCGGCCGGCACCGACAGCACGGTGAAGCGGTCGCGTGCGACGGCGAGCGACGGGCCCGGCGAGCTCGTGTGGCGCGACATGTCGATCCACTCGGTCGTCGCGACGGGCTGGCGATCGCTATGGTAGCCGCCGACGACCAGCACGCGATTCTCGGTCCACTGCGCGAGCCCCGCATTGGTGCGCGGTCGCGACATCGGGCTGATGAGCTTCCACTTGCCGACGTTTTCGAGCTGCACTTCCGTCGCGCTCTGTCCGGGCAGGTCCTGGTGCAACCCACCGGCGACGATGATGCGCCGATCCCACAGCCTGAGACCGCTGACCGCGGAGACCGATTGCGCCAGGACGCTGGAGAGCACCCAGCCGTCGGTCGCGGGGTCGTACGCGTAGACCTCCGAGCGTCGCTCGCTGTTGGCGCCGCCGGTGCGGCCGCCGACGACGACGAGCTCGCCGGAGTGCGAGACGATGAGCGTCGAGGTGTTGATCGGGTAGGGGAACGGGGTGGCCCTGGTGCTCGTGCCGGTGCGCAGGTCGAAGACCTCGGCGTCGGTGAGGCTCGCGTAGCTCTTCGTGCGCCCGCCGACGACGAGGATGCGGTGCTCGTCGATGAAGCCGGCGACGTGCTGGCGTCGCGCTGTCAGCAGCGACCCCACGGTGCGCCACGTCCGCGACCGCGGATCGAAGAGCTCGACGCTGCCGGTGACGTCGCCGTTCGGATCGATGCCGATGACTCCGCCGATCACGACGACGCTCGAGTCGCGCGCCGCGAGCGCGACGAACTCCGCGCGCGGCAGCGCCATCGAAGCGGTCGTGCTCACGCGGCCCCGCCAGACGTCGACGATATCGCACGTCGCGACCGGCACCGCCTTCGGATCGGACTCGATCGGAATGCCGGTCGATCCGCCGATGACCAGCACCTGGCCGTCACCGATGGAGATCGCCGCGGCGCCCCATCGGGCGACCGACAGGTCTCCGAGAGCCGACCACTGCTGGGCCGCGAGAGGAAGGGCGAGGATGGGAAGGAGAACGAGAACGAGAACGAGCGAGGGACGACGATTCATGGCTGCCTCCGATGCGCTGCCGACACCGAATCGATCGGGTGGATTGCACCGGAGGAACAGCCATGCGT
>DATLHO010000330.1:0-43255 GCA_035539855.1 Kapaibacterium sp. (SeqCode) | reverse complement strand
CGAGCGCACGCTTGCAGACGCCGACGGCGCGCGCCGCACGATCACCGAGATGGCCTTCGTCCCCGACGACCTCGCCGACGGCTCGTACCTGCTCAACCTGCAGCTTCCCGCCTTCCTCCTCGACGCCGCCCCGTCACGCCCCCTGCTGATGCACCTCGACCCGGCGTAGACGCCACCCCGAGCCAGCCTCCCGATCCGGCATAGTCACCCGGACCAGCACAGCTCCGAACCACCCCGCCACCACCCAAGCCCACGCCCATACACCGAGCCCAACATCCAACCCCCAAAAAACCAATAACCAATAACCAAACGCGCCCAAGAACCAATAACTTCCCCCTTCTCTCGACACCAGACACCGACTCCAGGACATGACGGACATCGCCTTCGACACCTCGCTCGACTTCGCCCGTGACCTCGACGAGCGCGATCCTCTTCGCGACTTCCGCGACGAGTACCACATCCCGCGCACGATCAAGGGAGGCGACGCGATCTACTTCACCGGCAACTCGCTGGGTCTGCAGCCGCGCTCCACGCGGGGGGCGATCGAGCAGGAGCTCAAGGACTGGGCGGAGCTTGGGGTCGAGGGACACTTCGAGGCGGCGAATCCGTGGTACGGATACCACGAGATGTTCCGTGAGCCGGCGGCCGCGATCGTCGGCGCCCGTCCGGGTGAGGTCGTCGTCATGAACACGCTGACGACGAACCTGCACCTGATGATGGTCTCGTTCTATCGTCCGACGAAGTCGCGCTTCCGGATTCTCATTGAAGAGAACGCGTTCCCGTCGGACCAGTACGCGGTCTGGAGCCAGGCGCGCTTTCACGGCTTCGATCCTCACGACGCGATCATCCCGCTGCGGCCGATCGCGGGAGAGTCGACGGTGCGCACCGAGGAGATCGAGAACCTGCTGGCGCAGCGTGGTCACGAGATCGCGCTGGTGCTGCTCGGCGGCGTCAACTACTACAGCGGGCAGGTCTTCGAGATGGAGAGGATCACCGCGGCCGCGCACGCTCAGGGCTGCGCCGTCGGATTCGATCTGGCGCACGCCGCGGGCAACCTCGTCATGCAGCTTCACGACTGGAACGTCGACTTCGCCGTCTGGTGCACCTACAAGTATCTCAACTCCGGTCCCGGCGGCGTCGGCGGGTGTTTCGTGCACGAGCGTCACGCGTTCGATCCGGAGCTGCCTCGCTTCGCCGGCTGGTGGGGAACCGAGCCGCAGACGCGCTTCGAGATGCGTCCGGACTTCGTCCCGCAGCGCGGCGCCGCGGGCTGGCAGCTCTCGAACGCGCAGATCCTGCCGATGGCCGCGCACCGCGCCGCGCTGGCGTTGTTCACGCGCGCCGGCATGCCGGCGCTGCGCGCGAAGTCGGAGCTGCTCACCGCGTACCTCGACTTTCTCATCCGGCAGATTCCGGGCGATCATCTGTCGGTCATCACGCCGTCGAATCCGCTCGAGCGCGGCTGCCAGCTCTCGATCCGTCTCGATCGCGACGCCCGGCGCTTCAACGAGGCGCTCGCCTACGAGGGGGTGGTCGCCGATTTCCGTCCGCCCGACGTCGTGCGCGTCGCGCCGGTGCCGATGTACAACACGTTCGCGGACGTCTGGCGCTTTGCCGAGATCCTCACGCGCCTCGTGCGCTAGACCGGAGCCCGCGTGGATGGCGAGACGATCGACTGGAGAGATTTCGAGCGCGTCGAGCTGCGCGTGGGAACGATCGTTCGCGTGGAGCCCTTCGCGGAGGCGCGCCGGCCGGCGTTGAAACTGTGGGTCGACCTCGGCGAGGAGCTCGGCATCCGGCGCTCGAGCGCGCAGATCACGGCGCTGTATGCGCCGGATGATCTCATCGGACGGCAGGTGCTGTGCGTGACGAACTTCCCGCCGAAGCAGATCGGGCCGTTCGTTTCGGAGGTGCTCGTAACGGGATTCGTCGCGGCCGATGGTGTCGTGCTCGCGATGCCCGAGCGGGCGGTGCCGAACGGAACGCGACTGGCGTGACGGCGCGACAGGCCGTCACCGGGAACACGGCCTCGACTGACGGCGGCCTGCGAGTGCGCTTCACACGAGGCCGAAGAGCGGGCGACGTCCCGCGCAATTACATCGACGTACGCAGACAATGAAGAAACACGTCACGATACTGGGCGCCGGCCTGACCGGTCCGCTGCTCGCCGTCTATCTCGCCAAGCGGGGCTTCACCGTCGACGTCTACGAGCGTCGCGGCGACATGCGACTGACGAGCGTCGAGCGCGGACGCTCGATCAATCTCGCGCTATCGACGCGCGGCATTCACGCGCTCGAAGCGACCGGCATCGCCGACGAGGTGCTCGCCGACGCGATCCCGATGCTCGGCCGGATGATCCACGACGTCGAGGGGGAGACCGGACTGCAGCCCTACGGCACCGACGGTCAGGCGATCAACTCGGTCTCGCGCTCGGGATTGAACATCGAGCTGATGAACGCGGCGGACCGCTGCGGGGGCATCTCGTTCCACTTCAACCAGCGCTGCGTCGGCGTCGATTTGGAGCGTCGCGTGATCACGCTGGCCGACGACCGCACCGGCGAGACGCGCGAGGTCGCGGTCACGAAGCTCATCGCGACCGACGGCGCCAACTCGGCGCTGCGCGAGGCCTTCGAGGAGCGCGTGCCGGGATTCCGCGCCGACGTCGAGTGGCTCGAGCACGGGTACAAGGAGCTTTCGATCCCGGCGAATCCCGACGGAAGTCATCGGATGGATCCGAACGCGCTGCACATCTGGCCGCGTCACGACTTCATGATGATCGCGCTTCCGAATCCGGACGGCACGTTCACGTGCACGATCTTCGCGCCGATGACCGGCGAGCACAGCTTCGAGACGATTCGCAGCGACGAGGCCGTCACCGCGTACTTCGAACAGTACTACCGCGACGCCCTGCCGATGATGCCGACGCTGCTCGAGGACTGGCACGGCAACCCGACCTCCGGCCTGGCGACAGTGCACTGCGGGCCGTGGCACTTCAACGACTGGGCGCTGCTGATGGGCGATGCCGCGCACGCGATCGTGCCGTTCTACGGACAGGGAATGAACGCCTGCTTCGAGGACGTCTTCGTCTTCGACCAGCTCATGGAGTCGATCGACGACTGGGGCATGCTCATCCGGACGTTCTACAACCGCCGCAAGCCCGACACCGACGCGATCGCCGACCTCGCGCTGGCGAACTTCGTCGAGATGCGCTCGAAGGTCGTCGATCCGCGCTTCCTTCAGAAGAAGCGCATCGATGCGGCGCTGCACGACATGTTCCCCGATCGGTGGATCCCTCTGTACAGCATGGTCACCTTCAGCACCATTCCGTACTCCGAAGCCGCCGAGCGCGCCCGGCAGCAGGACCTGATGCTCGACGAGGTCGGCTACGACGTCGTCGAGAACGCCATCGCGATGGGAGCCGAGCGGGTCGAGACGATCCTCTTCGGCGAGCACTAGGAAGCGAGCATGGACGAGACAGGGCCGCGGACATACTCGCCGCAGGAGATCGACGACCTTCATCAGGCGATGGTCGACGCAATCGTCGCGGCCAGACCGTTCGACAACCCGCTCGTCGAGCGCGCGCTGCGCGCGGTGCCGCGGCATCTGTTCCTGCCGACGATCGACGTCGCCGAGGTCTACACCGACAAGGCCATCGGCACCGCCTGGGACGAGCGGAAGATGCCGATCAGCTCCTCGACCCAGCCGTCGCTGATGGGCCTGATGATCGATCAGCTCGATCTGCGGCCCGGGCACCGAGTACTCGAGATCGGCGCGGCCACCGGCTACAACGCGGCGGTGCTGCGTCACATCGTCGGCGAAGAGGGCCGTGTCGTCACGATCGACATCGACGAGGATCTCGTCGCCGCCGCTCGCGGGGCCCTGCATGCGGCCGGCTACGATGACGTGCTGGCGGTGACCGCCGATGGGTCGGCGGGATATCCGCCGGAGGCACCGTTCGATCGCATCCTCGTCACCGTCGGCTGTCCCGACATTCCTCCGGCCTGGCCCGCGCAGCTTGCCGCCGACGGCGTGCTGGTCGTTCCGCTGTCGCTGATCGGCGACGCCCAGAAGTCGCTCGCGCTGCGCTGGGTCGACGGGCATCTCGAGAGCCAGTCGAGCATCGACTGCCGGTTCGTCGCGCTGCGCGGCGCGCACTCGGGTGATGATTCCGAGCCGCTTCTGCTCGGCGGAGTGCCGAAGGTGGCGCTGCATCCGGAGCTCGACGATCCGTCAACAATCGACGGCGCGGCAGTGTGGAGAACGATCGGCGGCGACTTCGTCGATTACGCGACGGGCGTAACGGCGGCGCCGCGCGAGGTCGCGCTTCGCCTGCTCGGGAGCATCGCGCTGCAGGTGCCGCACACGTTCTGGATCGCCGTCACCGAGCAGGCGCTGGAGACCACTCAGATCCCCGCGCTTTTCCTGGCGCCTGGGCGCCAGCTCGCCACCTACGGCGCGCTCGACCGCGACGGCGTCGCGCTCGTCGTGCGCGAGCCCGGCAGCACACTCGACGAGGGGACCGAGCAGGAGCGCTTCGTGCTGATGGTGCGGTCGTACGGCTCCAATCACGGTCCCGCGGAGGAACTCGTCGCGGCGATCCGCGACTGGGACGACCGCGGCCGACGGGGAGACGAACATCTCCGGGTCGCGGTCTGGCCGGCCGGATCCGAGCCCGAGGTCGACGAGACCGACCTCGTCATCCGGAAGCCTGCCTCGATCATCGTCGTGTCGAGGAAGGGCGCACGACCGTAACCTGTTGATACGATCCGCGGCAGCCGAAGCCGCCGTATCTCTGCGAGCAACTCCCGGGCTCGCACATGCGGGCAGCCATGCTCGCAACCGCGGGCAGCATCCATGCTCGCAACCGCGAGCAGCATTCATGCTCGCAACCGCGAGCAGCCCACTGGCTCGCCGATGAACAGACTTCTTCCTTTCAGCGCCGCACTCGTTCCCTTCATCGTCACACTCGGCCTCGCGCAGGAGCCCGAGCGCCGGGGCGCGATCGAGGGCCGCGTCTTCGATCGCGCGACCGAGCAGCCGGTCATCGGCGCCAGCGTCGAGGTCGTCGGCACGCGGTTCGGCGCGGTCACGCGCACCGGGGGCGCCTTCACGTTGTCACTGCCCGCGGGCACGTACTCGCTCCGGATCTCTTCGATCGGCTATGAGCCGAGCGTGCGCACCGACATCGTCGTTACCCCGGTGCGCCCGGTGAGCGTCGAGGTCGACCTCGTCGAGCGCGCCGTCGAGACCGGCGAGGTCGTCGTCAGGCCCGACTACTTCGCCGACCGCACCGCGACCGCCACCAGCACGCGCGAGCTCGGCAACGAGGAGATCCGCCGGCTTCCCGGTGGATTCGAGGACGTCGTCCGCGCGATCTCGGCGCTGCCCGGCGTCGCCCAGGTCTCCAATGCCCGCAACGATCTGCTCGTGCGCGGCGGGGGACCGTCGGAGAATCTCTACCTCATCGACGGCGTCGAGGTCCCGAACATCAACCACTTCGGAACACAGGGCTCGGGCGGCGGTCCGCTGTCGTACATCAACCTCGATTTCGTTGACGACATCAGCTTCTCGACGGGAGGCTTCCCGGCGCCGTACGGCGACCGCGCCTCGAGCGTGCTCGACATCGACCTGCGCGACGGCCGCAGCGATCGCTTCGGCGGGAAGGCGACGCTCTCGGCGACACAGTTCGGCATCAACGTCGAGGGTCCGCTCGGCGAGGACGCCGAGATCCTCGGATCCGCCCGCCGCAGCTACCTCGATCTGATCTTTCGGGCCGCCGGCCTATCGTTCGTTCCGGAGTACTGGGACTTCCTCACGAAGGTCTCCTGGAGGCCGTCGCAGACCGATCGCGTCTCGCTGATGTCCATCGGCGCGATCGACCGCGTGCGCACGTTCAACCGCGACGCCGAGGAGCGCTTCAAGAACTCGCGGATCCTCGACAACTCACAGAACCAGATCATCGGCGGCGTCAACTGGCGGCACCTGTTCGGAAGCGGCTATCTCTCGACGACGCTCGGCGTGACGTCGGTCGACTACCGATTCCGCCAGACCGACTCGCTGCTGCAGCCGGTCTTCGCGAACATCGCGAGCGAGCGCGAGCTCAGCGCCCGCTTCGACGCGTCGGTCGCCCTCGATCCCTCGACCGAGGTCAGCGCCGGCGTACAGGGCCGCGGCATCGACTTCGCAGCGGAGATCTTCATGCAGCGCATGGGCGAGACATTCGACGTCGCTCCGGAGGACCGCTTCTACAAGGCCGGCGCCTACGCCCAGGTCGTCCACCGCTTCGGCGACGCGGCGACCGCGACGCTCGGCGCGCGGGCGGACTACTTCTCGGGCATCGAGACGACGGTCGTTCCCTCGATCAGGGGATCGTTCTCGGTGCGCCTCGACGAGCTCTCGCGCGCGACGCTGGCCCTCGGCCGTTATCACCAGGCGCCGTCGTACGTGTGGCTCGTCGGCGACCCGGCCAACCGTGCGCTCGAGCAGATCCGCGCCGACGTTGCGGTCGTGGGCATCGATCGCTTGATCGAGGACGATCTGCGCGTAAGCCTCGAGGGCTACTACAAGCGCTACGACGATTATCCCACGGCCGTCGACCGGCCGTACCTGGTGCTCGCCAACGTCGGCGCCGACTTCGGAGGCGCGGAGGAGGGCTTCGCCTCGTTCGGCCTCGAGCCGCTGTCGAGCGAGGGCTCCGGACGCGCGTACGGTGCCGAGCTCGTGCTGCAGAAGAAGCTCTCGGAGACCGCATGGTTCGGCACGGCGAGCCTCTCCTACGGCCACTCGCTGTTCACCGCGGCCGACGGTGTCGAGCGTCCCGGCCGCTTCGACCAGCGCGTGATCGCCAACATCAGCGGCGGATATCGCTTCGACGATCACTGGGAGCTCGGCGTGCGCTTCCGCTTCTCGACGGGTCGCCCCTACTCGCCGATCGACTCGACGGGCGACGCGACGTTCGGCTACCAGCGCACCGCGGAGTACAACTCGCTGCGCCTCGGTCCATCGCACGCGCTCGACCTGCGGCTCGACCGGCGCTGGCCGCTCGGCTCGATCAACCTGATCACGTACATCGACATCCAGAACATCTACGACCGCCGCAACCCCGAGGCGCCGCGATGGAATCCCCGACTGCGGGCCGCGGAGTCGCCGGAGGCCGCGATCGGCATCCTGCCGTCGATCGGCGTGTCGGCGGAGTTCTAAGGAGCCCGGCCGGCGATTCCCACACGCAGGAGCCGCCGTATCTTCCGCGATGCGAATTCTGATTCTCGGCGCCGGCCTGATGGGACCGGCTGCCGCCTACAATGCCCTGCTCGATGACGGCGTCAGCCGCGTCACCCTCGCCGACCGCGATCCACTGCAGCTCGAGTCCGCGCGCGCCCATCTCGAGCGCGTCACGGATGTCACGCGCCTTCATACGGTGCTGCTCGAGCTCTCCAATCGCGACGAGACGGTCGCGCTCATTCGCGATCACGACGTCGCCCTCGGCGCGCTGCCGTGGTCGGCGAGCATGCTCGCGCTCGATGCCGCGCTCGACGCGCGCACGCCATTCGTCGACCTGGCGATTCCCGCCGACGACGACATCCCGCATCTGCGGGCGAGGGCCGATGAGACCTCGACGCTGGTGGTGCTCGGCGCCGGTCTCGAGCCCGGTCTGACCGAGATCTGGGCGCGGCACCTGGCCATCGGTCTCGACGAGATCTCCGAGCTGCACATCAAGGTCGGCGGCGTTCCCGAGGTGCCGAGCGGACCGCTCGGCTACCGCATCGTCTTCGGCGGGCGCGAGATGCCTCTGCGCGAGGCCGACGCCCTCGTCGTGCACGAGTGCCGTCCGCAGCTCGCCGCGCGCTACTCCGAGGCCGAAGTGGTCGACTTCCCGGGCATCGGCCGCCTCGAGGCATGGCACGAGGGCGTGCTGCCGTGGATCCTCGATCTGCCGGAGTTCACCGCCCTGCATGCCGCATCGCAGAAGACGATCCGCTGGCCGGGCTACGCCGAGCGGATCACGATGCTCAAGGAGATGGGGATGCTCTCGACGGTTCCGGTCGACGTCGCCGGCGTGGCGGTCGCGCCGAAGGCGCTGCTCGATGCGGTGCTCTATCCGCACGTGAGACTGCGCGACGGCGAGGGAGACATCACGCTCTTCCGCGTCGACGTCCACGGCACGAAGGATGGTCGCCGCGTGATGCGGCGCGCCGACATGGTCGATCGGATCGATCGCGCCAGGGGATTCACGTCGATGGCGCGGACGACCGCGTTCACCGGCGCGATCGTCGCCCGGATGATCGGCCGCGGCGCGATCACCGCGACGGGCGTCGTCACCAGCGAGCTCGTCGTCGTCGATCAGCTCTTCGAGGAGCTCGTCGTCGAGCTCGCGCGCGAGGGGGTCGTCTTCAACGTGGCCGAGGAGTAGGCGTGGCGCGGTGGGTTCGTATCTTGGGGCACCTCGAACCGTCCCCCAGGCGATTCCCAATCCCTCCGTTCCACCCCTGAGGCCTGCCATGCACCTGGCACTCCGACCGTTTCCGGGACCGCTTCCAGTGGCACTCGCGCTGTCGATGCTCGCATCGATCGCCCACGCCCAATCCGATCGCGCTCTCCCCAGCATCGCCAGCGCCGACTCGGCGTTCACCGCCGTCGTCGACGGCATGCTCTCGCTGGCCGTCGATCCCTCGCGCGGCGCGACCGTCGCCGGCATCACCCTTCAGCGCGACGTCGGTGTGCTGCAGCTCGAGAGCGGGAAGCTGTACTTCTGCCGACCCGTCAACGGCCGCACCGTCGCGGCCGTGTTCGTCGGCACCGGGACGTTCCGGTATCGCCCACCCATCGATGTCGAGCGCGAGCAGTTGCGGCGCTTCTAC
Organism: Kapaibacterium sp. (SeqCode); assembly: GCA_035539855.1. GTDB lineage: Bacteria > Bacteroidota > Ignavibacteria > OLB7 > OLB7 > DATLHO01. The sequence goes on along the minus strand of DATLHO010000330.1, from coordinate 34,397 downwards.
GGCGTCGAGGAAATGGCCGAGCCGTTCACGTCGCTCGTGATCCTGTTCACCGATCGCACCGAGAGCGAGCTCGCCTCGCGCGCGACGTTCGGGTCAACGACCGTTCCCGATGCCGCGACGACCGCCGTCGAGGAGTTCGTCGCCGCAGTCGCCGATCGCGATCGGCGAGAGCTCGAGCCTTCGTTCGTGCGCGCAATGCTCAACGGTGGCGGGCTCTTCTTCGCTCAGTTCGACGGCCAGAAGAACGGCCGGCTCTACTTCGAGCTCGATCCGTTCGCCGACGAGAAGATCGGCTTCCTCCGCCGCTCGCGGTGGACGCTCGACGACGTCGGCCGCGACGACATCAACCGCCATCACCTGCAGGACGAATACCTCTCGGGCGTCGACGGCGCCGATCCGGTGCACGACCTGACGATCGATCGCTATCGGATCGACACGCGAATCGCGAAGGACCTCACCTTCAGCGCGCGCTACGACATCGACATCACGATGGCTCGCGACAGCGTGCGGTGGACGTACTTCCATCTCACGTCCGATCTCGCTGTCGACTCATTGCGCTGGAGCAGCGGCGAGCCCGCCGAGGTGCGGCGCGCCAGGGGAAGCTCGATCGTCTGGGTGCGCAACACCAAGGCGCTCGCGCGGGGTGAGCGCGCATCGCTCGTGCTCCATACGCACGGCGAGCCGCTCGGCAGGCAGTACAACACCGTCTACCTGAAGACCTCGAGCATGTGGTACCCCAGGCACGACTTCATGCACAAGGCGCCATTCGAGCTCACGTACACGACGCCCGATCAGTTCCTCTTCGCCTCGGCCGGACAGCCCGCCGGCGAACCGGTCGACAACGGCGATGGAACCGTGACCTCGCGCTGGACGCTGCCGGAGCCGTCGCGCAACGTCTCGTTCAACATCGGCTACTTCTACGAGACGAAGGTCACCCCCGACTCGCTGCCGCCGATCGTCGTGCTGCGCGACAAGGAGATGTCCAAGAGCGTCGCGACGCAGGTCGCCTGGGACGTCGAGAACAGCGTTCGATTCTTCCAGCATCTCTACGGTCCGTCGCGGGCGCCGTACTACTCGGCAACGCAGATCCCGTTCGGACACGGAGAGGCCTTCCCCGGACTCATTCACCTGTCGTGGCTCACGTTCGAGGGCAATCTCGCCGACCGGATCGAGCGCGCCTCGGAGATCAAGCGCGAGGGCTTCAACGAGTTCTTCCGCGCCCACGAGGTGGCCCATCAGTGGTGGGGGATCGGCGTCGACTACGCGAGCTACCACGACCAGTGGATCAGCGAGGGATTCGCCTCGTATTCGGGACTGATGTACGTGCAGGCAGTCCTGAAGAACAACGCCATGTTCTTCGACTGGCTCCGGTTCTATCGCCAGGAGATCGTCGACAACCGCAAGTCGCTCTTCGGCAAGGGACAGGAGGCGGGGCCGATCTGGCTCGGCTACCGCACGAACTCGAGCACGACCTCCGGCGACTACAACCTGATCATCTACAAGAAGGGCGCGTGGGTGCTGCACATGCTGCGCGTGCTCATGATCGATCCGAACACGCTGAGCGACGAGAAGTACCGTTCGATGATGCGCGAGTTCTACGCCAGCTACGCGGGCCGTCGCGCCAGCACGCGCGACTTCCAGCGCGTCGCCGAGAAGCACGCGGGAGCGAAGCTCGACTGGTTCTTCCAGCAGTGGATCTTCGGCACCTCGATCCCGACGTATCGCTTCTCGCACGTCGTCCGTGAGACTCCCGATGGCAAGTACCTCCTGAAGTGTCGCGTCGAGGCGAGCGACGTGCCGGCGGACTTCCGCTCCTACCCGATGCTCTCGATCGACTTCGGCGGAGGGCGCGTCAGCCGTGGCCGGCGGCCGGTGCAGGGACCGCGCACCGAGTTCGAGCTGCTGCTGCCGGCGAAACCGGAGAAAGTGATCTTCAACGATTTCGAGTCAGTGCTCTGCAATCTCGAGGAGGCCGACTGGAGCGAGTGATCCGATTCGAGGCGCTACGGCGTCTGGCTCGAGCGGCGCGCAACGGCGCGCGCGGCCTGCTGTTCGCGGTGCGGCACAGCCGCAACCCGTGGCAGGTCGTGCGCGGGCTTCTGCGGCAGGAGGGTGAGGCGGAGATCGTGTTGCGCGACGGCACGACGATCTCCGCACCCGAAGCGCGCACGCTGGTTCCGCTGCTCCTGGAGATCTTCGTCGATCGAGCGTACGATCGCGAGCCGGTCGCCCTCCGTGCCGGCGACGTCGTCGTCGACATCGGCGCGCACGCCGGCACGTTCGCGCTCTATGCGGTCGCGCGCGGCGCCCGACGGGTGATCGCCTACGAGCCGTCGCCGGTCAACGTCGCGCACGCGCGCCGGAACCTCGAGCGCAACGGCGCCCGCGCCGTGGAGCTCGTCGAGGCCGCCGTCGCCGCCGAAGAGGGCACGGCGCTGCTGGGGCTCGCCCGCTACAGCGTCGGCAACGTGCTCATCGGCACGGTCGACGAGCCGACCGAGCGCAGCGTCGAGGTGCGAACCACGACGCTGGCGGGTATCTTTGCCGACCATGGCATCGAGCGTCTCGACTACCTGAAGATCGATTGCGAGGGCTCGGAGGGAGCGCTGTTCGCCGCGGCGCCGGCCGACGTGCTCGAGCGGATCGACCGCATCGCGCTCGAGTACCATGACAACTGGTCCTCGCTCGACCACGAAGCGCTGGCGCGGCTGCTGCGCTCGGCCGGATTCTCGGTGACCACCGAGCCGCACGGCCGATCGCCCTTCGGGATGCTCCGCGCATGGAGGACCTGACGCCGCCGCCGAGGCGGTGATCGACGCGACAACACTCACCATCCGACTGCAAACCGACTGTGCCAACGCCGACGACGGAGATCTGGACCGTGCTGAGGATGATCAACTGGGGAAGCGACTACTTCGCGAAGAAGGGGGTCGACTCGCCCAGGTTGACGATCGAGCTGATCCTCGCGCACGTGCTCGGTCTCAAACGCTTCGATCTCTATCTGAAGTTCGATCGTCCGCTGCGCGACGCCGAGCTCGACGAGCTGCGCGAGAAGATCCGCCGCCGGGCGGCGCGCGAGCCGCTGCAGTACATCCTCGGCGAGGCGCACTTTCACGGACGCGTCTTCGAGGTCGATCGCGCGGTGCTCATTCCGCGGCCGGAGACGGAGCTGCTGGTCGAGGAGGTGCTGCGGCGCGTGCATGCGCTGCGGTGCCTCGACGTCGGCACCGGCAGCGGCTGCATCGGCGTGACGATCGCGCTCGAGCGTCCGGACACGGAGGTCGTCGCGATCGACGTCTCGGACGAGGCGCTCGCGGTCGCCCGGCGCAACGCCGAGCGCCTCGGCGCGCGCGCGATGACCTTCGAGCGCTGCGACTTTCTGGACGACGAGGCGGTGCGCGCGCTCGGCTCGTTCGATCTGGTCGTGAGCAATCCGCCGTACGTCGCGGCGGCCGAGATGGCGGCGCTCGAGCCGGAGGTCCGCGACCACGAGCCGCACACGGCATTGACCGATCACGGCGACGGACTGGCGTTCTATCGCCGCTTCATCGACGCGTCCCCGACCCTTTTGCGCGCCGACGGCCACCTGTTCCTCGAGATCGGTTACGGCCAGTCCGGGGCGCTCGACGCGATGTTCCGCGCCGCCGGGTTCGAGGTGGACATTCTGAGCGATCTCGACCGCGTTCCGAGGATTCTGTGGGCGCGTCGCACCTAGGCGGGCCGGCGGCCGGCGCGTTGTTTCGATTCGACATGTAACTCGTTCGCGGGAGCCGGTTAGTTTTCTACGACCCCGTCTCAGCAGACTTCTCCGCACCCGATCCCGCGACGCAGCATCGATCACCGGACGCCCACGCGGGCGATTCCGCAGGGGAACGACCGTTTCGGAGGGATCGTGAAGGCAGTGGTTCAGCGGGCCCGAGCGGCATCGGTGGCGGTTGACGGCCGGACGATCGGCGCGATCGAACGGGGTCTCGTCGTCCTGCTCGGCGTCGGCCACGACGACGACGACGCGCACGCGACGATGCTCGCACGCAAGGTCGCGCAGCTCCGGGTGTTTCCCGACGAGGCGGGCGTTCCGAATCTCTCGCTCATTGACACCGGCCACGGCGCACTGGTCATCAGCCAGTTCACGCTGCTGGCCGACACGCGCAAGGGCAACCGACCGAGTTACGTCGGCGCGGCCGCGCCCGAGCTGGCCGAGCGCCTTTACGAGCGCTTCGTTGGAGAGCTCCGCGGGCACCTGGGCGACGAGAGGGTGGCGACGGGGCGTTTCGGCGCGATGATGGATGTCGCTTTCGTGAACGAGGGACCCTTCACGCTGCTGCTCGAGTCGAAGGCATGAGGATCCATCCCCACATGGCGATGCTCGCCGCTCTGATCGTGCTGGCGCCGGCCACGGCCGGGTCGCGGACCGTGCGAACGGCGCACTTCGTGATCTCCCATCCCGATCGCGAATCGGCCGGCGGACTCGCCGAGGCGCTCGAGGCTGCCTATGGCACGGTGCGCAGCGCCGGACTGAAGCTCCCCGCGCAGATCGCGGTCCGGGTGCACGCGACGACGACCGAGTTCGCCGCACGCTCCGGCGCCGGGCGGATGCACCTGGCGGGCGTGCGTGGCGCGACGCTGCACCTGCAGCCGATCGGCGTGCTGCGCCGGCAGCCGGGTCTGGATCGGGCACTTGCCCACGAGCTGGTGCACGTCGCGCTGGCGCCGGCGGCGCAGAGGATGCCGCGCTGGCTCAGCGAAGGCGTGGCGATGACGGTCGCCGGCGAGCGGCATCCTGCCGAGGGACGCTTCGCCTCGGCGGCCGAGCTCGACCGGGCGCTCGAGACCGCACGGACACACCAGGAGGCCCGCCGGGCCTACGCCGTGGCCGGACGACTGGCCCGCCGACTCGGCGAGCGGATCGGCTCCGGGAGGATGCTTGCGGCATTGCGCTCGATTCTCGGCGGTCGCGAAGCGGCCGCGGCCTTCCGCGACGTCGCCGGGTTGGAGCTCGACCGATGGGTCGCTGCCGAGCTCGCGGACGCGAAAGCGGCGCAGAAGCGGGCTCCGCGTTAAAGTTTCATTGCTTGCATGGCCGACAGGAGCGGGATATTTTGGCACGCTCCGCGTTAAGCGCGCTCACGTACCCGTCAATGCAATCTCCCAGGAGACGAACGTCGATGTTGCTTCCCAAAGTTCGGACCTCGACAGAGAGTGGAGTGAAGGTGCTCGCCCTTCGCGGTGAATTCACCGGCGGCGACGAGACCGATCAACTCCGCAACGCCCTGGCCGAGGAGTCCGAGGGAGGAACGATGAGCATGCTGATCGACCTCGAGGACGCCACCTATCTCAATTCGACGGCACTTGGCGTGCTGATTGCCGCGCACACCAGCTTCACCAAGCGTGGTGCGCATCTCGGCCTCTGCAACGTGTCGAAGAACATCGAGAACCTGTTCGTGATCACGAAGCTCGTTCTCGTCTTCAATGTGTACGGGTCTCGCCAGGAGGGTCTCGCCGCCCTCGGCCAGTCCGCCTAGGTCTGTGACGCAGACCATCGGCGGCGACTTCCGCTCAGCACTCGACATCAGCGTTCAAATCTTCATTCTCTCAAACGGTTTATGAAAAGCAAGTATTTCGTGATCGGGGTCGTCCTGGCCTGCCTCGTGGTGGCATTCGTCATCTTCTATGTCGTCTTCGGCAACGCGGCCAACTTCACCGATCCCGCCACGAAGCACGTCCCGATCCCGGGCAACATGCTCGGCACGGTCTACACCGGCGGACCGCTCGTCGCGATCCTGATCGCGCTGACGCTGATGGTCGTCACGTTCATCGTCGAGCGCCTCTTCGCGCTGACCCGCGCCCAGGGCAAGGGCAACCTCTCGAAGTTCCTCCGTCGCGTGCACGACCTGCTGATGGCCGGCAACATCGAGGGAGCGATCCAGGAGTGCGACAAGCAGCGCGGCTCGGCAGCGAACATCCTGCGCTCGGGTCTCGAGCGTTACCAGCAGGTGCGCAACGACCCGGCATACGATCCCGAGAAGAAGCTCGCCGAGGTCAAGCGTGCGATCGATGAGGCCACGGGCCTCGAGACGCCGCTGCTCGAGAAGAACCTGATCGCGCTTTCGACGATCGCCTCGATCTCGACGATGATCGGACTGCTCGGAACGACGCTGGGCATGATCCGCGCCTTCCAGGCGCTGGCGACCGCCGGGCAGGCCGCCTCGGCCGTGCAGCTGTCGATCGGTATCTCCGAAGCGCTCATCAACACCGCGGGCGGACTGGCCGCGGCCATCATGGCGATCGTGGCGTACAACTACTTCACGAATCGGGTGGACAACTTCGTCTACATGATCGAGGAGTCGACGCTGTCGATGATGGAGATCCTCACGGTCAAGACGAAGTAACCCAGGGGCACCCAGCCACTATGGCACATAAACCGAAACGCGTCGGCTTTCAGCTCGACATGACGCCGCTCGTCGACGTCGCGTTCCTGCTGCTGACGTTCTTCATGTTCACGGCGAAGTTCAAGTCCGACGCCGAGAACGAGCAGAAGTACGACATCAAGCGCCCGGTCGCCTCGGCCGATACGACCAAGCTGCCCGAGGTCGGCACGGGCATGGTGAAGATCGCGATCGATCCGGATACCAAGCGCCCGGTGTACTTCTACGCGGTCTCCGACGAGAACCAGCGCGCCGAGGTCTACAAGCTCGCGAGTCTGGTTCCCGAGGACGAGCGCTCGACCAAGGCAATGGTGCCGGTCAAGGACTCGGTCGAGCTCGGCAACATGGTGCTGCAGTCGCGCATCGTCTCGCGCAACCGGATGAAGTTCGTCGTCGACGCCGACCGCAACGTCGACTTCGGCGAGATCGAGCGCGTGATGAACACCTTCCGCTCGAAGGGGGCGACGATCTTCAACTTCGCCACCGTCAGCAGCGATGACGCCCCGACGCCTGGCGGCGGGAAGTAGCGCGGCCGGACGGAGGCGCACCGAACGAATCGACGAGGTGGGGCCATGGCTTCTATCGAGCTCTCGAGCGCTGGCCGGAACGATCGGACGACTCGACGTCGAACGGGATTCCGGCTCGACATGACGCCGCTCGTCGACGTCGCGTTTCTGCTGCTGACGTTCTTCATGTTCGCGACAACCATGAGTCAGCCGCAGGTGATGCAGATCCAGGTGCCGCCCCAGGACGGCGATGTCGAGGTCACGAAGCTCCTGACCGTACTGGTTCGCGGCGACGGTCGGCTCTTCTACCGCGATGGTACCGACGAGCCGGTCGCGACGAATCTCTCGGAGATCGAGCGGATTGCCTCGCATCGAATCCTCGCCGAAGGTAATGCCCTCGTGACGGCGCTGCGCGCGGAACCGACGGCCTCCTACGGCACGGTCGTGGCGGTGCTTGATCGGCTCAATGCGGTCGAGACCCAGATGGAGCATGAGTTTGCCCGGCGCGCCGAGCGCCGCGAGCGTCGCTTCACGATCGCCCCGATCGGCGACGAGGAGCGGCAGCTGATCAACGATCGCTAATTCACTTTGAGTACAGCGAGAGGCTGGAGATACACCGATGGGTGCAGTAGACTTAGGTGGCGGAGGACGGTCACACAAGAAGGGATCAGGCGTCAAGAAACCGAAGCGCATCGGCTTCAAGCTCGACATGACGCCGCTCGTCGACGTGGCCTTCCTGTTGCTGACGTTCTTCATGTTCGCGACGACCATGAGTCAGCCGCAGATCATGGAGATGATGATTCCGCCCGACGTGCAGTCACAAGTCGAGGTCAAGGCGTCTGAACTATTGACGCTCTTCGTCGCGGCCGATGAGGAGATCTTCTATTCGACCGGATTGGATCCGACGAACTTCAAGAAGATCCCCATGAACGAGGTCTCGACGTTTTCGGTCCAACACAACCGCGAGAAGGAGAATCGCCTGATCACGATCCTCAAGGTCGATCCCCAGGCGAAGTACGAGACGGTGGTAAAGGTTCTCGACCGGCTAAACCAGGCCGAGGCTGTGTTGACTGACGAGTATACGGCCAAGAAGCAGAAGCGCGAGCGCCGCTTCTCGATCATGCCGCTGGAGCCGGAATTCAAGGAGGCGATAGATAAACTATGAGCATTCAGGAGAGGATTCGATATGGCGCCGCGGAGCTGAAAGCGGCGTACAACCGCAATCTCGGCTGGGCCCTGGCGATCTCGGTCGGCTTTCACGCGCTGCTGATCGGCCTGTACGTCTTCGGGATCAACATCGGCAAGGCCGATGACGACGCGAAGAACAAGCTCGGCATCAACAAGACGAAGCTGATCAACATCGCGCCGCCTCCGGAGCCCCCGCAGGCCGCGCCTCCGCCCCCGCCTCCGATGATTCCGCCGGAGCTCATGGGCGGCAGCGGTGATGGCGGCGGCGTCGCCGCACGCGCCGGCAACCCGATCCCGGTGCCCGACGCGATCATCGCGCCGGACGTCAAGGAGTTCGCCACGACGACCGAGATCTCGGTCGCCACGCCCGAGGGCGGCACCGGCGGCGGCTTCGGTCCGAGCGACGGCGGCGAGGGACTCGGCACCGTCAACATCGACCAGCCCGTGAACATCACGGCCGAAGCGGAGCCCGACCCGGACGATTTCATCCCGGATGCGACCGAGCCGAGCGTCGACTGGGTGGCGTTGCAGAAGAAAACCGTCTATCCGGAGATCGCCCGCAAGAACGGCATCGAGGGCAAAGTGGTCGTTCGCGCGCTCATCGACAAGACCGGCAAGCCGTCGAAGTACCGTATCGACTACAGCGACAATAAGCTGCTCGACGCCAACGCGGTCGACGCCGTGATGTCGATGCAGTTCACGCCGGGCGTTCAGAACGGTGTCCCGATCCCATGCTGGGTCTCGGTGCCAGTCGTGTTCCAGCTCGACTGACGCGGTCGCTCCGACAGATCGACATGCGGCCCTTCCGTTTTCGGAAGGGCCGTGTGCGTTCAGGGACGGTGCGAGTAACCAACGCCGAGTGCGCGGTTATGTTCGGAGGCAATCCACGGTCACTCCGCACAGCTCATCTCACCGGTCCTTCGGCCGCACAGCAGAGGTGTCGCAATGGGCATCACCGAACGCATCCGCGAGCACGCCACCGAGCTCGTCGTCGCCAACAACCGCAGTCTCGCCGCCGCGCTCGTCATTTCGATCCTCCTGCATGCCGGCGCCATCGCGCTGTTCCTCGCGACCGCGCGGCCGGCCGTGGCGATCTCGGAGTCCGGCGGAGGGACTCGCGATACCATCCTGTGGATTCCCAGCGGACCGGACATTCCGCTCGAGCCGCTGGAGCCGGCGAAGCCGATCGAGCCGAATCGTCCGGCAGGATCCGATCGTACGATCGGCGGCACCGCGAAGCCGCAACGGGCGGTCGACAACGCGAAGCCGCTCGTGGTCGACGACGCGACGGCGGACGCTACCGAGTATCCGACGACGCGCGAGATCGGGCGGGCAGGCACGCGGGGCACTGCCGACGGAGATCTCAATGGCGGCGGAGACGGCAGCGGCGGCGAGCGGCTCGACGCCGGTCAGTGCGATGGAACGCGGCCGCCGATCGCGGCGGACACCGCGCTCGACGCGACCGAGATCTTCTACGACAACGTCGAGCTTCCAACGGTGTCGATGGAGGAGCTCATGGGGCGCATCGTCTATCCGGAGATCGCGCGCCAGCACGACATGGAGGGTACGGTGTACGTCAAGGCGCTCATCGGCGTCGACGGCATACCCGAGCGTGTCGAGGTCGGGTCGTCGGTAAATCGTATCCTTGACGCCGCCGCGCTCGACGCCGTGCGTGCGACCCGCTTCGGCGCCGGTCGTCAGAACAGGCAACCGGTGCGGGTCTGGATCATGATCCCGATCCGCTTCACGCTCGACTGATCATCGGGCTCTCGATCGTCGCGTGCGCGATCGTCGGGCGTCAGCTCTTTTTGCCCGCACGTTGTCATCGACGTGCGGGCTTTTATTTTGCGAGTCTTGCGACCATGCAGGCAATCGGGTACGTCCTCGGCGCGGTGATGATCATCGTCGGCGCGCTCATTCTCGGCGGGTACTTCGAGCCCCGTTTCGGCGATCCTCAGAGCGGCGCGCTGTTGCGCACGATGTTCGGCATCGTCCTGATGCTCTACGGCATCTACCGGATCGCCGTCGCCCGGATGGCCAGGCGGCGTCGCGAGCACGAACGTCACATTAACGGGGAGCCGTGATCGTCATGCTTCGAGTGTACCGGGTCCTCATCGCGCTGGGAGTCGTCGTCGCGCTCGCCGGGTGCGAGCCTCCGAATCCCGACGCCAACACACCGACCACAGGGCGGCTCATCCTGTTCGTCGACGAGATGTACGCCCCGTTGATCGAGGCGCTCAGGGACACGTTCGCGCTGCGCAGTCCGAACGCGCGCATCGAGATTCACGCGGTGCCGGCGCGCACGGCGATCGAGGAGATGCTGCGCGCCGATGCCGGCATGACGCAGCGCCGCGATACGAGCGCGACCGTCGCCGCGGTGATCGGGCGTCGGATGCTCGCCGACGAGGAGCGCGCGATCACCGAGGCGGGCGAGCAGCTGGGCACCTATGTGATCGGCTACGACGGCCTGGTCGCCGCGGTGGCGACCGGCTCACCGATGCGCCAGACGACGCTCGAGCGACTGCGCAACGCGCTGAAGTCGCCGCCGGGCTACCCGCTTGAGATCGACAGCGCGATCGGCGCGGGCACGACGCAGTTTCTCGTTCCGAACCAGAACTCCTCGACCTTCATGGTCGTGCGCCGTGAGCTGCTCGGCGACTCGAACATCGCCGCGCCGGTGCGCTATTTCGCGACGAGCGACTCGGTCGCGGATCGCGCCGCGGCGGGGGAGGGGATCGCGCTGCTCGGGTGGTACCGGGTCAATCGCGACAGCACGCGACTGCGGCCGTTGCTGATGGGGCACAACGACACACTCGGGCGATACATCCGACCGGTGCGCGTGCACCCGTCGACGCTGGTGACCGGCACCTATCCGCTGCGCCAGCCGATCGTCGGCTACACGCTCGCGCCGAACAACTCGCTCGCCAACGGCTTCCTGACGTGGCTCGCTCGCAGCCAGGACGCGCAGTACTTCCTGGTCTACCGGGGCCTGCAGCCGGAGAACGTCAGGATCGAGCTCGTCGTGCCCGCCGACGGCGCGCCGTAGCACAGCGGTCGTTACCCGGGGTTACAAGAATCCCGCGCGGCCGATCAATCTTTTTCGGGGGACTCGACGTCGTAAAAACCGGCGCGGAGCTTCGGACGGTAGGTCCGAACGTGGCCCCAGTTCGATCAGCAGTCGATCACTCATCTCCTGTCAGACACATGCATAAAGCCTTGAATCGTGTGGCCCAGATCGCAGTGGCCCTGCTCCTGATCGTCGCGTCCTCGGCCGCGGCCCAGAGTCCGCTCGACCAGGCGCGCCAGGCCGCGTCCGACGGCGACTACACCGCCGCGGCCCGTCTGTACGATCAAGCCGTGAAGGACGCGCCGAAGGATCGCGACGTGCTCGTCGAGGCCGGTGACGTGAACATGGAGCTCGAGCGCTACAACCTCGCGCGGCAGCTCTACGAGCGCGCCGTCGAGGCCAGCCGCAAGGACGCCGAGGCCAGCCGCAAGCTCGCGCTCGCGTTCTCGGCGCTCGGTGAGCACCCGCGCGCCTTCGAGGTCATCCGCCAGGCGATGAAGTACGACGAGGAGGCAATGGCCAACTACCTCGCGCTCACCGAGGTGTACATCGCCTTCGGCAAGGACTCGCTCTCGCGCGCCGAGCTCACGGCGATGTCCGCGCGCAACAAGTTCCCGGATGCCGCCGAGCCGTACCTCTCGCTGGGCGACCTGTACTTCGCGCGCGGCGTCTACGAGCTGGCGATGACGCAGTACGAGGAGGCGATCAAGCGCAACCCGTCGCTGGTCGAGCCGCGCGTGCGCCTGGGCCGCTCGTACCGCGAGATGGCCCGCCGGTCCTCCGACGCGGCCGAGCGCAACGAGTACTACAACAAGGCGCTGCAGGAGTTCAACAAGGTCACCGGGCTCAATCCGAAGCTCGCGCGGCCGTGGTACGAGCAGGGTGAGATCCTGCTGATGGCCGAGCGTTTCGGCGACGCGGGTACCTCGTTCGAGAACTACACCAAGCTCCGTCCCGAGGATCCGCGCGGTGACCTGATGCTCGCGCGCGCGGCGTTCGGCGGCAACTATTACGCGCAGGCGGTGCCGGCCCTCGAGCGCATGCTCACGCGCGACGACTCGCTCTCGTCGCTGTACCACGCGCAGGCGCGCCAGATGCTCGCCAAGAGCTATGTCGCGGTCAAGGACTGGCCGAAGGCGGTCGCCATGTACAAGCTCGTGCCCGATACGGCCATGGACAACGAGGCGACGCAGTTCTTCGGCGCGGCGCTGATGAACACCGGCGACACCGCCGGCGCGATCGCCGCCTACACGCGCCTGATCGACCGCGATCCGAAGGACTGCGAGACGAGCCTGCAGCTCGGCAACCTGCTGTACAAGATGAAGCGACACGACCAGGTCGTCGACGTCTTCACCAGGCGTATCGCCAACTGCCCCGAGCAGCCGGCCTCCACGCCGTACCTGTTCATCGGCCTGTCGCAGTTCTCGCTCAAGCGCTACGACGAGGCGATCGCCGCGCTCAACCGCTCGATCGCGGCCGACAGCACGCAGTTCCAGACGTACTACTGGCTCATGAACGCCAACGCCGCGAAGAAGGACTTCGCCGCCGCGGCCGACGTGGCCCGGACGATGGAGCGCCGCGGCTTCGCCGCCGAGGCCGCCAACGCCCAGGGCATGGCCGCCGGGTACTTCTTCGCCGGACTCGACGCGTTCCAGGCCAAGAAGTACAAGGAGTCGATCGCGTACATGGACAAGGCGACGAAGCTCAAGTCCGACTACGGTGACGCCTACCTCTACGCAGGGTTCGCGTATCATTCGCTGACCGACAAGGAGAACGCCTGCCGGTACTACAAGCTGGCGCTGCGCTACAGTCCCGGCAACAAGGACGCGCAGAAGAATCTCGCCGCCCTCGGCTGCGAGTAGACGATGGCAATGGCCGGAGAGACGCCCGTCGCGGCGCTCTCCGGCCATCGCGCTTCGGCAGGCGCCGGGAGCATCGGCTCATCGAGGACATTGACCCGGAGGGCAAATCTTTCCATATTGGTCCCTCCCATCCCCCTCCGCCCGAGCTTCACGAGCGATACGCACGACGCGCGAGCACACTAGAGTGAATCCGAGACCAATCCTATAATCCTGAGGCAATCGCACATGTACTCTCTGAAACCGTTGCGCACGGTCCTGGTCGCGCTTGCGGCCGCGACGGTCTTCACGGCCACGGCCAGCGCGCAGGCAAAGATCGAAGTCGTCGGTGGTGACACGTTCGACTGGGGCAAGGTCGCTCCGGGCGATCTCAAGACGGTCATCGAGCTCCGCAACGCGGGCACCGATACCCTGAAGATCGACCGCGTGCAGCCGGGCTGCGGCTGCACCGCCGCGCCGATCGACAAGAACGTGCTCGGACCGGGCGAGACCGGCAAGATCAGCGTCAACCTCGACGCCAAGAACCGCTCGGGCGCGCTCCACAAGATCATCACGGTCTACTCCGACGATCCGGTGACGCCGACGACGGTGATCAACCTGAAGGCCGAGATCAAGCCGGTGATGGAATTCCGTCCGACCGAGTGGTTCCTCGTCAATGACGCCAAGGTCGGTGTCGAGAGCGCCAGCTCGATCCGCCTGGTCAACAGCGGCGATGCTGCGTTCACGGTCTTCCCGCCGGAGCTGACGGCCGGTAATTTCCAGGTCCGCTTCAACATGAAGGAGAAGCAGGAGCTGCAGCCCGGCCAGGAGATCGAGATCACGGCGTTCGTCACTCCGCAGGCCGCCGGCGCGATGAACGGAACGATCCGTCTGAAGACGACCACGAAGGAGTACCCGACGAAGGAGCTCACCGTCTACGGCAACGTCGCCGCGGCGGCCGGCGCGGCGGTTGCGCCGAGCGGCTCGGTCGACGTCAGCGCGACGCAGGGAGCCAAGTAGGAGACCTCGCACGAAGGCGACGCATCATCGACGCGCCCGGTTCCGATTCGCTTCGGAACCGGGCGCGTTCGTTCGCGGCGTAACACTGGGACCCCCGCGAAGGTCATCACTTATTGCATCGCAATTGCTTGCTGTTGCCGTGACATTCCGCCACGTATTGCTGAATTGAGCAAAGAAACAAGTTGTCTTTTGGAGGGCAACGGCCTAGATTCCAATGCTGTTACAACTCGGCGCGGCCGTGGGCACCACGACGAGCTTTCCGCATCGGTCTCCCGACCGAACTTCCTACTCTCTTTCCGGACCAGGCGCTTGATGTCGAACTCCGCTTCCAACCACTTACAGCTTACCAGCGCAATGAACTTTCGCCGCATACTCGGGGTGCTGCTAACCCTCCTGATGGGCGGGATGGTCGGTGGTCCCCTCTGGGCACAGCCCGAGACTGGTGATAACCCAAAGCTCCAGGACTTCAAGATCCGCAACATCGGATTCGTCGTCAATACGGGCGACCTGGAGTACGCGCCGACCGTCTCGATCGACGGCCGGATGCTCTACTTCGTCTCGGACCGCCCCGGAGGAGTCGGCGGTCACGACTTCATGTTTACGACGAAGGCCGACCGTCTCGACACGGTCTTCACGTCGCCGAAGAATCTCGGCGTGCCGATCAACACGCCGCTCAACGAAGGTGTCGCCTCGATCGCGGCCGACGGCCAGACGATCTTCTTCACCGGCTGTCAGCGCGATGACGGTCTCGGCGACTGCGACGTCTACGAGGCCGAGCTCGACGGCACCGAGTGGAAGAACATCCGCAACGTGACCGAGATCAACTCGCCGTACTGGGACACGCAGCCGTCGATCAGCTCCGACGGTCGGACGCTGTACTTCGTCTCGAACCGTCCGGGCGCCATGGGTGGCAGCGGCGACGCCGACATCTACGTCTCGACGCTCGGCGGCGACGGCCGCTGGAGCGCTCCGCGCAACCTCGGCGCGCCGGTCAACACCGAGAAGCGCGAGGACAGCCCGTTCATCCTTGCCGGAAGCAAGGTCCTGTACTTCTCGTCGGCCGGTCACGGCGGCGAGGGCGGCCTCGACTTCTTCTCGACGAACCTCGATGCCTCGGGGCAGTGGGGCGCACCGGAGAACCTCGGCGTTCCGTTCAACACCTCGCGTGACGAGCGGTTCATCACGCTGCCGGCCGCCGGCGACATCGTCTACTTCTCGTCGGAGCGTCGCGACATCGACAACGCCGGCAAGCTCGACATCTTCATGGGCCTGCTGCCGCCGAAGATCATCAACGTCCTGATCGTCGGCCGCGTCTACGACCAGTGCACGAACACGAACCTCGCCTCGAACATCGCGTTCACCAACGCGGCGACCGGCGAGCGCATTCATGCCGCCGTCACGAACACGTCGACCGGCGAGTACAACTTCGTCATCACCGCGGGCAAGGAGCCGATCACGATCACCGCGACCGGACAGTCGTCCGACGGCCAGGCGATCAGCGGCACGATCGAGGTCCCGGCGGCGAAGGAGTACATGGAGATCCGCAAGGACTTCCCGCTCGGCCAGATGCCGACGCTCGTCGCCAACTACGAGATCGCCGACTACGTCCGCGAGCTCCCGGAGACCGCTCCGGCGAAGTACCGCAACTTCCGCGGCCTGCTCATCGAGGAGAACCTGGTCAAGGAGCTCTATCCGCTGCTGACCTACGTGTTCTTCGACTCCGGCAGCGCGGAGATCCCGAGCCGCTACATCCTGTTCAACAGCCCCGAGCAGACGAAGGGCTTCAGCGACTCGACGATCCCCGGCGGTACGCTCCAGAAGTACTACCACATGCTGAACATCGTCGGTCACCGCATGCGCTCGCATCCGGAGACGAAGATTTCGATCGTCGGCAACAACTCCGAGCAGCCCGCGATCGGCGAGACGATCGCCGTCTCGAAGACCCGCGGCGAGGTCATCTACAACTACCTGACGCAGATCTGGCAGATCGACGCGAGCCGCATCAAGCTGATGCCGCCGCAGGGCTTCCCGAAGTTCCGTTCCAATCCGAAGGATCCGCTCGGCATCGTCGAGAACCGCCGCACGGAGATCCTGTCGGATGACTGGGAGGTCGTCAAGCCGATCGTGCAGACCGAGCTGCGGCGCTACCCGCAGCCGGAGACGATGAACTTCACGATGACCAACGGCATCCCCGACGCGATCGTCGCCAGCCGCACGATCGAGATCAAGCGGCCGGCAGCGCCGGACTGGCACTCGATGGACGTCGGCCGCACCGGCGCCACCTCGCCGAACTACAACTGGGCCCGCGGGGCCAGCGAGGAGCCGGGCGCGCTTCCGAACACCGAGGACTCCTACACGGCGCAGCTCATCGTCCGCAGCCCGGACGGCAAGGAGTGCCGCTCGCCGGAGATCCAGATCCCGGTCATGATCATCACGAACGAGCGCAAGAAGACCGAGCAGCTCGTCGACAAGACCATCGACCGCTACTCGCTGGTGCTCTTCAAGTTCGACTCGCCGGAGGCCGGTCCGCTCAACGACCGCATCATCCGTGAGTTCATCCTGCCGAGCGTCGGCCAGGGAGCCAAGATCAAGGTCACCGGCTACACCGACGTCGTCGGCGCCGAGGATCGGAACAAGAAGCTCTCCGGCGATCGCGCCGGAACGGTCGTCAACGCCGTCAAGCGCAACGTCCGCGCGGGCGTTTACGCGTCGCTCATTGGCGATGGCGTCGGTGAGGAGAACCCGCTGTACCGGAACGACCTTCCGGAGGGACGCTTCTACAACCGTACCGTCCAGGTGATCATCGAGACGCCGACCTCGGTCAACAACTAGGCGTCATCGCGATTCGACTGAAATGCGCCCGTTCCCTCGGTGGGGACGGGCGCTTTTCGCTGGGACCTCGACCGGCTATCCA
Organism: Kapaibacterium sp. (SeqCode); assembly: GCA_035539855.1. Taxonomy (GTDB): domain Bacteria; phylum Bacteroidota; class Ignavibacteria; order OLB7; family OLB7; genus DATLHO01. The sequence continues at coordinate 17,439 of DATLHO010000330.1, read as the reverse complement.
CGGGACCCGCCCGAACGTTGTACCGATGTCGCGCCCGGTGCGACAATCGCCACCCGGGAGAGTCTCATACACATGCCGGAGCCACGTCGGTTGCGGCTTGTATCGAAATGTTCGTTCCGTATATTCTCGGACCGCGTGTGGCGCCGCTGTAGGGTTCAGCGGGCGGCGCCTCCGGCATCCCCAGTAGCATTCTCCCGAACCGTTTCGCGCGCTATCGAACGATTGATACACCCTCACCTAGCCATTCCGAACATGAGACTCACCGCTACGGTCCTGGCTGCGCTGCTGCTCTGCGCGGCCGCTTCGACTGTGCGCGCGCAGGAGCCCGAGAAGTCGCGTCCGACCCTGATGGGCTCGAACGCCGAAGGCTTCCACTTCATGGTGGGGTTCATGCAGAACGAGATGTGGGAGGAGCTGCAGTGGTGTCCGTGGGATAGCGCCTATCAGTCGATCTCGATCAGCTCGAAGTTCGGCGCGAAGGTGACCATCACCGAGCCCGACGGCAGGATCACCGAGAAGACCGTGCGCGCCTTCGAGGTGTACGAGCATCAGATCGATCCGCGCTACGAGTGCATCGGCGAGGGGATCTTCCAGAACGCGATCGAGATCCGCTCCGACCGGCCGATCTCCGTCTCCTGCTACAGCAGCAAGCCCGAGACCTCCGACGGCTATCTCGCGCTTCCGATCAGCTCCTGGGGCACCGACTACATCTCCGCGAACTACTTCGTCGATCACTATCGGCCGATGGGTCGCGGCGACATCTGCGCGGTGTATCCGCGCGCCGGCGAGTTTGCGGTGATCGCCGCCTACGACAACACGGTCGTCACGGTGGTGCCGTCGACGGTGACGCTCTCCGGCGTCGCGGCCGGCGCGACGATGCGCCGGGTGCTTCGTCGCGGCGAGATCCTGCAGGTCCAGGACGGCGGAGAGACCCGTCGCAGCGACTGGGCGCTCGGCTCCGACCTCACGGGGTCGATCGTCACCGCCGACAAGCCCGTCGGATTCCTCAGTGGGCATGTGCGCTCCGGCGTCACGACGCTCTACGAGTCGAAGGACCACCTGATCGAGATGCTCCCGCCGCGCACGGCAATGGGCCGTCGCTACATGACCGTCCCGTTCGGCGGCCGGCTCGGCGGCGATCTCGTCCGAGTCATCTCGACGACGGCGCTGCCGACGCGCGTGACCGTCACGAGCGCCTCGCGCGGCGTGACGACCTCGACGATGGCCACGATCGGCTCGTTCATCGACATCGACATCTTCGATCCGGTCGAGATCGTCGCCGACCAGCCGGTGCTCGTGACGCAGTACGCGCGATCGGCCGGCGCGGACCCGCGCAACAACGAGTCGCTGCGGGTGTGGTTCGATCCCGACATGGTGGTGCTGACGCCGGTGGAGCAGTACGTCAACGGCGCGATCTTCGCGACGCCGAGCGACACCAACCAGGCCACCGGCGCGATCCAGTTCAACGCCCACTTCGTCACCATCGTCGCCGAGCGCAGCTCGTTCGCCTCCGTCAAGCTCAACGGCGTCTCGATCGCGACGATGCCGACGGTGGTGTTGGGAGACATGCCCGGCGCCAACTACGTCTGGGCGACGGTCGAGATCGCGGAGCAGAGCACGCACGTTCTTTCGGGCGACGGCATGTTCGCCGGCTACCTCTACGGACTCGGCCGCTACGATTCCTACGCGTGGCCGATCGGCAGCGGTCTGCGACCGATCAGCGCCGTCGACGACGATCCGCCGATGATGCTCAGCCGTCCGATCTGCGGTGGCGTCGAGATCATCGCGCTCGACAGCGGCATGACGCAGAACGGTCTGCGCGCCGCCTGGCTCGACACGACGGTTTCGGTCAACGCCACGTTCACGCCGGTCCCGCTGACGCTCGGCGACGAGATGTCCATCGGCATCGTCCGCGCCGTCGACGCGCGGCAGCAGGCGTTCGCCCGCATCTGGACGGAGGATCTCGGGGGACGTCGCACCTATCTCGACGTGACGCTCGCGCCGTCGGCGCCCGCATTCTCGAGCGAGACGCTCTCGATGGGCAACGTCGAGATCGGCAAGTCCTACAACCGACCGTTCACGATCGCGAACAACGGCAGCGCGCCGGTCACGATCGAGCGGATGTACCTCGTGCGCGGACGGGAGTACCTGCTCGAGCAGACGTTCGAGGGGATCACGCTCGCGCCGGACGGTGGACAGCTCACGCTCAAGATTCACTTCCTGGCGAGCTCGCTCGACAACCTCACCGACACGCTCGTGCTCGTGATCGACTGTCGCGAGTATCGCATCCCGATCATCGCGCTCGCTGCGGCGCCGAGAATCGCGACCAACGGATGGGACTTCGGTCGCGTTCGTCTCGGACGCACCGGCGGACCCGGCCAGATCCTCGTCATCAACACGGGCGACGCCGACCTGGTCATCGATTCGGCGGCGATCGTCGGAGCGACCTTCTCGAAGCGCAACGAGCTGCGCTGGCCGGTGCGGATCGCGCCAGGAGGCGACACGCTCGCCCTCGAGGTCTTCTTCCAGCCCACGGCCACGACGTCGTTCACGGGCGCCGTGCGCTTCTACAGCAATGTTCCCGACAGCGTCGCCACCGGCACGCTGACCGGGCGCGGAGTCTATCCGACGCTCTCGATCCTCGGCCACGACTTCGGGCGCGTGCAGCTCGGCGACACGCTGTGCACGGTGATCCCGGTCGCGAACATCGGAAGCGATACGGCATACCTCACCGGACTTGATCTGCCGAACCCGGCCTCCTACAGCTACGACCGTGGCGCGTTCCCGCACGCGCTGCCGGAAGGCGACACGCTGTGGGTTGCCGTGTGCTTCTCGCCGACCGAGGAGACGAGCTACATCACCGACGTGTCGCCGCGCAACGACGACGACCTGACGGCGATGAACTCCCTGCGCGGCGTCGGCTATCGCCCGCGCGCGGCGCTCGGCGGCGCGGACATGGGACGGCTGTGGATCGGTGAGACGCACGACTCGGTCGTCTACGTGACCAACATCGGCACCGATCCGATCACGATCACGCGCGTGTGGCTCGAGGGCGGCGACGTCGGCGACTTCATCGTCGAGCCGCTCGATGCCGAGCAGACGATCGCGCCTGGCGGCCGCCTTCCTGTGAACGTGCACTTCAGCCCGCTGCAGGCGGGGCATCGCGAGGCGTACATCCACGCCGAGACGGCATCACGATTCCAGCCGCAGCTCGATTCGGTGCTCATCGGCTTCGGCCTGTTCGCCCTGTCGAGCGATCAGTTGACGTTCGACGACTCACTCGCATACTCGTGCGAGCAGCGCTCCGGTCGGCTCGTGATCACGAACGAAGGCAACACGCAATTGACCATAGCGACGCTCGAGGTCGCGTGCGATCCGCCCATCATGACGATCGATGCTCCCGAGCCCGGGTACGTCATCGCCGTCGGCGAATCGCTCGTCCTCGACTTCACGCTCGACTTCTCCGGCTACACCGGTGTGACACAGGCGAGCATCACGTGGTCGTTCGAGGAGCCACCGAATCTCGCCACGCGTCGGGAGTTCAGCCGGGAGATCAGCATCGAGTCGCGGCCGCAGCAGTATGCTGCGAGCGCCTGGGCTCCGCCGCAGGTCATTCCCGGCGAGGTCTTCGAGCTGACCGTGCGCGTCGACTCTGCCGCCTGGAAGAGCATCGGCGAGAAGGAGGTGCGCGTCGAGGTCGAGTACGATCCGACGATGACGGTTTTCGACGAGGCCACCTGGCGCAACGCCGTGCAGCTCACCGGCCCGTGGCACCGCGGCACCGCGCGCTGGGTGGCGCCGGCGCGGATCGAGGTGCAGTTCCTGAGCGCGACCGGGGAGCCGATTCCGCTGGCGGGCTCGGCGCTGCCGACGATTCCGTTCCGCGCCTATCTCGGCGCGCGCGAGCACGACTCGCTCCGCGCGACGATCATCGCCTTCGGCAACGAGTGCGCGGCCCCGGCGCTGGCCGGCGCGGGCATCGGGCTCGACAGCATCTGCGGCCTTTCGGTGCGGCTGTTCGAGTTCACCGGAGCGCCGTTCGTACTCCGGCAGAACCAGCCGAACCCGGTGCGCGATCGCACGGAGATTCTCTTCACGCTCGCGATGGACGCGGCGACGCGCCTCGAGCTCTTTGCCGCCGACGGCCGCCTCGTCCGCGTGCTCGTCGACGAGACGCTCGACGCCGGCGACTACACGATCGTTGTCGACGCCGCGACGATCGGCAGCGGCGCGTACTACTACCGGCTGACGTCGGGACCATTCAGCGCGATCCGCTCGATGCAGATCGCGCAGTGATGCCTCCGCGGCGCGGATTCGTCGATCGTTCGGCACACTTTCTCGACGGCACGTTTCGCGGATGTGTTTGTGTAGGAAATCGGTAACTTGGGCCGTTCGCATCGGGCACTGATCGACCTATCCTACCGCAGTTGCTCCACGGCACAATCAGCCAGAATCGATCGCCCAGGCCTGTGGCCTCGCTCGCTCCGTCGTCAGTCTCGTTCGGCGCGTGCATGCAGGTCACATTCCATCCGTTCAGCAAGTCTTACAGGAAGAATAGGTGCAAATACATCAGAGGTACAGTCTCCCAATGAAGTCGTACTCGTCGCTCGTTTTTGCCGCACTCTGCGCGCTCCTGCTGGCACCCGCCGGTGAGGTCGTCGCCCAGGGATCGACACCCATCGATTTCGAGGTCCCCCGTGCCAGCGTTCTCGTTGGTCCAGTCATTGGCGTCAATCGCAATTTCCACACCGGTGGATTCCGGACGATCACGGCCGACGAGAGCTGCCCGATCTTCGAGAAGGGCTCCGGCTGGGGATTCCTCGCGGGCATCACTGCGGAGATTCTTCTGGGAGAGAGCTGGAGCATCATCCCGCGCCTGACCTATGAGTCGCGCCCGGGAAGCTTCACCAGCGAGCTTCCGGACGCGCTCGTGCTGATACCGGGACCGAACGGACAGAACAACCAGATCGTCACGCAGACGGTCACCGCCGCGTCGGAGGTGACCTACAGCCTGGTGAACATGGAGGTCATGTACAAGCAGGAGATCGCCGATCTCGGCGGCATGCGCATCGGCGTTGCGGCGGGACCGGCCTTCGGTGTCGTCATCGGCGGCAACAACCGCCAGGTGCAGGATCTCGTCGAGCCGCAGAACGCGCGCTTCACGAACCCGCAGAACTTCCCGACGGAGAACAGCGGCCGACGCCTGATCTTCTTCGATGGCGACATTCCCGAGCGCAGCGGCACGCGTTTCTCGCTGAAGGCCGGTCTGCAGGCCGAGGTCGGGCTCTTCGGCAACGCTTGGATCATGACCCCGGGCCTGTACTACGATTACGGTCTGACCGACGTGACGGGCGCCGAGAACTGGCAGCTCAGCACGCTCATGTTCATGGTCGATTTCCGGCGCGCATTCTAAGAGCGCCAGTCGCGAAACCGAACGAACGGGGCAGTCATGACCGCATGGGCTGCCCCGTTCGTCTTCCGGCCTGACTTCCCTTCATCGAATGCTGCGCCCGCGTGAGCCGGTCTTGTCGACCGTCCCCGCACACGCACCCGCCGGCGCGCATGCACTAGACGTATTACCCCATGAAGTCGCACCTGTTTCTGTCGCTGGCAACGCTCGGCACCCTGCTGCTGATGCCGCCGAGCGAGGCTTTCGCGCAGGAGGAAGAGTCGAGCCCGATCACCTTCGGCCCGCAGCGCGCTCCCGTGATGATCGGACCGACCATCGGCGCGAGCATGAACTTTCACAGCGGAGGATTCCGCACGATCGCCGCCGATGAGAACTGCCCGGAGTACGGCTCGGGCACCGGCGTCGGCTTCATCATTGGCGCGAGCGCCGAGCTCTCGATCGCCGAGAAGTCGAGCCTGATCCCGCGCCTCCTGTTCGAAACCCGGCCCGGCAGCTTCGAGCAGGACCTCCCGCCGGCCTACGTTCCGGTTCCGGGTTCCGACCAGCCGGTGCCGCAGACCGTCCGCGCCGCCGCCGAGGTCTCCTACAGCCTGCTGAACCTCGAAGTGCTCTTCAAGCAGGAGCTCATGCAGTTCGGCACGATGCGCGTCGGCGTGGCCGCCGGCCCGTCGTTCGGCTTCGTCCTCGGTGGTGACCTCAAGCAGATGCAGGACCTTCTGACGCCCGAGAACGCCCGCTTCAGCAACCCCAACAACTATCCGCTCGAGAACGACGGCCGCCGGCTCGTGTTCTACGACGGGGAGATCCCCTCGAAGAGCAGCACGCGCTTCTCGCTGAAGCTCGGCGTGCAGTCGGAGATCGGCCTGTTCGGCAACTCGTGGTTCATGAGCCCGGGCCTGTTCTACGACATCGGCCTGAGCGACGTCACCGAAGGCGAGAACTGGCAGGTGAGCTCGCTCATGTTGACGGTGGATTTCCGGCGCGCGTTCTAGCGATCGCGTCACATGGCTCGAACGAACGGGGCGGTCACTGCGGTGATCGCCCCGTTCGCGTTGTGTCCGTGCCTTCGCCGCGCCGACACTTTCCGCGCACTCCGATGGTCTCGATGAGGCAGGCACACTCACATCGGAGGGTACTCCCATGACGTTGTCCACGTGCTCCAGTCTCGCCGCGGTCGCACTCCTTCTGCCGGCCTGCGCGAGCATCGCGCCGTCCGACGGCTCCACACCGATCACCCCGCAATCACCTCGCGCCGCCGTGCTCGTCGGGCCCGTGCTCGGATTGAATCGGAACTTCCACAGCGGTGGCTTCCGCACCATCAGCAGCGATGCGACGTGTCCGTACTTCGAGGAGGGGACGGGCTGGGGAATGCTCGGCGGAGTCACCGCCGAGATGATGCTCACCGAGCACTCGGCGCTCATTCCGCGGCTCACCTACGAGTCGCGTCCCGGCTCGTTCACGAGCGCGCTGCCCGATGCGCTCGTGCAGATGCCCGGGCAGGACGGCCCCGTCAACCAGTCAATCACCGCGCGCTCGGACGTCACCTACGGACTGCTCGGCGTCGAGTTGCTGTACAAGCACGAGATCGGCACGCTCGGCGCGATGCGCCTTGCGCTCTCCGGGGGTCCCGCCGTCGCTTACGTCGTCGGCGGAACCAACCGCCAGGTCGAAGAGCTCATCGAGCCGGCGAACGCCCGTTTCCTCGGCCGCGACGGCTACGTGATCGAGGATGGCGGCCGAAGACTCGTCTTCTACGACGGCGAGATCGTCGCGCGCCGCAGTGTTCGATACTCGCTCAAGGCGGGGATGCAGGCGGAGGTGGGTCTGTTCGGCGACTCCTGGTACATGACGCCGGGACTGTACTACGACTTCGGACTGAGCGACGTCACGCGCGCCGAGAACTGGCAACTCAGCTCGCTCGTCTTCATGGTGGATTTCCGTCGCGGATTCTGAGACCGATCACTTCGGCGCTGGTCGACCACTATGACCGGCCGTGACCGAGCCATCGGCAAGGAGCGCAGCGGCGGCGTCGAAGCCGCTCTGCGCCGCGCCCTCGATCGTCGCGGGCAGTCCCGTGGCGGTCCAGTCGCCGGCGAGGTAGAGCCCCGCGACGCCGCTGCGCGTCGCGGGGCGCAGCGGGCCGATCGAAGGAGTCGCGCGGAACGTCGCGTGCTTCTCCTTGACGACGAGCGCGTCGACGAGCCGCGCACCCGCAAGCTCCGCGAACGCGCCGCGCAGCTCGGCGTCGGCCCGGGCGATGACCTGCTCCGCGGACTCGGCGCTCTCGACGTCCGCGGCGCTGATGGTGCAGGAGAGGAGACCGAGGCGCGACGTGGCGGTCTGCGATTCGGATGAACGCGATTCGAATGCACGGGATTCGGAGGGTCGAGAGGCGTCGGCGTGTGACCGCGACTCATCGTCGCGCGCGGGCTGTGCCATCATCCTCCGTCGATTGAAGACCCACTGAACACGCGTGCCGAGCAGTGCGGTCATCTCGGGGAGGTCGTCGAGAGGGCGGTCGTACCACAGGTACAGCGAGACGATCGGCGAGAGCTCGAGAGGATCATCAGCGGCCGCTGTGGCCCGCGTCACACCGCCCTGCGCTTCGAGCAACATCGCGGCCGAGCGCGGCGGAACCGCGAGCACGAGTCGGGTCGTCGTGATGTCGGGATGATCCTTGACCCGGATGACATGCCGGCCTCCCGCCGAGACGATCGCCACTACCGACGCGCCGAGCTCGACGCTGCCTCCGCGGTCATTGATGTAGGACACCGCCGGCTCGAGCAGGCGGGAGAGTCCAACTCGGGGAATCGCCAGCCGTGCATCGTCGCCGCGTCCGAGAAAGGCGCGACGCATCACTTCGAGAAAGAGCAGGGCAGAGGCCTGGTGCGGCGCCGTGTTGAGCGTCGCGATGACGATCGGATCCCAGAGCCTCTCGCGCGCCGCGGGGCTCTGGCCGAGGCGCGTCAGGAGCGACTCGACCGTTTCGTCCGGACCGTCGTGGCGCATCGCCGCGCGGGCCACTCGCACGAGCGACAAGCGCTCGCGCATGGACAGCCGTCGCAATCGGAGCATGCCCCAGAGGACGTCGAGGGGAGAGGGGAGCGAGCGAGCGGCGATGAGGCGGTCGGGTGTTCCGTCGGCGTCGCGAAAATCGACGCGGAGCCGGTCCTGGATCGTTACGAGATCGCGGGTGCCGATGAGCTCGAGAAGCCGGAAGGTCTGGTGGTAGCACCCCATCAGCAGGTGCTGTCCATTGTCGATCTCGTCGCCCGTCGCCGCGTGCACGAACGAGCGCACGCGACCGCCGACGAACGGACGCGCCTCGAGCAGTCGCGGGCGCAGCCCTGCGCGCGCGAGCTCCACCGCGGCGGCGAGCCCGGCGACGCCGGCTCCGATCACGATGGGCTGCTCGCTCGACATGCCGCGCCCTAGCGTCCGGCCGTCGACATGCGCGCGCGCTCGAGAATATCGACCGCCATCTCGTAGCGCTTGAACGGCGGCATCAGGTAGATGCCACCGAGGCGCTCGCGATAGGAGGAGAGCTCCTCGAGAAACTCGACGGCGATGGCGACGCCCTCGGCCGACGGCGCCGTGCTCGTGCGCATGCGGCGCTGGATCGTCTCGGGGATCTTCATGCCCGGCACCTCGTGGTGCAGGAACTCGGCGTGCGCGGCGGTGCGCAGCGGGATGATGCCGATCATGATGCGGATCGGGATGTGTGCGATCCGGTCGAGGAACGTCGCGAAGCCGGCGGCCTCGAAGATCGGCTGCGTGAACGCGACGTGCGCGCCCTCGGCGGCCTTGCGCTCGAGCCGGGCGATCTCGCGGTCCATGTCGTCGGCGACCGGATTGCAGGCGCAGGAGATCATGAAGCTGGTGCGCGCGCCGATCGGATTGCCGGCGAGGTCGAGCCCGTTGTTCATCCGGTGCACCGCGCGAATCAGCCCGATCGCGTCAACGTCGTAGACCGACGTGGCGTACGGGTAGTCGCCGATGTGCGCGGGATCGCCGGTGACGCACAGCACGTTGCGCAGTCCGAGCGCGTGGGCGCCGAGCAGCTCCGACTGCAGGCCGACCATGTTGCGGTCGCGGCAGGCGAGGTGCGTGATCGCCTCCATGCCCGTCTCGCGCTGGATCAGGTGGCTGATCACGATCGGACTCATCCGCAGCCGCGCCCGCGCGCCGTCGGTGATGTTGACCGCGTCGATGCCATTGCGCTGAAGGAAGTCGGCTCCCTCGAGCACGCTCGACATGTCGGTGCCGCGGGGAATGTCGAGCTCGACGGTGACCAGCGGGCGGGTGCCGAGGTTCTCGTAGAAGCGGCTGTTCGTCGCGGCGTGGTCGCGGGTCTCGCCGGCGGCCTCGTTGCGCTTCGGGGACCTGACCTCGGGGTGGCCGACCTCGACGCCGGCGACGACGTCGCTGATCGCGCGCACGTGCTCGGGCATGCCGCCGCCGTCGACGCCGATGATCGTCACGCCGTTGTCGATCAGCGCGCGCGTCGAGCTCGCGACGTACTCGATCGTCGCGTTGTACGTCGGCACGCCGTCGACGAGCGTCGGGATGCCGATGTCGGGCTGCGCAGAAAGGAAGCGATCGCTGACGCCATAGAGCGACTGGACGATGCTGCGCATGCGCTGAGGACCGACCGTGCCGTTGGTGCCGATCGCGACGACGCCCGCCGTCGCAAGCCGCCGCGCGACCTCGCGCGGGTAATCGGTCGCGAGCACGCCGCCATCCTCCGGAAAGGACTTCTGCGCGATGATCGGGATCTCGCTCGAGACGTGACGCGCCGCCTCGAGCGCGATCTCGATCTCCTCGATGTCGATGAACGACTTCAGCAGCAACAGGTCGCAGCGCCCGTCGAGCAGCGCGTGGATCTGCGTCACGAACGCCGAGCGCACGTCGTCGGCGTTGAGCTTGCCGACGGGGGAGAGGAACTTGCCGACCGGTCCGACGACGCCGGCGACGAACGTGCGGTTTTGCGCCGCGGTGCGCGCGAGCCAGACGCCCTTGCGGTTGATCTCGTAGACCTTGTCGGCGAGCATGAACGGCGCGAGCGTCAGCGCGTTGGCGCTGCGCGTGTTCGCCTGGATGATCTCGGCGCCGGCCTCGAGGAACTCGCAGTGGATCCGCTCGATCAGCACCGGGTTCCTCAGGTTGTAGATCTCGATCGGCGTCTCGGTGTATCCGCGGCTGCGGAGCACCGCCTCCATCGATCCATCGATCACGATCGGTCCGTACTGCAGTCGCTCGACGAGTGTGGGCTTCATTGGGAGAGAGAGTGGGAATGCGTCCGACAAGCTACGAAAAACGAGGGGCGCCTCGTTCGAGGCGCCCCGACGTCGGTCGACGACAGCTCGATCAGGCGATCGATCGCTCGAAAATGCGGTAGCGCTTCGACGCGCGGGCCTGCATCATCTCGGCCGCGCGGTTCATCATCGTGTTGTCCTCGAGGACCCACGAGGCCTCACCGGAATCCATCCCCTTGGCCACGCCGCGCTCGGTGATCTCGCGGTAGAGCATCGCGTCGATGCCCTGGCCCTGGTACTTCGGCACGACTCCGAGCGTGATGACGCGCATCTGCTTGATCTGCTTCTTCTTCGTCATCAGGTTCATGATCGCCGTCGGCAGGTTCCGCGCTCCCGGAGGAATCGCCGTGCCGGCCGTGAGCGCCTGGTTGATGTCGGGCACGGCCAGGGCGAAGCCGATCGGCACGCCGTCCTTCTCGGCGAAGAGCACGAGATCAGGATCGATGATCTGCTTCATCTCGTAGGCCATCAGATTCATCTCCTCGTCGCTCATCGGCACGAATCCCCAGTTCGGCTGCCACGCCTCGTTGTAGATCCGCTTGATGTGATCGACCTCGGTCGCGAAGTGCTTCATGCTCATGCTGCGCACCGAGACCTTGCTGCGCTGCTTGACCGCGGCGGTCACGCGCACGAGCTTGTCGGTCATCACGTCGGGATACTGCAGCGCCCACGCGAGCAGGTCCTTCGTCCCGCTGAACCCGGCGCGCTCGATCAGCTCGACGTAGTACGCCGGGCTGTACGGCATCATCGCCGCCGGCGCCTCGTCGAAGCCGTCGACGAGCAGGCCGACCTCGTCGTTCATCGACGGGGAGATCGGCCCTCGCACCTCGGTCATGCCCTCGGCGCGCAGCCAGTCGGCCGCGGCGTTGAAGAGGGTGTTGGCGACATCCTGGTCGTTGATCGACTCGAAGAACCCGAAGAACCCGACGCGGTCGGAGTACAGCCGGTTGTGCACGGCGTTGGTGATCGCGGCGATGCGGCCGACGATTCTGCCGTCGCGTTCGGCGAGGAAGAGCTTCAGCGACGCGTGCTTGTAGAAGGGATTCTTGTCGGTGTCGATCAGGCGCATGCGGTCCATCTCGATCGGCGGAACCCACTGGGGGATGTCCTTGTAGAGATCCCAGACCATGCGGATGAACTCGAGCCGTTCCTTGCGCGAGCTCACCGTGCGGATGCGCACCCGGCCGCTGGTCGGCAGCGGCGCGCCCGGAGTCAGCGGCGTGCTTGGCGTCAGCGGAGAGCCCGTGGACGTCGTCGCGTCCGGTGCCGTTGCGGCCGTGGCGACGGCGGAGCCGGCGACGGCCACAGCCAGTCCCGGCGCGGCCGCGGCGCCTGCGGCGGCCGCAGTCGCGGTGTCGGTCGAAGCGGGCTCGTCGGTCGGCCACGGCTCGCCGGCCGGCTGCATCTCGTCGGCGTCGACCCGTGACTCCTCGGCGGCGACACCGCCCGTCTCGTTCTCGAGGATGCCCATCTGCGAGCCGATCTCCTCGAAGAGCTCGAGGATCCGGTCGAGGTGGTGACGCTCGTGCGTCGCCATCACCGAGGTGCGCATCATCTGCAGTCCGGGCATGACGCCCGGCGAGATGAACGCGTTGACGAACACGCCCGCGTCGAACAGGCGGCGCCAGAAGATGAACGTCAGCGTGTCGTCGCCGATGATCACCGGGATCACGCCCGTCTCCGACTCGATGATCCGGAAGCCGCTGCGCTTGAAGCCCTCACGCAGGTAGTTCGCGTTGTCGATCAGCTGCGTGATCCGCTCCGGCTCGTCCTTCATGATCTGCAGCGACATCAGCGCGGCGGCGACCGATGCGGGCGTCGGCGAAGCGGAGAAAATGAGCGCCGGGGACGTGTGCTTGATGTAGTTGATCACACGCTCCTCGCCGACGACCCATCCGCCGAGCGAGGCGAGAGACTTCGAGAACGTGCCCATGATCAGGTCGGTCTCGGCATCGAGTCCATGGTAGCTGGCGGTGCCACGGCCTCCCTTGCCGATGACGCCGAGCGCGTGCGCGTCGTCGACCATCACGCGGGCGCCGTACTTCTGCGCGAGCTCGATCATGTGCGGCAGATCGCAGATCTGTCCGGAGGTCGAGAAGACGCCGTCGGTGACGATGAGCTTGCCGGCGGTCTCGGGCGCGCGCTTGAGCTGGCGCTCGAGATCGTCCATGTCGTGATGCTTGTAGCGCAGGAACTCACCGAAGGCGCCCTTGGCCATCAGGTTGCCCGCGACGATGCACGCGTGGTTGTCGCGATCGGAGATGACGTAGTCGCCGCGGTTGACCAGCGTCGGGATGACGCCCTGGGCTGTCTGGTAGCCCGTGGAGAACAGCAGGCACGCCTCCTTGCCCATGAAGTCGGCGAGCTCGGCCTCGAGCTCCTCGTGCAGGCGAACGGTGCCGGTTAGATAGCGCGAGCCGGAGCATCCGGTGCCGAACTGCTCGGTGGCGCGGATCGCGGCCTCCTTGACGCGCGGATCGGCGGTGAGCCCGAGGTAGTTGTTCGAGCCCGCCATGATGATGTCCCGCCCCTCGATCTGCACGACCGGCCCTTCGTTCTCCTCGATTGCGCGGAAATAAGGGTAGTACCCGGCCTCCTTGACGTCATCGGCACGGGTGAACTCGCGACACTTCTGAAAGATATCCAAGCCGTCTGCTCCGGAGAGGTTGCTGGGGGGTGGGCGCCGAAGCCCCCATGAGAATTCGATCCACGAGAACTCGATCCAATGCCTGCGGCGCGCACGGCGCGGATCGACGGAAACGTCGAATATATCCCGCGCGCGGAGTCAGTTCCAAGGCAATGTTAACAGCGTTAACTAGCGGCGCGAACTGATGGGATCCGCCGGCCCCGAACACGTGACGAGCGAGAACGTCGTGCGAGCGAGGCGGGCCCATCCGTCGAGCCAGGTCACGGCCGATCGAGGCCGGAGGTGAACCTATACGCGGGTCAGCAGGGCCTCGACGCGCATGACGTCCTCGGGCGTATCGACGGCGATGCCGTCGTACGCGGTCTCGACGCAGAGCATGCTCATGCCGAGGTCGAGCATCCGGAGCTGCTCGAGCTGCTCGCAGCGCTCGAGCGACGAGGCCGGCGAGGTGACGAAGCGCTCGAGGGCGGCGGGGCGGTAGGCGTAGACGCCGACGTGGCGGTAGAAGTGATGGCTCGAGAGCCATTCCTCGGCCGGCCGGTCGCGCACGCACGGGATAGGACTGCGCGAGAAGTACAGCGGCGCGAAGTCCCGACGCATCACGACCTTGACGATGTTCGTGTCGAAGAGCTCGCGCATCGCGGTGATCGGCGTCACCGGGGTGGCGCAGTCGCAGTCGGTCGAGGTGATCGCCTCGACGAGCAGCTCGAGGATCGACGGATCGATCATCGGCTCGTCGCCCTGGACGTTGACGACGACGGAGACGTCGCCGAGCGATCGGGCGACCTCGGCGATGCGATCGGTGCCAGACGGATGCTCCGACGATGTCATCGCGACCTCGCCGCCGAAGTCGCGGACGAAGTCGCGGATGCGCTCGTCGTCGGTGACGACGATCACGTGGTCGATCGACCGTGCCGACTGGACGCGCTCGTAGACGTGCTGGATCATCGGCTTGCCGGCGATATCGACCAGCGGCTTGCCCGGCAGCCGCGACGACGCGTAGCGCGCCGGGATCAACGCTATCCTCTGTCCCATCTCACTGCTGCGGTTGGTGTCGGATCACTCGGCGACGTCGCCGATCACCTTCGGGACGCTGAAGAAGCCCTCGGTCCGTCGCGGCGCATTCGAAAGCGCCTCGGCCGGACTCAGCATCGGCCCCGGCTCGTCGTCTCTCAGAACGTTCGAGGAATCGAGCACGCTCGTCATCGGCTCGACCCCGGTGGTGTCGACCTCGTTGAGCTTCTCGACGTACTGGACGATCTGGGTGAACTGCTCGGTGAAGCCGGCGAGCTCGTCGTCGGCGACACGGAGCCGGCTGAGCGATGCGATTCTGCGGACGTCCTCGGGGGTCATCGTCGGTACTCGAAGTTGATTGGCGACGCACGCGACCATCGCGCGTGCGAGACCACGAAGATGGGAAACACCGGCGGCGCAACAAAGGAAGAGGCGGCGACAAATCGAGCGGGGCAAAAAAAGCGGAGCTGCGCAGCTCACCCCGTACTGCACAGCTCCTAAATGAAGTCCCGGGTGTTGGTGACCCTAGTGCTTCAGAATTTCAACGCCCAGCCCCGCGCTTTTGTTCCCTGATCGGGCAATTGCGCGCGGCGCGCCGCCCGAGACCGATCCGTCCGTAACTTGCGGGGCCTCTGACGGCCGCTCCAACGGAACGGCCGCACTTCCACCAGGTCACACACGCCGCTGGTTTCGCCGCTGTCTATGGGTAAGTGGATCATTGCTATCGTCGCCGTTGCCGCGCTGGTCGGCGCGGGTCTGTGGGCGTACGGCTCGCTCGGTTCGAAGAAGGTCGTCGTCGCCTCTCCCGATCGTCGCGAGGCGGTTCGCGCGATCTATGCCACCGGCGCCGTGCGCGCCGAGCAGATCGCCCGCATCCGTCCGGAGGTCGGCGGCGAGGTCATGCAGGTTTCGGTGCAGCAGGGAGGAGAGGTACGCCAGGGTGACCCCGTGCTGCAGATCCAGGTCAAGGAGGAGGACCTCGCCGTGCGCGAGCAGTCGGCGCGGCAGGCCGAGGCGCTGATGATCGTGCGCGACGCTCGTGAGAAGTACGATTCGGCGATGTCGATGCTCCAGCAGGGACTGACGACGCAGCAGGCGGTCGACAACGCGCGCACGACGTACGATCGCGCGACGGCCAGCCTGCGCACGGTCCAGGCATCGCTTGCGACGCGCCGCGCGATCACGAGCAAGGGCCGGCTGCAGTCGCCGATCACCGGCGTCGTCACGAAGGTCAACGTCAGCGTCGGCGACATCGTTGCGCCGAACACCGAAGCGGTCACGATCCTCGATCCCGCCTCCTTCAAGGTCTACGCCGAGGTCGACGAGCTCGACTTCACCGGCGTGCGCCCGGGGCAGATGGCGCTCGTCGCCTTCGACGCGCTTCCGGGGCAGCGCTTTCGCGCGCGCGTCGAGCGGGTGATCCCGCAGGCCGACGAGGTCACCAAGACGCTGCCGGTCGTGCTCAATCTCATCGACTTCGTTCCGAACCTCTCCGACGGGCTCACCGCGACCGTGAACATCATCCAGGAGCGCCGACCGAACGCGCTGACGATCCCCGCGAGCGCTCTCGTCGACGAGGAGGCGCGGCGCGCGACCGTGTTCGTCGTCTCCGAGCGCGGACGGCTGCAGCTTCGCACCGTCAAGCTCGGCGTGCGCGGCGAGGAGTACGTCGAGATCGCCGACGGCTTGCGCGAGGACGAGCGGGTCGCGCTCAATCCGCAGGATGACTGGGAGTCCGGCGAGGTCGTCGACATCGACAAGACCCGCACGCGCGAGCAGAAGTAGATCTCACCGTCCGCACAGTTCAGCCACGTCCGATAGAGCATCGTCGATGTCGCTCGGTCCCGCTCTCCGCAATGCCGTACGAGGAATCAACCGCCGACGCGGCGCCACGCTCCTGGCGCTCGCCGGCGTCGTCGTGTCGGCCGCGCTCTTCGCGCTCGTCATGGCGGCGACGGTGGGACAGCAGGCCTATCTGCGCGAGCGCATGGCCGCGGTCACGCCGCACGTGACGGTGACGGCCGAGCGTCTGGAGCCGCTGGTTCCGCGACGGCTCGTCGAGCTCGAGGACGGCGTCGTGGAGCTCGTCGTCAACACGCCGCCGACCGATCGGCACGAGATCAAGCCGCGCGTCGAGGTCGCGACGCGCGCCCGGCGAAGCAGCGACCTGGTCAACGGCGTCGCGCCGTTCGTGCTGTTGAAGGGCGTGCTGCGCAACGGCCCGCGTGTTCATGCCGTCGAGATCCGCGGCATCGATCCGGTCAACGAGCGCGGCGTTGGCGTGCGCCGCTCCGATCGCCAGCGCGGCGCGTTCGCGATGCTCAAGGGAAATCCCGACGCGACCATCGTCGGCGTCGGACTTGCGCAACGGCTCGGCATCGCGGCCGGCCGCGATGTGACGCTGATCACGTCGTCCGGCGTGATCCGTCGTCTCGGCGTCATCGGCGTCGTGCGCAGCGACGTCGACGCGGTCGACGACGGACGGGTCTACGTCAACATCGAGCTCGCGCAGTCGCTGCGTGGCATGGCGCGCAACGCGGCGACGGGCCTGGCGCTCACGCTGAGCGATCCGCAACAGGCGGGGCGCGCAGCGATCTCCGTTGAGCGCGCGACCGGCTATCGCACCGCGACGTGGGAGCAGACGGGGCGGGAGACGCTCGGCGGCTATGCAGCGCGGCAGATCGCCGCGTGGGTGGTCGCCGGTCTCGCAATGCTCGTCGCCGCGTTCGGACTCGCCAATGCGCTCACATCCACTGTGCTCGCGAGTCGCGAGCGCGCTCCGCGGGCCGAGTCGGCCGCGGTCGCGATGCGTCCGAGCGATGTGGTCGTCGAGGCGGCGATCGTCGGACTCGCCGGCGGAGCGATCGGCGGGGCGATCGGTCTCGGCCTCGCGTACTGGATCGCTCGCAGCCGTATCGAGGGCCTGAGCCTCGTCGACGACTTCGTCCGCTTCGATCGCTATCCGATGCTGCTCGACGCATCGGTCGTGCTCACGACCGTCGCACTCTCGGCGCTCGTAGCGCTCGCGGCGGCGATCGCGCCGGCGCGCCGCG
>DATLHO010000329.1:0-9974 GCA_035539855.1 Kapaibacterium sp. (SeqCode) | reverse complement strand
ACGGCGTGAGCGCGCCGGGCGAGCCGGCGGTGACGCACACGTCCGTCGTCGACGCGATCACCGCGTGGGAGACCGCGGCGCCCGAGGCGCGGCCGAACACCATCATCAGAATCCTCGACAGCCGCAGCTACGCGCTGCCGGTGACGATCGCGCTGGCGAACGAGCGCTGGCTCGCGATCGAGGCCGCCGACGGCGAGCGCCCGCATCTGCAGACCGACGCGACCGGACTCGAGGTCGCGGTGCTCGCGCCGGAGGATCCCACGAACACCGACCGTCAGGGCGCGCTGCGACTGAGCGGGCTTCTCGTCGAGGGCTTCGTGCGCGTGACCGGTGATCTCGGGGGACTCGAGATCGTGCACACGACGCTCGTGCCGGGCTGCGCGCTCGGCGCAGACGGCACGCCCGCGACGACCGAGCCGAGTCTGGTCGTCGCGGCCGAAGACGGTGCGACCGAGCGCTTCAACGACCAGCTCGAGCTCGAGCTCACGGCGAGCATCACCGGTCCGCTGCGTCTGCCCGAGCACGTGGCGTCGCTGAGGATCACCGACGGCATCGTCGACGGCCTGGGCGCGACCGCGATCGGCTCCGCGGCCGACGCCGAGGGACCGCACGCGATCGTCGAGCGCTCGACGTTCTTCGGCGCGGTTCGGCTGCGCTCGGTCGAGGCGAGCGAATCGATCTTCGACGACGTGCTGCGCGTCGTGCGGACGCAGGAGGGATGCGTTCGCTTCAGCTATCTGACGCCGGGATCGCGTGCGCCCCGGCGCTACCGCTGCCAGCCCGACCTCGCGGCGCAGGCCGCGGTCGATGCGGCGGCGGCGCGAGATCCGCTGCTCGACGACGCGGCACGCGCGGCGATCCGCGCGGCGGTCGGCGAGCGTCTGCGTCCGTCGTTCGCGACGCGCGAGTACGGCCGTCCCGAGTACGCGCAGCTGCGCGCGCGCTCGCCCGTCGAGATCGGCACCGGCGCCGAGGACGGGTCGGAGATGGGAGCATTCTGCAGCCAGCGAGGTCCGCTCCGCGAAGCCAATCTCCGGATCCGGCTCGAGGAGTATCTGCCGGTCGGGCTCGAGCCCGGCATCATCTGGGTCACCTGATTTCACGTCATTTCCGAACGAGAGAGCTCTGCCATGGGAGGCGATTACACCCGATTCACGTTCGACCCCCGCGACAACCACTCCGGCGTCCTGATGCAACAGGGACGCGTGCAGCTCGACGCCGACTGGAACGAGCTGGTGGAGATCGTCGGGCGCCGGCTGCGTGCCGAGACGATCGACATCATCGGCCGCGCCGTCGTTCCGCGCGAGACGCCCGACGGCTTCCTGATCGAGGCCTCCGGGGGAACGTTCACGATCGGTCCGGGACGCATGTACGTCGACGGATTGCTCGCCGAGAACCATGGCACGGGGGAGCCCGCCTTCGACCCCGTGCTCGAGGAGATGAGCACGCCCGATCCCGTGCCGTACACCGCGCAGCCGTGGCTGCCGAATCCTCCGGCGCTGCCGACCGGCGGCGGACCGCACGTCGTCTACGTCGATGTCTGGCAGCGCGAGGTGACGTGGCTCGAGGATCCCGACGTGATCGAGAAAGCGGTCGGCGTCGACACGACCACGCGCCTGCAGACCGTGTGGCAGGTCCGGCTCCACGCCCTCGACGCCCGCACGGTTACGTGCGCCACGCCCGACGGCGAGATCCCCGGCTGGAGCGAGCTGACGCGTCCCTCCGACGGGCGCCTGACGACCGGCGCGGTCGGCGTGCCCGATTCAGAGGATCCCTGCTACCTGCAGCCGACCGGCGGATTTCGCGGGCAGGAGAACCGACTCTATCGCGTCGAGATTCACCAGGGCGGAGCTCCCGGCATCGCGACGTTCAAGTGGTCGCGCGACAACGGCGCGGTCGCCAGCGCGGTGACCGCCGTCAGCGCCGACCGCCGCGTGCTCACGGTCACGCGCACCGGACGCGACGGCGTGCTGCGGTTCGATCAGGGCGACTGGGTGGAGATCACCGACGACTGGCGCGAGCTCGCCGGCGAGCCGGGCGTGATGGCGCTCGTCGCCGACGTCGACGACACCGAGGCGACGATCACGCTCGAGACGGCGCTGCCCGCCGGTGCGTTCCCGACCAGCGGCATCGACAACCTCACCGATCCCGACCGGCACACGCGCGTGCGGCGGTGGGATCAGAGCGAGACGCTGCGCGACGTCGACGGTAACGAGGTCGCGCCCGTCGACGCCACGACGGGCGTGCTGACGGTGCCCGCGGCGGCGACCGAGCTCGTGCTCGAGGACGGAGTCAGCATCGAGTTCGGCATCGCGGCGGCGGGAGGACGCTTCCGCGTGGGCGATTACTGGGTCTTCGCCGCGCGCACGATCGACGCCTCGGTCGAGGAGCTCGACGAGGCCGCGCCGCGGGGAATCCATCATCACTACGCGCGCCTGGCGATGGTGACCTTCCCGGGCACCGAGAGCGACTGCCGCGAGCTCTGGCCGCCGGAGCTCGGCGGCGAGGGCTGCGACTGCGATCGGTGTGTCTCGCCAGAGTCGCACGCCAGCGGCGAGCTCACGATCCAGCGCGCGATCGACGAGGTCAAGGACACCGGCGGCAAGGTCTGTCTCGCTCCCGGCATCTACGACCTCGGCGACACGCCTCTGCGCATCACGCGCGGCCGCTCGCTGCGCCTGATCGGCAAGGGCTGGCAGACGCTGCTCATCGGCGGCGGAGAAGGTCCGGCGATCGTCGTCGAAAACTCGACGAACGTCACCATCGAGGAGCTCGCCGTCGTCACGACGACGCTTCCGGAGGAGGACCGCGCGAAGCTCGACGACGCCGCGGCGCAGAGTGGCGCGCACATGCTCGCGCTGCTGCTGGCGATCACCGCGCGCACGCCGGCCGGTCCGCCGATCTTCCTGCGCAACTCGATCGACACGACCGTGCGGCGCTGCATGCTGGCGCAGGGCGGATTCCGCTCGACGAGCACGCCGGCGATCGCGCTCGGCGGCTTCCTCTTCATCACGACGCTGCGCGACAACCTCATGCTCGCCGGATCGGGCATCGCCACGATCGCCGGCGAGGCGAAGCTCACGACCGCGCTCGTCGACAACCAGGGATACCTGCTGAGCGCCGGTCTCGCGATCGCCGACAACTACATCGCCGCGACGCGCGTCGGCGTCGGACTGACGGGCTTCAGCCTGCACGCCGGCGACACGCGCATCGAGCGCAACACGATCATCGGCTGCTCGATCGCAGGCATCGCCGCGACCGGCGTCGTGCTCTCGAGCGACATGCTCCCGCAGAGCGACACGAGCGGCTCGCCGGCCGGCGAGTTCGCGGTGGGCTCGCGCATGGACATCGCCTCGAACCTCATCGCCGTGCGCGCGACGGGCATCGTCGCCGGCACCGACGACGTGCGCGTGCGCGACAACGACATCAGCGCCATGGGCGACGAGCAGGAGGGACCCGGCATCCTCCTGCGCAGCGGTCTCGACAAATCGGGAATCGATCGCGCGATCGTCGTCGGCAACCGCGTCTCGCGCATGAGTGGAGCGGGGATTGCGATCGAGGGAACGATTCGCTCGGCGCTCATCAAGATGAACGTCCTGCAGTCGACGGGGGCGGGAATCGTGATGGACGAGGACGCGGAGGCGGGCGATCTGGCGATCGACAACAACCAGTTGCTCGATCTCGCGCCGAACGGCGAGAAGATCACCGGCGAGGTCGTCGGAATCAGGATCGTGAGCGTCGAGCGCGCGATGATCGTCGGCAACGCGATCAGCGGGCTCGGACTCGAGGCCGCGCAGGCCGAGGCGCGCGCGGGCATCCAGGCGGCGCTCTGTCGCTCGGTGCGCATCGCCGGCAACGAGCTGGTCGACGTCGGACCGCGCGAGGGCTTCCTGCGCGGCTCGGTCGGCATTGACGTGATCGGACCGTTCGCCCGCGTCGACGTCTCCGACAACGCCGTGCGTCGCAGCGGCGGCGAGGCTCCGCAGGAGGATGGCTCGCAGTGGGTGGCGCTCGCGATCCGCACGGGTGCGTCGAAGACCGAGTCGATCGGCCGGATCGTGATGACGCGTGCGGCCGACACGACCGATCCGACGACGGGACGGCGGACGACCGGATCGGTGCTCGCGATCTTCGCGGGCAAGGTCGTGCTGTTGCCGACGCTCGCCGAGGCCGTAGGCGTGCGTGGCAATCTGCTCGAAGGCTACGGCGCGCGCTCGCAGGCACGCATGCTCTCGACCGGACCCTGCACGTTCTCCGACAACCGCTGCTTCCACCTGGCCGGCGCGCGCGTGCCGGTTGTGCAGCTTTCCGCCGGCGCGATCATCGCGAGCGCGAACTACCTGCAGGGACTCGACGATGTCTCGGGCCTGTCGCTCGTCGTGCCCGATGCCGGCGCATTCACGGTGCTCGGGAACATCGTCAGCGGCTCGGTCGAGCTCAACAACGCGCCGCTGCCGGCGCCGTGGAGCGCGCTGAACGTCATCGGCAGTTGAGCGGACAACCGACACTGATCAACGAACGATAGAGCAATGAAATCCATCAACAGGATCGACAAATCACTCGCCGATCTCGCGAAAGGGGAGAAGCTGAAGATCGGCCCGATCGACGCCGACGCTCCACTGCGCGGCTCGCTCACACGGCTGAAGACAAAGCTCGGCTCCGGTGCCGAGCGAAGGAAGGTCGAGGTCGACCGCACGCTCGAGGCGCTGAAGTCGCCGGCGTTGAAGGTCGCGATGAAGGAGCATCCCGAGCTCGGCGCGCGCGTCGAGGCGATCACCGCGGCGGCGAAGAAGCGTGCGAAGGAGATCGACGAGGAGCAGGCGGAGCAGACGGAAGTGCTCGGCAGGCTTGCGAAGGACCTCGACGGATTCATCGAGACCGGCGCGCTGGTCGAGGCGATCAAGGGAGACAGTCCCCGTTCGAAGAAGGAGACGACGGCGCCTCCGGCGGGACGCAAGAAGAAATAACGCGTGGGTGCGGACGTGCAGGGCCGATGCAGCCTGGGAGTGCATCGGCCCTGTCGTGTTTGCTCGAATCGTGCGGAGATCGAGCGCTCAGAACCGGTAGCTCATGCCCGCCATCGGCACGCTGGCGGTGCCGGTGGGACGTCGGCCCATCGCGAAGGCGCCGATTGCCGCGGGGGAGATGTCGAAGCGCAGGCTGGCGCCGATCTCGCGCGGAGCGTCGTCCTCGAGCAGCGTGTACATCAGCGCGAAGCCGCCGACGCTGCCGACGAGTGCCGAGCCGGCGAAGAGCTTGTAGTCGCCGTCGTCGGGGCTCAGCAGGTATGCAAGGCCGAGGCCGAGCGCGGTGGTCGCGGCGGTGCCGAGCGCGACGTAGTTGCCCTGTGCGTCGGTGAACTGTCGTCCGCCGACGAGGTTGTGACCGAGGATGATGCCTCCGGCGGCCCCCGCCATCGCCGAGGCGGTGTAGATCTTCGCGTCGCCATCGGTATCGGCCTCGAGACCACCGACCATCAGGATCCCGACCGGAACCCACGCGCCGACCACGCCGGCGGTGGTCATCACCGTCGCGTCGCCGGAGCTGTAGTTCTGCATGTTGGCGACGGTGTTGCCGGCGACGAAGCCGGCGACTGTGCCGAGGAGCATGCCGGCACTGACGGCGCCGGAACTCTCTCCGTCGGCGAGGAACGTCGCGCCGGCGCCGAAGCCGAGACCGAACGTCCCGAGGCTCGCGATGACGTCGACCTTTCCCTCGCTCAGGTTGTGCGCGCCGGCGAGATAGTATCCCGCGATTCCCTCCGCCAGGCCGACGCCGATGCTCGATGCGAACGCCACCTGTTCGTCGTTAAAGTCATAGTCTCCGCCGCCGAGCATGTACAGCAGGTGACCATGCAGGGCGCCGGCGGCCAGTCCGTACAGGCTCAGCTTCGCCTGGGCCTTGGTGACCTGCGAGTGCTGCGTGACGAGGTAGGGCACGAAGAACCCGGTCGCCGCTGTCAGCATGTAGACGGCGACGGCGCCCTTGTCCTCGGCGTCGGTGGCGATGATCGCGGCCGGACCGTAGTAGCCGAGGCCGAGCACGGTGGTGCCGGTGACGTAGAGAGCGCGTCCCTGCTGGTCGAGGGTCACCGATGCGGTCGTGCGGAGCGCCTCGGTGACGCGCTGGCGGAAGCCGCGGGCGGCGTCGGCGCTCAACGGCCGTCGCTCGCGTCCCTGCCGGCCGTCGCGCTCGAAGGAGACCTCGAGCACGAACGACCCGTCGGAGAGCGCATAGAGCCGCGCCTCGCGGAATCCCGCGGTCTCCGGAAAGAGCACGAGCTTCGCCTCGAGCTCGGCATCGATGCGATCGAGCGACCCGGCCGAGTCGATCGGCACGAGTGTCTCCTGCGCCGCG
Organism: Kapaibacterium sp. (SeqCode); assembly: GCA_035539855.1. Lineage (GTDB taxonomy): Bacteria > Bacteroidota > Ignavibacteria > OLB7 > OLB7 > DATLHO01. The sequence continues at coordinate 3,617 of DATLHO010000329.1, read as the reverse complement.
GCGATCGCGGGCAGGCACACGAGAAGGACGATGGCGAGGAGGAATCGTGATCGCATTGGTATGAGAGAACGTGAAGAGTGTCCGACCGATCGGAAGGAAGACACGCGGGGATGGGTGCGTGTAACGTCGGGGATGCCGGCCCCGGCAATGCATGCGTCGCAACGCCGCCGCCGACCCCGGTAATGCGGGCGTCGCAATGCCGCCCCGATGTTGGCAACGCCGACTTCGCTACATTCGGCCGATCCGCCCCGAGCGAGTTCAACACGGGAGACCACGACGATGGACCTGATCGGCATTCACCACCTCACAGCGATCTCGGCGAGCATTCGCGACAACCACCGCTTCTATACCCAGGTGCTCGGACTGCGCCTCGTCAAGCGCAGCGTCAATCAGGACGATGTCAGCGCCTACCATCTGTTCTACGCCGACGCGAAGGGGACGCCCGGCACCGACATCACGTTCTTCGACTGGCCGATGCCACGCGAGTCGCGCGGCACCCGCAGCATCACGCGCACGTCGTTCCGCGTCGGCGGCGAGGCCGCGCTCGAATGGTGGGCCGGGCATCTGCGCGACAAGCGGGTCACGGCCGGCGAGATCACCGAGGTCGACGGACGCGCGACCATCGAGCTCGAGGATCACGAGGGCCAGCGTCTCGCACTGGTCGACGACGCGGGCGATCCTGAGTCCGGCGTTCCGTGGGAGCGAAGTCCCGTGCCGGCCGAACACCAGATCAAGGGACTCGGGCCGATCGTCCTGAGCGTTCCCGCACTCGCGCAGACCGAGGCGGTGCTCACGCAGGTGATGGGCATGCGCTCCGTTCGCGAATACACAGCACCGGGGTCGTCTGACACGGACGTCCACGTCTATGAAATGGGACCCGGCGGAGCCCACGCCGAACTGCACGTTGCGGTCCAGCCCGAGCTTCCGAACGCGCGGCAGGGCGCCGGCGGCGTGCACCATGTCGCATTCCGCACGCCGACCGAGGAGGAGTACCACGCGTGGGGTCGGCGTCTGACGGAGCTCGGCGTCCCCAACAGCGGCGAGGTCGATCGCTTCTGGTTCCGCAGTCTCTATTTCCGCGAGCCCAGCGGCATCCTTTTCGAGATCGCGACCGACGGACCGGGCTTCGCGGTCGACGAGGATCCGGCGACGCTCGGCGAGAAGGTCGTGCTGCCTCCATTCCTCGAATCCCATCGCGACAGCATCGTCGCCAACCTCAAGCCGATCGAGTGAGTCACCATGGGCGATGATCGCCAACCACATCAGGGGCGGCCCGTGCTCCGCGCCGGCGCGCCGCTCGAGAAGGCACGGGCGGCGATGATCCTCGTTCACGGACGCGGCGCGAGCGCGCAGAGCATACTCACGCTGGCTCCGGAGCTCGCGCGGCCGACGTTCGCGTACCTGGCCCCGGACGCCGCCGACGGCACATGGTATCCCTTCAGCTTCCTCGCGCCCATGGAGCAGAACGAGCCGGGGATCAGCTCGGGAATCCAGGCGATCGCCGACGTGCTCGCGACGATCGAGGCGGCGGGGATACCGGCTGAGCGCACGATGCTCGTCGGATTCTCACAGGGTGCTTGCCTGGCGCTTGAGTTCGTCGCGCGCAACGCGCGTCGGTATGCCGGCGTCGCGGGACTCAGCGGAGGCCTGATCGGACCTGACGACACGCCACGGGATTACCCCGGAGCGCTCGCGAAGACTCCGGTCTTTCTCGGATGCAGCGACATCGACCCGCACATCCCGAAGGAGCGGGTCGTGCTGACGTCGGAGGTGATGAAGCGATTGGGCGGCGCGGTAACGCTCCGACTGTACCCGGGGATGGGGCATACCGTCAACGTCGACGAGATCATGCACGTGCAGGCGATGATGGATGCCGTCGGCGGCGAGTCAACGTCTCGAGCCTCACCCCGCGCGCGCTGAGCTCTCACGCGGACGTCGTGATCGCGTGGCGTTTGACGAAGGCGCCGAGGCACTCGTCCATGACGACGATCAGGCCGCCGGCGGTCGCGCGCGCCGCCGCGTCGTCATTGGTGATCCCGAGCTGCAGCCACAGGACCGCTGCGCCGGCAGCGACAGCCTCGTCCGCAATCGCGGGCGTCGTCTCCGCCGGACGAAAGACATCGACGATATCGATCGGCACCGTGATGTCGGCGAGCGACCGTACCGCGGCGCGCCCGTGCACCTCGGTCTCACGCGGATTGACGGGGATGACGTCGAAGCCCGCGTCGAGCAGGATCTTCATGACCGAGTACGACGGGCGACTCGGATCCGACGAGGCGCCGACCATCGCGATCACGCGCGTGCGCCCGAGGATTGCGCGCAGCTCGTCGACCGACGGATTCGTGTGGGGCATAGCATTCTCACTGATGTGGTGTTCGCCGTTGTCAGTCATGCCGGCGTCACTGTGCCAGGTAGCCGCCGTCGGCCGCGTAGTACGCACCGGTCACGAACGATGACTTCTCCGAAGCGAGCCAGAGCACGAGCTCGGCAACCTCGTGGGATTCGCCCAGGCGTCCCATCGGGTGGAGCTTCGCGATGCCCTCGAGCTGTTCCGGGGTGAGGTTCTTGTCGAGCAGCGGCGTGCGAATGAAACCGGGTCCGACGGCGTTGACGCGCACGCCCTGCGGCGCGTATTCGATCGCCGCCGTCTTCGCCAGTCCCACCACGCCGTGCTTCGCCGCAACGTAGGCGCACGAGCCGCGGAAGCCGACCTGCGCGAGGATCGACGCGATGTTGACGATCGATCCGCCACCGGAGCCGAGCATCGCCGGGATCTGATAGCGCATGCCGTAGAAGACGCCGCTGAGATTGACCGCGATCACCTTCTCCCACCCGTCGATCGGATACTCTCCCGCCTGCGCCGCCGGACCACCGATTCCCGCATTGTTCACGGCGATGTGAAGTCCCCCGTACCGTTCGACCGCGACCGCGACGAGCGCCTCGTTCTGCTCCGCGCTCGAGGTGTCGGCTCGAACGAACGATGCGGTTCCGCCGCGCTCGACGATCGTCGCGACCGTCTTCTCGCCGCCGTCGACATCGATGTCGGAGACGACGACGCGTGCGCCCGCGGTGGCGAGCGTCTCGGCGACCGCGCGACCGATGCCGGAGCCGGCACCGGTGACGATGGCCACCCGGTTGACAAGGTGTTGTTCCATACGCCAATGGTACGGAAAAAGCGCGCCGGCAGCGGACGATCGACGGCCGGTCGCGTGGCCCGATGCGGGCGCAATGCCGGCCCGCGGTCGCAATGCCGGTGCGCGCGCGCAATGCCGGTGCGCGGGCGCAATGCCGGTGCGCGGGCGCAATGCCGGTGCGTGGTCGCAATGCCGGTGCGCGGGCGCAATGCCGGCCCGCGGGCGCAATGCCGGTGCGCGGTCGCAATGCCGGTGCGCGGTCGCAATGCCGTCGGTGATTGGCGGACCGGGGCGTGGCTATGCCAAGCCCGGGGCGATGCCCCGGGCTGGAGAAGATGTGCCCTCCGGGCCCACGGGATACGGTGTCCGATGCACGCACGGCGGGCACCGACTGCGGGCCCGTAGGGCACACCTTTTCCAGCCCATGGCAACGCCATGGGCACGGCGTCGTGGTTGTGCGATGCCGCCATGACGCCGGCGATG
>DATLHO010000328.1:0-2586 GCA_035539855.1 Kapaibacterium sp. (SeqCode) | reverse complement strand
ATCCCGATTACGCGCTCAGCGGCGCGCTCGTCGCGCTGACCAACGAGAACGCGGGCAGCGACGGCGACATCTTCTCGCACGGCTTCAAGATGATGAAGCTCGGCCCGCTGATCGGCAAGCGAACGTGGGGCGGCGTCGTCGGCATCTGGCCGCGCAACCCGCTCGTCGACGGCTCGGTAACGACGCAGCCGGAGTTCTCGTTCTGGTTCGAGGACGTCAAGTGGGGCGTGGAGAACTACGGCACCGATCCCGACATCGACGTCGACATCACGCCGCAGGACTACGTCGCCGGGCGCGACACGCAGCTCGAGCGCGCGATCGAGGAGGTCACGCGCCTCCTCGAGACGAATGCCCGCACGATGCCCGAGTTCACCGAGCGACCGGTTCTCGCCGCGGCGGGACTGCCGGTTCGGAACTAGCGGCCTCTCGCGCGATCGACTGGCGGTGGCAGCGTGTGCGTGGATCGGGGAGTTCCCGATACCGGCACGATTTGGGATCGGTTATCCTGTGCAGTATCAATACCCACGGGTCCTGAGCGAATGCGGTCAGGACCCGTGGGCGCACATGCACACACCATCGACGCGGAGACCACCATGAAAGGCTTCATCACCGACATCGAGGAGCGCACGGAGAAGAACCCGGATTTCCGTCACGTGATCTATACCGGTCCGAACATGCAGTTGGTGCTCATGTCGCTCGAGCCCGGCGAGGAGATCGGCGCCGAAGTGCACGAGCACACCGACCAGTTCTTTCGGGTCGAGGAGGGCAACGGAGTGATCGTGATGGACGGGAAGGAGACGGCGATCGAAAGCGACACAGCGATCGTGGTGCCTGCCGGCATGCGGCACAACGTGCGGAACACCGGCAGCAAGGCGCTCAAGCTCTACACGATCTACGCGCCGCCGGAGCATGCCGACGGGACGGTGCATCACACCAGGGCCGACGCCGAGGCCGAAGAGCACGCAGGTCACTGACGCGCGCGCGTCCGCGCCAGGCGATCGTCCACTCACGCCGGCTCCTTTTGCAGAGACGCTAGAACGACTGCTTGATCGCTGCCAGGGCGGCGAGTCCGGGAACCAACCGCGAATTCCGTACCTCGACGCGCACGCCACGACCTTCGGCGTATCTCGGGGCTGACTCGATCGCTTCGAGGATGGCGGAAGGCAGCCCCGCCTCGCGCGCGGCGGCTACCGCGCGCTCGCCCAGAGCCAGTGACGCCAGGAACGACCCGTGGCCCGGCGTCATGTAGAGAATGACGCGACCCTTGTTTCGCAGTCGTAAACCCCACCCGGTTTTCGGGCTCGTGAATCCCCACTCCTGCTCGATCGAGGGGATGCGCTCGGCGATCATAGCGATCAACCGCGTCCATGCCGCGGCGGACCGGCCGAGAGCGACACTGAGATCAGCGTCGCTCGGTTGTTGCGCGCGATCACTGAATGCGCTGAGGGACATCGGTTCGTGTGTTCATTGTGAAGCGAACATCGCATGCGGCGAGCGATCAGCCGCCGCCGGCCAGGTAAAGATATCCCACGACCCAGAACTGTCCCGGAATGTAGATCTGCAGTCGGAACAGCGTCCACGCGTTCGACTGACCGGGATTGCCGCGCACGACCAGCGATGCCTGGGTCGTGGCGAAGCCCTGGCTTCCGTTGGCGGCGCAGCGCTGACCCTGCTCCTCGACGGCGCCCTGAAAGACATCCGAGGGAGCCTGATTGGCGATCACGTGCTCGAGCGTGCTGCCGCCGACGTCGATGTACGACGGAAGTGCCGACGGACATGGCGCCGACACGAGCCGCACGTTCTGCGTCACCGGGATCACCATTCCCTCCTGCAGCCGACTGATGTCGCCGCCGAAGCTCCAGCTCATCTCCCACGTCTCGAAGCACTCGGAATTCTGCACGCGACCGCGGACCTGCACGCGGCCCCCGGACTCGTTGGCTTCATAGTCCAGCAACTGGAAATTCACGCCGGTGTTGTCCGCGCCCACCACCGCGCGGCGGAAATACCAGGCGCGCCCGGCCGGACCCGGCGTCGGCGTCTGTCCCTGTTCGGTGCGTAATCCCATGTACCGCTGGAACTCGTCGCGCGTCGCCTGCAGGTCTCGCTCGAAGAACGGATTCAGCGTGTTGTACACGGCGTCCTTCATCCGTCGGCTGGCCTCCTCCATCTCGGCCATCAACTGCTGCGCGGTCGGAGGATTCGTCGCGCGCATCGCGATGTACGCGACGGCGAGTCGCTGCGCCTGGTCCCAGGCGCTCGCTCGGTCGACGAGGATCGGCGCGCCGAACACGGCGGACACGAAGTGCATGTCGGGCGTGGCGGGCAGGAACAGGACCTCGCCGTCGTTCAACCGGCTCAGCCACCAGTTCTGCTGGTCGAGGATGATCTGCTCCTGCTGTTGCAGATACGCGAGCCGCGCGCGCACCTCGTCCGGCGTCTGGGCGCGCAGTGTGGGTGTCGATCCGACGTCAAAGATGATCGCGCACGTGACGAGCACGGCAACGATGGCAGATCGGTGAGTAATGAATGACATGGCATCCCCCAACGCTTGATAGTGCTCAATGCATGTCGGCGGATGGCAATAAG
>DATLHO010000327.1:0-17591 GCA_035539855.1 Kapaibacterium sp. (SeqCode) | reverse complement strand
ACCTGGGGGTTTGGGAGGGGGCTGGGGTGGGCGCCGGCGAATATACGGCGCGATCGCTCGAATGCAAGCGCGCGCGGATTCGTCGCGAACGCCGTCGTACCTTTCGTCTCTCCATTCACTCCCGATTATGTCCAAGGTTCGTTCCGGCGGCGGCTGGGCCGCCATCAAATACAGTCTCGACCAGTCGCTGCGGGCGTACGGCGGACCCGTCGCGTTCTGGCGCCGCATGTTCTCGAGGAACACGTGCAAGACCTGCGCGGTCGGCATGGGCGGGCAGCAGGGCGGCATGACCAACGAGAAGGGACACCATCTGGAGTTCTGCAAGAAGAGCGTCCAGGCGATGGCGCACGACATGCAGCCGCCGATCGCACGCGACTTCTTCGAGCGCCATGCCGTCGACGAGCTTGCACGCCTGACGCCGCGCGAGCTCGAGAACCTCGGCCGCCTCGCGCATCCGGTCTCGCTGCGCGCCGGCGACACGCACTACCGGCCGATCTCCTGGGATGCCGCGCTCGACCGTATCGCCGCGGCCCTGCGCGCGACCGATCCGCGCCGGGCTTTCTTCTACTCGTCGGGTCGCAGCAGCAACGAAGCCGCGTTCCTCCTGCAGTGGCTCGCCCGCGTCTACGGCACCAACAACGTCAACAACTGCAGCTACTACTGCCACCAGGCCAGCGGCGTCGGACTCGGTGCCGCGCTCGGCACCGGCACCGCGACGGTCACGCTCGACGACGTCGAGCATGCGGACTTCGTCCTGCTCGTCGGCGCCAACCCCGCGAGCAATCACCCGCGCCTGATCACGCAGCTCGTGCGCATCCGCGCGCGCGGCGGCATCGTCGTCGTCGTCAACCCGCTGCGCGAGACCGGACTCGATCGCTTCAACATCCCGTCGCTTCCCGGGTCCCTCCTGTTCGGCTCACAGGTCTCCGACCACTACGTCATGCCGCGCATCGGCGGCGACATCGCGCTGCTGAAGGGACTCCTGAAAGTGGTCATCGCCGAGGGCGCGATCGATCGCGGGTTCATCGAGAGACACACCAACGGGTTCGAGGCGATCGTCGCGTCGCTCGAGGCAGAGTCGCTCGACGATCTCGCCGCCAACGCCGGCGTCGAGCGCGCGACGATCGAGACGATCGGCCGGCTGTACGCTGGCTCCCGCAACGCGATCTTCATGTGGGCGATGGGCATCACCCACCACGAGCACGGCACCGACAACGTCGCGGCGATCACGAATCTCGCCCTGGCGCGCGGGATGGTCGGCCGGCCGCACGCGGGGCTGCTGCCGATCCGCGGACACTCCAACGTGCAGGGCATCGGCTCGATGGGATTCGCGCCGGAACTCAAGACCGGATTCCTCGAGGCGATGCGAACGATGTACGGTCTCGTCGCGCCGGAATGGACCGGGATGGACTCGATCGGATCGGTGCACGCGGCGCATCGAGGCGAGGTCGACGTCGCGCTGCTGATGGGCGGCAACTTCTACGCGGCGAATCCCGACCTCGGCTACGCGGGCCGCGCCCTCTCGAACATCGGCCTGACGGTGCACATCAATACGAAGCTCAACCAGGGTCACGTCTGCGTGCGCCCGTCGCGCGACGGCGGCGAGTCGATCATCCTGCCGACCGTCGTGCGAGACGAAGAGCTCGAGGCGACGACGCAGGAGAGCATGTTCAGCTTCGTGCGGCTCTCCGAGGGACGCATGAAGCCACCGCCCGGCGAGATGCGAAGCGAGGTGGAGATCATCTGCTCGATCGGAGCACGCCTCCTGCCCTCCGGCGGACCGATCGACTTCGGCGCGCTGCGCGATCACGACGCGATCCGTCGCGTCATGGCCGACGTCGTGCCGGGCTACCGTGACGTCGGCACGCTCGGCGAGTCGAAGGCGGAGTTCCACGTCGACGGGCGTGTGCGGCACACGCCGACGTTTGCGACCGCCGATGGTCGGGCGCGCTTTCTCGACATCGCGACGCCGGAGGATCCTCTCGGCGAGCGCGAGCTGCGGCTGATGACCATCCGCAGCGAGGGGCAGTTCAACACCGTCGTCTACGAGGAGCACGATCGCTATCGCAATCAGGCGACGCGCGACGTAATCCTCATGAACGAGAGCGATATCGCGGCGATGGGCCTCGTCGAAGGTGCGCGGGTGCGGGTCAGCTCGTCGGCCGGCATAATGGGGGATATTCGCGTAGCGGCCTTCGACATCGCCCGCGGCTGTGCGGCGATGTACTACCCGGAGGCCAACGTTCTCGTCGCCACACACGTCGACCCGAAGAGCGGCACGCCGTCGTACAAGAACGTGAGAGTGCGCGTCGAAGAGTCCGCGTAGAGCCCTAAGCTCCGATCGCAATCGCACTTGCCCCGGAACACCTCGCACCCCGTTCGCTCGAGGTCGGTCGCAGTCGTATTTTGCCGCGCACTCCCGACCGGACCGCAGGCGGTCCGCCCTTCCGCACCCACATCGCTAGCTTCGTCCCGACAGATCATGCTCGACCGATCGACGATCATCGACGCACTACATGCGACGCTTGCCGCGGCGCCGTTCGCGCACGCGGCCTGGCTGGCGGGCAGCGACGCGACGGGTCGCACCGATCGGTGGTCCGACATCGATCTTTCGACGGTGGTCGACGACGAGCACGTCGAGGATGCGTTCGGGCTCGTCGAGCGCACGCTCGAGGCGCTCTCGCCGATCGAGATCAGGCTCCGCATTCCGCAACCGACCTGGCATGGATTCGACCAGTCGTTCTACCGGCTGCGTGACGTCGAGCCCACACTGATGGTCGATTACTCGGTGATGCGCCTGAGCAACCCGCAGCGGTTTCTCGAGCCCGAGCGTCACGGCATGCCGCTGATCCTGTTCGATCGCGGGAAGATCGTCCAACCGGCGACTCTCGACCGGGCAGCGCTCGCCCAGCGGATGCGCGCCCGGCTTGCCGATTTGCGGGAGCGGTTCCCCCTCTTTCAGAACCTCGTGACCAAGGCGGTGCATCGCGGGTCGCTCGTCGAGGCGGCGACGAGTTACCAGATGATCACGCTCCGTCCGCTGGTCGACGCGTTGCGCATCCGGTATGCTCCCGAGCGCTTCGACTTCGGGACGCGCTATCTGCAGTTCGACCTGCCTGCCGGGACGTATTCGATGATCGAGTGGCTCGCGACGCCCTCGGATGGCGCCGGCATTCTCGAGCGCCAGGCCGAGGCCGTGCGCCTGTTCGAGGAAACCGTCGACGACATCACCCGACTCGACGTCATCGGCGCGTTCGAGCGCTGAGACCGATCGCCCGACGATTGTTCACTCTGCCGGCCGACACCCCGACTCTCGGTCGATTACGCTGGCACTTCTCCTACACTCACCCGTTTCCAACGAGGAAGAATCAATGAGCGACACCACGTTCACACCGGGACAGTTTTGCTGGTGGGATCTGAGCACGACCAACCCGGAAAAGGCGAAGGAGTTCTACACGGCTCTCTTCGGCTGGACCCCGCGCGACGTTCCGGTCGGCGAGGGAGCGGTCTACACGATGCTCGAGAAGGATGGCAAGCAGGCGGCCGCGCTCTCATCGATGCAGCCGGAGATGGCCGCGATGGGCGTACCGCCGCACTGGTCGTCGTACATCGGTGTCGAAGACGTCGACAGTTCCGTCGCGAAGGCGAAGGAGCTCAACGCGACGGTGCTTGCCGAGCCGTTCGACGTGATGACCGAGGGCCGCATGGCGGTCCTGCAGGATCCGACCGGCGCGCAGATCTGTCTCTGGCAGCCGAAGAACCACAAGGGCGCGCAGCACGTGAACGCCGTCGGCGGCGTCATCTGGAACGAGCTTGCCACGCCGGATGCGCCGGCGGCCGGCGAGTTCTACGGCTCGCTCTTCGGCTACGACGTCAAGCCGTCGCCCATGGGTGACTTCACCTACACGACGCTCTCGAAGGGTGATTCGCAGCTCGCCGGCATCATGCCGATGGAGGGCGAGGAGTGGGCCGGGATTCCTCCGCACTGGATGCCGTACTTCGCCGTCGAGAACGCCGAAGCGTCGGCCGACAGCGCAAAGGCACTCGGGGCCGAGATCAAGGTGCCGCCGACCGTGATTCCGAACATCGGCACGTTCTCGGTGATCCAGGATCCGACCGGCGCCGTGTTCTCGATCATCGAAATGGCGCCGATGAACTGACCATGGAAACCGTCAACACGCCGCCCGCGCTCGGCTACGTCCAGCGCCTGCTGGGCATTCTCGCCGACAACGATCCGATCGCGGTCCAGAGCTCGCTCGTAGACCGCATCAGGGAGCTGACTGACGGTCGCTCGCGCGACGCGATTCACCGTCCGGAGGCCCCCGGAAAGTGGTCGGTCGCGGCCGTGGTGCGTCATCTTGCCGACAACGATCTCGTGCACGGCTACCGCATGCGCAAGATCATCGGGGGCACGATGCCGACGATCGACGGCTACGACGAGAACGACTGGGCGCGCGAGCTGCGCTATCTCGATGCCTCGTTCGATGAGGCCCTCGCGGATCTCGATGCGGTTCGCTCGATGAACCTCCGGCTGCTGGCCAGCCTGACGCCGGAGCAATGGCAGCGCAGCGGTCTGCACAACGAGCGCGGCGAGGAGTCCGTACGCCGCGTCGTCGAGCTCATCGCCGCGCACGACATGGTGCACATAGCGCAGATCGCGAGGATTCTCGCCGGCGCCTGACGACACAGATGTCTGCGTACGAACGAAGGGGAAGGACCGCGGTGGTCCTTCCCCTTCTTCATGACATTGAGAATGCTGAAGCGATCGAGCTCAACGGCGCCGCTTCTTGCCGCCTCCACCTCGCTTCGCGTCGGAGGCTGCCTTGCCGACGCTCGATTCGCCGCGCTTCGCGTCGCCGCGCTTCGCGTCGCCACGATTCGCGTCGTCGCGCTTCGAGTCACCGTGCCTCGAGCCTTCGCGCTTCGAGTCGTCGCGCTTCGAGCCGTCGCGCTTCGAGTCGCCGCTTATTGACTCGCCGGACTTCGATTCGCCCGTCTGCGACTCGCCCCTCTTCGTCTCGCCGCGTTTCGTCTCTCCACGCTTCGAGTCGCCGCGCCTGGGCTCCTCCGTCGCTGCCGGCTGCTTGCCGCCGCGGCCCTTCTCACGGCCGCGCTCGGGCTCTGCGTCACGTCCCTTCCCGTCGCCGCGCCGTCCGCCGGCTGCCTGATCGAGGAACGCCATGACCTCCGCCGCTCCGTGAAGCGGAACCGAGGAAGCCCGGCCTTCGTCGCCGCGACCGCCCTGCCGTACCCTGCCGTCGTCCTGCGCGGCGCGCCCACCGTCGGCACGGCGTTTCTCGCCGCGACCTCCGTCAGATCGACCTCCGTCAGCGCGACCGCCATCTCTGCGGCCGCCGTCGGTGCGGCCGCCGTCGGTGCGGCCGCCGTCGGTGCGGCCGCCGACCTTGCGGCCACCAGTGGGTCGCCCACGGTCGGCCCGTCCGCCACCCTGTCGGCCTCCTCGATCGCCTCGGCCTCCGCGATCGCCTCGGCCTCCTCGGCTCGTCGAGCGCTCGACGCCTGCGGCGCGATCGGACTCTCCGGTGTTGCCCTCTTCTCCGCCCTCGTCGAGGTACTCGTCCTCGTCGATGAGCGCCAGGTCGATCTGCGAGCTGATCTCGTCGACGCGGATGACGCGCACGTGCACCGGATCGCCGAGTCGGTAGACCTTGCGGTTGCTGCGCCCGCGGAGCGACTTCGTACGCTCGTCGTAGAGGTAGTAGTCGTCCTTCATGTTCCGCACGGGCGCGAGGCCTTCGATGCCGTAGCGCTTGAGCTCGACGAACAATCCGAACGGCATGACGCCGCCGATCAGGCCCTCGAAGACGTCGCCGACGTGGCGCTTGAGGAACTGGACCTCGGCGATCTTGATCGACGCGCGCTCGGCCTCGACCGCGGCGCGCTCGCGCTCGGAGCAGTGCGTGGTCAGCTCGCCGAGCGATCCGGCGTAGTGCGCCCGCCGGTCGTTCGACATGCCCTCGGCGTACTCGTTGAGCAGCCGGTGCACGATCAGGTCGGGATAGCGACGGATCGGCGACGTGAAGTGACTGTAGTGCTTGAAGGCCAGTCCGAAGTGACCGATGTTGAACTCCGAGTACACCGCCTTGGCCATCGACCGCAGCGCCACCTCGTTGATCATCTCCTCCTCGTCGGTGCCGCGCGCGGAGTCGATCAGCTTCTGGATGTCCGACGGCTGCACGTTGTCGACGGGAATCGAGTAGCCGAACTGCTTGACGAAATTCGAGAGGTCGAGCAGCTTCTCCTTCGGCGGCGAATCGTGGATGCGATAGACGAACGGCGCGACGGCGCCGCCGCGCTTGCTCGATCGCTCCTTGCCGATGTGCTCGGCGACGATGCGGTTCGCGAGCAGCATGCAGTCCTCGATGAGCTTCGTCGACTCGGTCGCGGTCTTCTGGATGACCTCGACCGGGAAGTCGTTCTCGTCGAGCTTGAACTTGAGCTCCGTCGACGCGAAGTCGACGCTTCCCTTGCGACGACGCAGCGCGCGCTGCACGTGCGCCGCCTTGTTGATCGCGAGCAGCTCGTGCGCGTAGTCCCCCTTGCCGCTCTCGAGCACCTCGAGCGCCTCCTCGTACGTGAAGCGACGCTTCGAGCGGATCACGCTCTTGAAGATCTCGTAGTCCTTGACCGCCCCACGCGGTGACAGCCGCACGGTCACCGTGTAGGCGAGTCGATCCTCGTCCGGACGCAGCGAGCAGAGGTTGTTCGACAGCCGCTCCGGCAGCATCGGAATGACGCCCGTGACCAGGTAGACCGAAGTTCCTCGCCGGTATGCCTCCTCGTCGAGCAGACTCCCCTCGGTCACGTAATGGCTCACGTCGGCGATGTGGATGCCGAGCGTCACGTCGCCGTCGTCGTGCTCCTCGATCGAGATCGCGTCGTCAAAGTCGCGCGCGTCGTGGGGATCGATCGTGAAGATGTCCAGCGCGCGCAGGTCGCGACGCTGCCGGATGACGCTCTCGGGAATCACCTCGGGATGCCGGTCGGCCTCCTTCTGCACCGCATCCGGGAACACGAACGGCAGATTGAACTTCAGCGCGATCGATTTGATCTCCGCCTTCATGTCGCCCGCGCGCCCGATGACCTCGAGGATCGTCGCCTCGGGATCGGAGTACGGATCGGTCCACTCGTGCACCTTCGCGAGGACCTTGTCGCCGACGCGCGCGGTGCCGAGCTCGTTGCGGTGGAGGTTGAACGTGCGGTGGATCTTGCGGTCGTCGGCATCGATGAAGAAGGCGCGTCCGCGCTTGAGCGTCCCGACGATGCGGTCGGTCTTGCGCTCGACGACCCTCGTGATCTCGCCCTGGGGAATCTCGCCCGGTCCGGTCACGCCCACGATCCTCGCGACGACGCGATCGCCGTGCAGCGCCGTCCAGAGGTGGCGCGCGTCGAGATCGACCTCGAACTCGGGTCCCTCGTCCGGGACGATGCTCCACTGTCCGGCGCGGAGCATCTTCAGTCGTCCCTCGATCAGCGTCTCGGGAACGACGACGCCGTAGGTGCGCTTGACGCGAAAGACCTCGCCGGAGTCGATGAGATCATCGAGGGCGTCGCGGACCATGTCGTAGTCCGGATCGGTCGCGGGGATCCCGATGAGCTTCGAGAGCTCGTTCGACTTGAGCGTGTCCGGCGCGTGGCGTGTGAGGATGGTGACGATTTCGTCGCGGACCTTTTCGATCGTGCGCGGCGACTGCTTTTCTCGTTTCATGCTGAGCCTGATTGGTGGCCGCCTCTCGACGACACGCACGAGCGCGTCGCCGCTAAGGAGGTCCGCGCCGCGCCGTCTTCGCGACGGGGACGCACGGTTGTGCCGGCTCGCGATGCGAGCCTTCGTCGTCGCTCGACGTTCGAGCGCCGACGGGTGATCCTTCGATGCGGCCGGTCCTAGTAGAGAATGACCGCGTTGCCTTCGCCGGTGCGCGCGCGCTCGAGCGCCTGGTGCGCTCCGGCGGATATCGTTTCACTGCCGGGCAGATCGCTCTGGTCGCAGATGCCCACCGACACGGTCACGGAGAACTTCCGGGCGCCGTGTGTGATGATCCTGCCGGCCACGTCCTTGCGCAGCTTCTCGGCCCAGAGGTATGCCTCCTGATCGTTGCGCTCAACAAGAACCACACCGAACGTGCGCGCGTCGAGGCGGCCGACCACGTCGTAGGGCCGCACGAGCGCGCCGATCGCGGTGCCGACGCTCGAGGCGATCGTGTCCTCGAGCTCGCGCGTCATCGCGTCGCGCATCGACGCCGGGATGTCGATCGCGATCAGCGAGTACGACAGGGGCTTGCGATAGTCGCGCGCCCGCCGGCTCTCGCGCTCCAGCAGCGAGCCGAGGAACTCGGCGTTGTACGCGCCGGTCACTTCGTCGACGACGCTCTGATTCTCGATCGCGTTGTTGACGTTGTAGACCTCGATCGCCATCGCCGCGAAGCGCGCGAGGTCGCGAAGCAGGTCGATGTCACGCGGGATGTACGCCGAGGCCGCGGCATGCGCCACGGCGAGCGCTCCGTAGCAGCGCGTCGTGCCGACGAGCGGGATGCAGATGAACGAGCCGCCTTGGGCGAAGCTCTCCTCGGCCGAGAAGAGCACCTCGCGGTCGACCTGTTCCAGGTACACCTCCTCGGCGTTGCGCGTCACGTACCCGACGAGGCTGTTGGTCATGTCCGGGCGGAGCCCATCGACGTGGTAGTCGCCCTGACCGCTGTGGCTGGCCGCGACGCGCCACTCGCGCACGCCGTCGTCGAAGAGCACGACCGCGACGTAATGATGATCGAAGAGCTGGCCGGTCTGGTCGGAGAGGATGCGCGCGACCTGCGTCGGCGTCAGCGCCGCGCCGGCGAACGCGTTCTGCATCCGCTCGAACGCCTCGAGCGTGCGCGCGGTCAGTTGCAGATCGTACTTCTCGGTGTATCCCCGGATCAGTCCCGTGATCAGCCGCGTGTACTCCGCGAGCGTCGCGACTGCCGACTCGTCGAACGCGTTGAGCTCGCTCGAGTCCGCCGCCAGCACGCCGACGACCTCACGACGGAAGAAGACCGGGACGCCCACGAACGAGCGTGTGTCGGCCGGTCCGGTATAGTACGAGATGAGGTTCGCCTCGGCCGACGGGCCGATGTCGGTGAGGATCTCCGGGATGCCGCTCTCGGCGATCTGGCTGATGACGTCGTTGCCGATCGGCAGACGCGCGCCGGCGCGAATCTCGAAGGCGCCCGTCGTCAGACGCGCCTCCGGAATGATGTGGCGCTTCTGGAGATTGACCCAGCAGAAGAGAATCGAGCGCGCGGACATGCTGCGCGCGACGGCGTTGAGCACCTGTCCGACGAGTCGGACGAACTCCGCGCGCGGCTCGCTGCCGCTGGCGTCGTCGCTCTCGTCGCTCGCGAGATCGTCGAGGATCATCTGCACCTGCTTGCGACCGAGCGTCGCCTCGCGCTCCGGATCGGCCTGGGCCTCGATCGCCGGCGCGTCGATCGCGACAGCGGAGGTCGAGGCTCCCGCGCCCGGAGCCGGCTTCGACGTCGCGCCGCCGGTCGTGCCCGCGGTCGCTCCGGTCGTACCGCCCGTGTCGAGACGCGCCTCGGAGCGGCTCGCAGGTTCGCCTTCGCGCCCTGCATCGCCTCGTGAGCCATCGCGTCGCGACGTCTCGCCGGACGCATCCGCTCGCGCACCGCTCGCCGCAGCTCCCTGCGCGCCGTCGCCGCGCGACGCGTTGCCGCTCGAGGCATCGTTTCGCGCCGCACCGCCCTTCGCGGCATCACCGTGCGAGGCAGCGCCGCGGCTGGCATCGCCTCGCGAGGCATCACCGCGCGAGGAATCGCCTCGCGATGAACCGCCGCTCGCTGCGTCACTCCGTGATGCTCCGCGCGAGTCATCGGCGCGCGTCGCAGCTCCGCGCGGGGCCTGGCCGCGCGAGGAATCGCCGCCGCTCGAGCCGCCGCGAGGAACATCCATGGGCGGCATCGACGCGGAGCTCGCGTTCTGTCCGCCGGTCGACGCGCCGGTGTTCTCGGGCGTCGTGCCCGACGAGGCGGGCGCGCGCACGACGCGGAAGGAGCCGTCATCGCCGCCGGAGAATTCGAGGTCGCCGTCGTCGCCGAGGCCGGGGATGCTCGACGCCGGCGCCGGTCGGAACTCCGCGCGAGGCGGCGCTTCGTTCGACGATGCCGACGAGCGCTGCGAGACGATCTCGGAATCCTCGTCGGCGACGAAGGTCTCCTGGAAGTCGTCGAAGTGAATGCGCTTGGTGCTCGAGCCGGGGTCGGTGGTCACGCGCGTCTTGAACGCGGGCGGCGGCAGCGTCGTGCGCCGGGTGTGCACCTGGACGTTGTCATCCTGGCGCTGGCGCACGGTCATGTACAGCGCAGCGCCGCCGAGCAGCGCGACACACGCGCCGATGAGCCGGATGACCGCGTCGTCGAGGAAGACGGCGATCGCCACGCCCATGAGCGCGATCACGAGCGTGACGCTGTCCTGCGGACGAATCGCCCCGCGGATTCTCTCTGTCTCGAACGCCATGAATGCGCAACCGGTGTATGTGGATTCCTCTCGAAGCTGCCGCGTGATCGGGCGCCGCCGGACGACTCCGGCCCGTCCGGGCGCCGGCGCTAGCTGCCGGCCGTAAAGCTCATGAGATCGACGACAAGGCGCGTTGCGACCGCCTGCGAGAGCGTGTTGCTCTTCCCCTTTTCGGGTCCGACCTTCGCCGTGCCGGTCATCTTCATCCGCATCTCGATCGTGGTCGCCTTGCGCGTCGGCCAGCCGTTGTCGAGCTGCATCACCGCCTCGCCCGACCCGTCGGCCTTCATGTCATCGACCGTGGCGCTGACGAGCTCGTTGTCGATCTTCTTCTGGAGGAACTGCGTCGACAGCACCATCGCGACGCGCCCCATCGGTCGGCCGCCGACCTGGCGCACCTCGGCCAGGCGGTAGCGAACGGTGTTCTTCGACGGGATGCCGAGCGCCGGAACGTTGTACGTGCGGGTCCATGCCGCGCCCGGGGCGACGCTGCTGTCGGGTGGCTCCTTCAGGAAGAGCTGTTCGAGGATGCTGCTGTAGGCCTGGATCTTGACGACCTCGCGAAACTGCTCCCACGTTTTCGGCGGGACTTTGTCGCGCTGGCTGCCGAACATGGCGTTGAGCACCGGGTCGACGTTCGAGACCTCGCTGACCTGTCCGTCACGACCGAGCGTCATGTTGACGCGCTTGCCGATGAGCGCGCGGAACTGCTCGGTGCCCTTGACGCTCGTGTCCGGCCGACGCGAGTCGAACGCGATCGTGCGCGCCACGCTGTCGACGAGTCCGGCGTCGTAGGCGCGGCGGATCCGGATCGAATCGTGGATCATCTCGATGGTCATCGATCCGTCGTCGTTGAGGCCGGTGACACCGATGGTGAAGTTGTAGACCGATGACTCCTGCATGCGCTTGCCGCCGAAGTCGGTCTCGTTGTCGGTGCGCAGCCGGTAGGTGAAGCGATCGCCGACCTTCGGACGCAGACCGAAGCTGAAGCGCACGGTCGAATCGGAGACCGGTGTGCCGGTCGCGAAGGCCGCGGCCGATCCGCCCGGGGCCGCCGCGTCCGCCGCGGAGGTGTCGCCAGCCGGCGTCACGCCGGGCTTCGCGCTGCCCTTCTTCGCGTCCTTCCCGACACCGCCTGCTTCCGACGGCCGATCGCCGCCGCACGAGGCGACCACTAGCGCTCCAACAAGAAGGAGCGCGCGTGCGCTCCGGTACAGATCAATGCTCATGCTGATGGGGAAATCGCCGGTCCGACCGGCGCAACGCGACACGGGACCTTGTCGTGAGATGGTTCGGCCAACAATAGCGTGCAATGTACGCGATGGCAGCGGAAGATTGGAAGCGCTCCGCAAAACGCGCGAAAAATATGCACGGCATAATGCACGACGCCCGCATCGCGCGAACGATGCGGGCGTCGTCGAAGTAGTCCCGTCGGTCAGTTCGTCACCGACATCATCCCGATCATCTCGGTGTACGTCTCGTGCCAGACCGTCGCGGCGATCGGCGCGCCCGAGACGGTGCCGTTGACGGTGCCCTTCGCCGCGGTCCATCCCGAGACGACCACTCCGTCGTCGTCGATGTTGAGCGCGCCGGAGATGTGGCCGGTGGTCGAGCCGATGGTCACCGGATCGAGCAGCTCGGTGAACGCGCCGAACGGCCGCGTCGCCGTGCGGAAGTCGCTCTGGAAATTCAGGACGGCCTTGTCGTTCTGGCGCGTCAGGACGACGCGCGCAGTGTCGCGGACGCCGACGCGATCGAGGACGCCGGTGAACGGCATCGTCAGCGTGTCGCCGAAGCCGACGCTGCGGCCGAGCGGCGCGACCGAGCGCCACGGCAAGAGCGTCGCGCTCAGGAACTCCGGCGAGATCATGTCGAGCACGCGCTCGCGGATCACCGGATCAACGCCGGGCTCGGCGATCTGCTCGCGCAGGAAGTCGAACGACGGACTCTCGATGCCGAGCACCTGGCCGTACGGCGACAGCGTGATCATCGCGACGCGATTGACGATCGCCGACGGTCCGAGAATCTCGCGGTGCGTGATGTCGAAGGTGCTCGTCGCTGCCTCCTGCGTGTTGAAGCGGACCGTCTGCCCGTTGTGCACGTACTCGACGTGCATCGAGTCGACGTTCGCCTCAATGAGCCAGCGGCCGCCGTCGAGCGGCGACTGCTTCTGCGAGACGAAGTAGCTCAGCACGCGATGGCCGGAGTCGACGACCTCGCCGCCCGACTCGTAGAGCGTGCGCACGCGCTCGGTGAATTTGTACGAGAAGACGATGTTCGGCCGCAGCGGCGGTCCGAACTGCAGCGGCCTGGACTGCGCCAGGACCTCCGCGGAGCCGACGAGGGCAAGCGCGGCGAGAATCGGAAGGGCACGGAGGAACAAACGGTTCATCATAGGGAGCGTCGCGGTCGTACTGAATGGATCAAGCGTAGGAACCATACGGAATTCGAGCAGGCCAATGCGAGGCAATAGTTGCGAAGCTGCGTCAGCCCCGGCCCGCTGACGGGACAGGACTGACGCAGAATCCGGCGCGTCTCGGACGTGCCTCGTCGGCTGTGACACTAACCCGGCAGGCCTGCCGCAGGTTAGCCGGGCCGATCAGACGAGCTCGCGCTCGGCGAAGAAGAAGCCCACCTCGATCAGGCCGTTCTCGACCGAGTCGGAGCCGTGAACGGCATTCTCGCCCTTGCTCGAAGCGTAGCGCTTGCGGATCGTTCCCTCCTCGGCCTCGGCCGGATCGGTCGCGCCGATGAGCGTGCGATAGTCGGCGACCGCGTTCTCCTTCTCGAGCGCGATCGCGACGATCGGTCCGCTCGACATGAACTGCACGAGATCGCCGTAGAACGGACGCTCGCGGTGCACCTCGTAGAATTTCTCGGCATCGCGCTGCGAAAGCGCGGTGAGCTTCATGCCGCGGATCTGGAAACCGGCGCCGGTGAGCATCGCGACGATCTCACCAATGACATTCTTCCGGACGGCGTCCGGCTTGATCATGCAGAGAGTACGTTCCATCAGAGAAATCAGAATTCGTATAGCACAGTGAATGAAGCCTTGCGGTTGTCGGACTTCCCGGCGCTCATGCCTCCGGGCTCGACTCCCCACCTTCGACCGGATAGCCCCGCACCTGCCAGCCCTTCCACCCGCTCGACATCGACGAGACCTTCGTGTAGCCCATTCGGGCGAGGGCCTCGGCGGCGAGGACCGAGCGATAGCCGCCGCCACAGTAGAGAATGATCGGCTGGTCGAGATCGGGCGCGACGCTTTCGATGTCGCGCTCGATGATTCCCTTGCCGAGGTGCAATGCGCCGGCGACGTGCCCGCGCTCCCATTCGTGATCCTCGCGCGTGTCGATGATCAGGACGTTCTCCTGCTTCTCGAGCTTCGCATTTGTCTCCTCCGGCGAGATCTCCCTGACGCCGAGGCGGGCGGCTTCGACGAGCTTGAGAAAGCGCTCCGAGTGCTGCATGGATCGGGTTCCCCGGGCTGGTGGTTGCTGCGGCGGAACGTGCCGGGAACCGCAGAGGCGCACGTGTGTGCGCCTCTGCGATCCTTCGGCGGTCGCTCCCGGATGATTACTTGCGACCCGGCTTTCCCTTCGGAGCCGGCTTCTTCGCGGATGCTTTGGCGGCCTCGGCCTTCGGAGCCGCTTTCGGGGCGGCCGTCGGCGCTGCCTTCTGGGCTGCGGCCGGAGCGACCTTCGAGGCCTCGGCCTTCGGTGCGGCCGTCGCGGCGGCGGCCTTCGGAGCAGCGACCGTCGGAGCGGCCTTCGGTGCCGCGGCCGACGCAGCAGCGGCCTTCGGTGCCGCGACCGTAGCGGCAGCGGCCTTCGGGGCTGCGGCCGTCGCGGCAGCGGCCTTCGGCGCCGTCGCCGTCGCACCTGCCGCGGGCTTCGATGCCGTTGCCGACGAGCCGTTGGTCGGCTTGCCGAGGACGTCGCGGACGGTGCGTCCGAGATACGCCGGCGAGTCGACGGTCGTGATGCCGGCGCTGCGCATGGCCTTGAGCTTCTCGTCGGCGGTACCCTTGCCGCCGGAGATGATCGCGCCGGCGTGGCCCATGCGACGTCCCGGCGGAGCGGTCCGGCCGGCGATGAAGCCGACGACCGGCTTCTTCACGTTCGCCTTGACGTACTCGGCGGCCTCCTCTTCGGCCGTGCCGCCGATCTCGCCGATCATCAGGATCGCGTCGGTCTCGGGGTCGTCGTTGAAGAGCTTGATCGCGTCGATGAAGTTGGTGCCATTGACCGGGTCACCGCCGATGCCGATGCAGGTCGACTGGCCCAGGCCGACGTCGGTGAGCTGGCGGACGGCCTCGTAGGTGAGCGTTCCGGAGCGCGAGACCAGGCCGACGCGACCGCGCTTGTGGATGAAGCCGGGCATGATGCCGATCTTGCACTCGTCGGGCGTGATGATGCCGGGGCAGTTCGGGCCGATCAGGCGCGTGCTGCGGTCCTTCAGGAAGTCACGAACCATCACCATGTCCTGCACCGGGATCCCCTCGGTGATGCAGATGACCAGCGGAACGTTGGCATCGGCAGCCTCCATGATCGCATCGGCGGCGAAGGGCGCCGGCACGAAGATCACCGACGCATTGGCCCCGGTCGCCTCGACGGCCTCGCGCACCGTGTTGAACACCGGCACCGCCCGCGAGAAGCTCTCCGGCTTGTACTCGGTGCCGCCCTTGCCCGGCGTCACGCCCGCGACGACGTTGGTGCCGTACTCGAGCATCTGCGACGCGTGAAAGGTTCCCTCGCTCCCGGTGATTCCCTGCACCAGGACGCGTGTGTTCTTGTCTACTAGAACGCTCATTGCCAGTAATGCTATGTGATGATCCGAGAAAGCTGTCGTGCGATCGTCGTGAGGAAGGCAAACTTAAGAAATCCCCTGCAGCCCCAGCATAACCGGACCGGCTCCAATCGGTATCGATGACCGGCGTCATCAGAAGGGCGGCCCGCGAGAACCGTCGGGAAAGACACCGTCGGGATCGCCCGGACCCGCCGAGGGCCTCGCATCGGCCGTTGTCGGAGCGTATCTTGCGGCCCTTCAGACGCGCTCGTCGCTGCCGGTAAGTGTCCCCGGAAGTGACCCCCACGAAGTATGATGATCTCCTAACCCTTCGCTCGATGGACGTCGACCACAGTTTCGGCTCGGCCACGCGCCGCAATGTCTTTCTCGGAATCACCGCGGCGATCTTCGTGCTCTTCGGCGGCCGTCTCGTCCAGCTCCAGCTGATCGAGGGCTCGCAGTATCGCTCGAAGTCGGAGGCGCAGGGCATCAAGCAGATTCCCGAGGAGCCGATCCGCGGCGCGATCTTCGACCGCAACGGTCTGGTGATCGCGGCGGACGTTCCGTCCTACAGCGTCTACATCACGCCGAACAAGATCACGAGCGAGTCGCGCGCGCTGCTGGCGAAGATCCTGCGCACCGACACGGCGACGATCGACGCGAAGATCAAGCAGTACAAGGTCAACGACTTCTCGCCGGTGCGCATCTGGCGCGACGTCGACCGGGCTGCGTGGTCGCGTCTGAACGAGCTGCACACCGAGCTCTCGGGCATCTCGATCGTCAGCGAGTCGAAGCGCAACTTCGCCGGCGACCTGCGCGCCAGCCACATCCTGGGCTACACAAAGGAGATCGACAAGGCCGAGCTCGAGTCGCTCGGCGATTACTACATACCCGGCGACGTCGTCGGCAAGGCGGGTGTCGAGCGTGCGTTCGAGGACTTCCTGCGCGGCGAGAAGGGCTACCGGTTCGTGATGGTCAACAACCGCGGCCAGCGCATGGGCGACTTCGAGGAGGGCAAGCACAACATCTCCCCGAAGAACGGATTCGACCTCGTGCTCGGTCTCGACGGCGAGCTTCAGCAGTACGCGGAGCAGCTTCTGCGTGGCAAGCGCGGCGCGGTCGTTGCGCTCGATCCGAACAACGGCGAGATCCTCGCGATGACCAGCGCGCCGGACTACGATCCGGCGATCTTCTCGGGCGTGACCGACCGCAAGGAGTACAACCGGGTGATGACCGATCCGCTGAAGCCGCTCTTCAATCGCGCGACCCAGGCGGTCTACGCTCCCGGCTCGACGTGGAAGATGCTCATGGCGCTCGCGGCGATGCAGGAGGGTCTGATCACGCCGACGTCGACGATCAGCTGTGGTGGCTCGTTCTCGTTCGGAGGGCGCTCGTGGGCGTGCCACGGAGGACACGGCGCCGTCAACGTGCGCAAGGCGATTCACGTCTCGTGCAACGTGTTCTTCTACAAGCTCGGGCTGCAGATGGGCATCGACACCTACAACAAGTGGGCGTCGTTCTTCCACTTCGGCCAGCGGCTCGGCCTCGACGTACCGGAGGGCCCCACGCTGCTTCCGTCGCGCGCGTACTACGACAAGGCATTCGGTGTGAACAAGTGGCCGAAGGGCGTGATGGTCAACCTGGGCATCGGCCAGGGCGAGCTGCTCGTCAATCCGGTCCAGCTCGCGGCGTACATCGGCGCGCTCGCCAACGGCGGCACGTGGCACCAGCCGCACCTGGTGCGCGCGGTGCGCAACAAGCGGATGAACCAGTTGCAGCCGGTCGACTACCTCTCGGAGCCGCTGAACATCCCGTCCGAGTACATGAAGCCGCTGCACGAGGGGATGTTCGACGTGGTCAACACGCCGGGCGGCACGGCCAAGAACGCGAAGCTCGAAGACATCGCCGTCGCCGGCAAGACCGGCACCGCACAGACCCCGGGCGGCGGAGCCGACAACGCGTGGTTCGTCTGCTACGCTCCGGCCGACAAGCCGAAGATCGCCCTCTGCGTCCTCGTCGAGAACGTCGGCTTCGGCGGCACGCACTCCGCGCCGATCGCGCGCAAGCTCGTCAACTTCTTCTTCAAGCGCGAAAAGGAGGCCGAGGATCGCCACGGCATCGAGCTCGTCCGCAAAGGCGGCCTCCCCCCCGTGCAAAAGGAGCGCCCCGAACCCAAGCCCGCCGCCCCGACCGACACGGCAAATCCGACCAACACGACCAACACGACCAAACCGACCGACACATCGACCCCGCACACCCCGCGCCCGGCCCCCAAG
>DATLHO010000326.1:0-14013 GCA_035539855.1 Kapaibacterium sp. (SeqCode) | reverse complement strand
GTCAGGGGGCAGTCGCGGGAGGCCGCGTCGGAAAAATCGCACGGGGCCTTGCTCGACGCGATGGCGCGGGCTAAGTTCGAGCCGCACGATGACACCAGTGGAGGAACGGGCAACTTCCCCTGGTTCTGCCGTGCAGTCCCGAAGCAATTCGGAAACATCCCCCCCTCCCCTCAGCAATCCCGAGTTCGGTCCGATGTGTCGACGCCGTGCGTCGTCTTGTCGTGACGTGTGCGTCGGGTAGTGAGCATGATCGACCGCGGCGGGCAAATCCGCGATCGACATGAAGCGGGAGGGTCGAGCGCCATCGCCGTGACGAACGGACCGGTGGCAGGCAGGGACATAGGACAGAGCACGAGGAAGAGGTGAATACGGGCAACTCCTACCTCCGCTCAGGGCACCATACCGGGCACCTGGGATTCCGCGCGGGCGGAAGCGAGGCCGACGCATGGGCAGTCGGCCGGACAGGCTGGAACGACGCGACAGTCTCCACGAAGCGTGCCGGCTCGGCACCTTCACGGACGACTGAGCATGTCGTGCGGCCATTACCGATGCGCACGCTCGATCCGAGCGTGCTCGACGACCGTGTCGGCGATGACGACGCGTCGCCGGCGCTCGCCGCGACCTCGCTCGACGCCGTCGTCGAGCTCGTGATCGCGATGGCCGAGCTCCGTTGTGGTCGCGCGGTCGTGCGTGACGTCCTCCTCGCGCTGTCCGCGGGCGATGGCTGCACGAGCGCCGAGCTCTCGGCCGGCGACGACGAGCGCGCCGTATCGATCGCGCATGTGCTGGCGGTCCTCGGCAATCACCTCCACCGAACCGACAATCGATTCCGTCTTCCGCCGCTGCTACGTGCCGCGGTCCATCGTCGCTACCCGCTCGGCGCTCCCGCCGCGCGCGATTACACGTCGATCGACTCCGGACCGAGGGACGTGCTGCGCATGGTCCGCAGCGACACTGCGCGCGCCCTGGCGGCATGGGGGGAGGGCGCATGAACGGTTCACGCGTGGACGAAAAAATCCGGGCGCGATCAGCGCCCGGCCCGTCGCGGCCGCGTCTCTTCCATTCGTTCCGCGCGCGCGGGCCGCGCGAGCCGGTGGATTCCTCAGAACGAATCGTACGCTGTCGCAGGCAGCTCGAGCGGGTCCGCGAGGACTCGGCGGAGGCCGCGGAGATCTACACGGAGATCGGGCGGCTGTTTTCGGAGAGCGGGCGCGAGAGCGAGTCGCTCGACGCGTATCAGCGCGGGCTGCAGGCAGCGCGCGCGATCGGCGATCATCGCATCGCGGCGCGCGCGCTCGTGGCGATGGGAATGCTGCGCGCTCATCGACGCGAGCACGCGCCGGCGCTCGAGAACTTCTTCGAGGCGCTTCGCGAGGGAATCGACGCGGGGGATTCCCGCTGCGAGGCGGCGGCGTTGATGGAGATTGCGTCGGTGCATTCGGAGTGCGGGAGGCTCGATCTCGCGCTCGAATCGCTCGAGCGGAGCATCGTGCTGCTCGAGAGTCCGGATGACGCCTACCTGCAGGCTCGCGCCCGCATCGGCGCGGCGTCGGTGCTCGTTGCGTTGTCGCGGTCGCGCGAGGCGATCGACCACGCGGTCCGCGGCCTCGTCGCACTCGAGTGGCTCGACGACGAGGCTGGCCAGATCGAGGCGCTCGTGATCATCGGTCGATCGTATCGTCAGCTCGGCGAGCTCGAGACGGCCGCGGGCTACCTCGAGCGCGGTCTCGAGCTCGCGCGCACTTGCACGCAGTCGTCCGGTATCGGTGCGTCGCTTTTCGCGCTGGCGGAGGTCCGTCGCGACCAGGGCCGGCTCGTCGACGCGCTGGCCGCGGTCGACGAGGCGATGACGGCCGCGCTCGACGAACGATCGGTTGAGCTCGAGTGGCGCGTGCACGAGCTGGCCGCCGAGCTGTGCGAGCGTACCGGCAGCGTTGCCCGCGCCCTGGAGCACACGCGCAGCGCGCTCGCCGCGCGTGACGTCTGCCTCGCACGCCGGTGCGAGGCGCGCGTCGACGAGCTTCGCGTGCGTCACGAGACGCTGCAGCTCGGTCGCGAGCGCGATGCGCTGCGCACCGAAGCCGAACGACTGCGCGTTGCCCTTGCCGAAACCAACCGGCAGCTCACCGCGGCCACGCTCTCACTCGTGCGAAAGAGCGAGCTGCTCGACGAGGTGCGTCAACAGCTCGGCGGGATCGTCGAGACGACCATCGAGCACTCCGCGTCGATGGTGCGGCCGATCCTCGAGGAGCTCTCCATCGGTTCGAGCGAGGAGAGCTGGGGCATGTTCGAGCAGCAGTTCGACAGCGTCCACAACGACTTCACGCGCCGTCTCGCCGAACGATTTCCCGCTCTGACGCCGATGGAGCTCAAGGTGAGCATGCTGACGCGGATCGACCTGTCGGCAAAGGAGATCGCGCACCTCATGCACGTCTCGGAGCGGAACGTGCAGAACCACCGCTACCGTCTTCGCAAGAAGCTGGGATTGTCGCCCGAGGAGAACCTCGCCACGTTTCTCGCCGCCATCTGAGGCGTCGCAATGGAGTGGTAATGGAGTAGGGACACCACCCACGCTCCATCCGATCTTCGTTGCGATATCGACGCGTCGCCAATGGGCAGACGGACGACGGCGTGGTCGATTCGAGGAGCGCATCAACCTCATCTCCCCCCACACCGCGCGTGATACGGCAGATCACCCGTGGCGCGAGATCGCGATGCGCTGCGCCGCCCGCAGCGATCACCTCCCCGAACAATACGGACCGTCATGGCAGAGCAGTCGAACGAGTGCCGCAGCGACCATCACCACGAGCTGCGGTGGTTGCAGCAGGAGGTGCTGCGACAGCGCAACGAGCTCGACGAGGTCGAGTCGGTGCTCGTCGAGCAACGGCAGGCGCTGGAGCATCTGCGGGTGCAACTGGCGGTGATGATGGGAAGCTGGCGCGGCGACGTCCGTCGCGATCTCGGCGGTCTCATCCGCACGATCGATGCGACCAATGACACGCGAGTCCAGTGGGAGCGACTCCGCGACCAGGTGCAGACGACGTCCGCCGAGGTCGCGACTCACGCGCTCGGGGCCGGAGTCGAACTGACGCCCTTCGAAACGAACGTCTGGATGCTGACGGGATTGAAGCTCTCGGAATCGGAGATCGCCAGCGTGCTGGATCAGCCCGTGCGTGCGATCATCGAATGCCGCGAGCAGATCAACCTGCGGCTTCAGCGCGGCGCCGTTGACAGCGGTGGTGCCGCATCGGCGGCGGAGCTCGACTCCGCCGTCACACACTCCCCGGGCCGCCAGGCGACCGCACGGGGAGGACGCTGAGAGAATCGCCGACCGACAACGAATCCGTACAACCGGGCGGATGACGGGAACGGACCTCCCGCCTCGGAACGCATCGACGATGGTGGCCAACATCGCCGACGCGAGCGCCGAACGGGCCCGCCGCCCGATGGAAAAACGTTCCGGACCTCCGGGACTCATCAATCAATCTCATTGGGACCTCACAATGAAGAAGTTCTTCGCACTTGCCGTCAGCGCGCTGGCGTTGACCGGCATCGCCTCGGCTCAGGGAGCGGACTCGTACAACGAGGGCGACTTTGACGTCGTCGCCGCCACCGCCTATGTCCGCGTTCCGCTCGATGTCATGGGCATTCGTGACATGAACCTCGGCACGCTCGAGCGTGGCATGAGCGAGCAGGGTGTCGAGCAGACCGCACAGTTCAAGATCACCGGCGACGAGGGCGATCTGATCTGGGTGCAGGTCAACGGTGGCGAGCCGATCGTGCTCTACGCACTGCACGACGCCGCCGCGGCCGCCGCAGCCGCCGACAACCCGACGACCGAGGGACCGGACGGCTACAACAACGACGTCAACGGCCAGCCGAACCAGGCTTCGTCGATGATCACCGTGACGCCGGAGCTCCGCTACCGCTTCGTCGACAACGACGAGGAGCATGCTCTTCTGTGGGACCTGCCGACGTGGACGGCCCGCAACGGGTATGAGGACACGCAGGAGGACGGCATCACCCGCGGCATCAGCGGTCTGCCGGTCGGCATCGGCCAGGTCAACGTCTACGTGGGTGGCACCTTCAGCACGACCGAGGATCAGCAGCGCGGCGCCTACGAGGGCGAGATCGAGCTGCAGTCGTGGTACGATGAGGACTGGGCACCGGCGATCTGATTCCGCGCTCATACCTCACGTGCGGTTGCCTCGCACAGCGGCGTGCAGCGGGCTTGTCCCGCTGCACGCCTCTTGATCGTCCGGCCGAGCTCTTAACAGCACTCTGCATCCCCTCTTGCCATGCGAACGATGTTCTACCTCCGCCTTCCGATGCTGATCGCCGCGCTTTCGATCGCGGTGTTCGCCACGGGCCCGCGCGCCAGCGCGCAGTTGACCATATCGCCGAACGGCATTCTCATGAAACCGGCCCAGACCTCCGGAGAGGTCGAGGTCCGCAATGCCGGCGACAAGGCGATGGTCGTCACCGCCCGCCTGATGTACGCGATCCTGCGGACGGACTCCGCCGGAGCCGCCTTCAAGGATACGATCGTCACCGGCGCACCGGACCAGCGCTCGGCCGTCGAGTGGATGCGTGCCTTCCCGCGCCAGTTCACCCTTGCGCCGGGCGCCTCGCGCGCGGTCAAGGTGCTCTCGACGCCTCCGGACAGCCTTGCCGATGGTGAGTGGCTCGCGCGGCTCGAGATCAAGGGCCGGCCGGTCGACAAGCCGGCGCAGCTCGAGCCCGACACGACGCAGATCGGTGTTCGACTCAACTACACGTACGCCTACAGTTTCCCGGCGGTCTTTCACAAGGGAGTGTTGACGACGGGACTCGATTTCACGTCGATCGACGCGCGGCAGACCGATGGTGGGCCCGCGGTGATGTTGCGTCTGCGTGTCTCGGGCAACTGCACGTATCGCGGGACGTTCTTCGCGACGCTCACCCCGGCCAACGGGGGCAGCCCGACGACGTTCGAACTGCCGATCGTCGCGACCGTCGATATGGACTACCCGCTGGCGCTTCCGAATCTCGAGCCCGGTACCTACGCGCTGAGTCTCCGCGCCGCCACGCGAAGGCGAGGCGACAGCGGCGACCACCTCGTGACGGCGCCGGCGGTTACCAAGGAGTTCTCCGTCACGCTCCGCGACAAGTCCGTGACGGTCGCGGCTCGATAGCACGTCCACAGCGTCGTCATGGCAGCCGACGTGACCGGCAACGGACGACGACCAACACGATGAACCATTTCCTGCGCATAGTGATCGCACTCATCGCCGGCCTTCTGGCCGTCGAGGAGTGCGCGCATGCGCAGACGCGCGTCGCGGGGCTGGAGGAGGGACTGGTCACCGCACAGATGTACCAGGTGAGCCGGCGCGATCTCGTCGCGTACTTCTCCGGCGACACGCTCTTCATTCCCTATCGCACGATCGCCCGTTACCTGGGCATGATCCACGCCGTCTCCTCCGACGGCGACACGCTCAGCGGCGAGCTACCGACGGGAACACCGTTCACGTACGTCGTGAGCCGGCACAGCTTCGAGCGCAACGGCGAGCGCGACACGCTTGCGCCGGGCGCGCTGCGCTCCATCGACGGCGACGTGCTCATCCGCGTCGACGAGCTGAACCGGACACTGCGCCTTGCCGCGGACTACGACGCCGAGCAGCTCACGCTGACGATCCCGCCCGATCGCTCGATTCCCGCGGTCGACGCGAAGGCGGCGCTTCGTCGCTACGCGCGGCTCGGCGATGGCGCCGGGCTCGCCAATGGCGCCGGACTCGTGAATGGGGCCGGGCTCGGCCGCGGCGCCGGGCTCACCGAGGGCGTCCGCGATGAGATCGTTGCGCTCAGCCGCTCGGTGCTCGGCCCGATCGCGCTCGACTGGGGGGCATCGTCGATGATGATGGGGGAGCACACCGCGAGCTACGGGAACGTGACGCTGAGCACGCCGTTTCTCTACGGCGTTCTCGGACTGCGCGGCCGTGCTGGACTAGCCTCCGAGGCCACGCGCGTCGACCTGGGATTCGAGGGAGCGACCTGGCGACTCGACCTGCCGGAACTGCCGATGCTCCAGGCGATCAGCCTTGGATTCCGCCCGTCGAGGCTCGGCGCATCCTATTCGGTCGGGCTCAGCGGCTCGACGCACACCGGCACGCCGCACTCCTACGGCTCGCGAACGATCGACGGCGAGGCGCCCGCGGGCTGGTGGGCGGAGCTCTACGACGGACCCCGCCTGATCGACGCGGTTCGCATCGGAGAGGATGGCACGTACAGCTTCGAGGTGCCGATGCGCTCGTCGGTGACGACCCGGCGTGTGAGCGTCCGCGGACCTCACGGCGAGCGCGAGTGGCAGACGCGGACGTTTGCGATCGGCGGCGACATGCTGCCGGCCGGCGACCTGCGGTGGAATCTCGGCGGCTCGACCTACCGGTACCTGGCGAATCAGGCCGCGACGGCATCGGCCGGTATCACCCTGGGGATCCACGATCGCGTCACGGTCGACGTTGCGACGCGACTGCCGGCCACCTATGTCGATCGGATCTCGGCCGACAGCCTGCGCACGTCGATCGGCGTGCGGATGGCACTGTTCGACGCGACGCCCGTCTCGCTGACACTCGATCCGCAGTCGTGGCGATTCGGCGCCTCGTTCACGCTCGACCCGCTCAACGGAATGCCGGTGCGCGTGCGGCTCGACTCGGTCGACGTGGTCCGTGGTACGTTCGATCTGTCGCTGTCGTCGCGACTGACGCTCGGACCCGTCAGCCTGAGCGCGATCGGCCGCTACGTCGACCGCTGGGACCGTCACGGCTACGAGTTCTCGCCGAAGGTGTCGACGCGCGTTCTCGGCGTCAGCCTCAGCACGTCGCTGCGCGCAAGCCGCATGGAGTTCCTGCGCGGACAGACCGAGATCGATGATCGCAGTGTCGAGCGCCGGCTTCTCGTGCGCACCCAGGCCTCGTTCTCGCCGTGGCGACGCGTGCGGGTTCGCTTCGGCGGCAGCTACGATGTCACCACCGGAGAGATCGTCGAGTCGAGCGTCGGCGTCACTCTGCCGATTCTCAACTGGTTGAGCCTCGGCACCAGTTATGCGATGCATGGCACCGACTGGCGCAACGGGGCGTTCAGCGCGAACCTCGGACTGAACCTGCAGTTTGCGCGCGGAAGCGTCTCCTCGCGCTACGATGCGGGACGACTGACGACGCAGTCGCGTCTCGGCGGCAGTCTCGTGCTCGGGGCTCCGGGCATCGACGTCGTGCAGGAGCACGCGACCTCGCGCGCGCAGTTGTTCGTCCACGGCTATGTCGATCGGAACCTGAACGGCGCCTACGACGGCGACGATGTCTCGCTGGGGCCGATCGAGGCCACGGTGCTCATCGGAGGTGCGCGCATCGCCAGCGGCTCGCGCTTCGAAACGCTGCCGCCACGGCGCTCGCTCGTCGTCGAGATCGACGCGGAGCAGTTCGCGAACGGAGGGCTCTACCCGCTGCGCGCGCGGCACGAGATCGCGCTCTCGAGCGGCACCGCCGAGCTGATGATGGTCCCGTTTGCCAGGGGGATGGAGATCTTCGGCGCGGGTCGCATCGACCTGCCGTCGGGTCGAGCCGGACAGGTCGCCGCGTTGATGGGATTGCGCGTGCGACTGGTGGCGACGAGCGGCGTCGCCGAGTACGAAGGGGAGTTCATCAACGATGGAACGTACATGCTCACCGGCGTCGCCCCGGGAGAGTATCGCTTCGAAGTCGACGAGAGCGTGCTGGCGACGATGGGCCTCGCACTCGAATCGCTCCCGGCGACCGTGATGATCGAGCCGGGAATCGAGACCCTGCCGGAGCTCGTCTTCATTCCTCTGGACAACGCGTCGACGCCGAGCGATGCCGATGCGTTGGGCGAGGATGAGTGAGCACGCGAACGGAAACCGAAATCATGCACCAGTTGGGCGAGATGAGAACAGCACCATGAAGCCGAATACGATGACGGTGAAACGCGCCCGCGTGGCTGCGGGCGTCCTGACATGGATGATCGTCGTGGCGGCGACGGCGCGCGCCGGTGAGCCGATTCCGGTCGAGGTCACGCCGGTCAGCCAGATCCAGATCGGAGCGATCGCGCCGGGCGAGGAGCGCGAGATCACCTACGACATGCCCGAGGCCGCGCAGTTCCTCATCACCGCAAAGGCGCATCGGTGGGTGACGATCACCGTCGCGATCGACGACCTCGACGCGCAGTCGCCGGCAGTGAGCGATCTGCAGTCCAACTCGCTGACACTGATGACGACGGGTGCGAACTGCGCGTACAGCGTCGACGACGGCCAGACGTGGACGCCCTTCGAATCCGGAGAGCTCGTCGAGGTGGTCAGGATGCCGCTCTCATCGACGCCGGCCGCCCAGATCGGGCGCATCCTGCTTCGCATCGGCGGATCCGTTCTGGCTAGCCCGTCCCAGCAGCGCGGCGCGTATCTTGGAGGCGTCGTCGTGACGGCCGAATACACCGGAGCGAACGATCCGGGTCCGGGACAGTCTCCGGCCCCGCAACCCGGCGACGCCGACGACGACGAGTACTTCACGATTCCCGACGTGCAGAGCCGCGACTAGCGAGCCGGCAGGCGGGACGCTCATTTCGATCTTGAGGAGGGTGATGTGTTTGGCGAACGACGTCCGGCCCGACGTCGCCGCCCAGGCGCTCCGTCGTCCCCCGACGACGCACGGCAGCGACAGACCAACGAGCTTCGTGAGACGGTGGAGCGACAACAGCAGGAGCTCGCCGAGCTCGAGCTCGCGATTGCGCAGAGCAACCGACTGCTGCGGCAGGCGCGGCAGCAGCTCGTGAGGATACTCCGTGACTGCGACGACGCCTCCCGACCGCGCGTCGAAAAGCTCCTCGAGACGATCGGTGACGGCACCTCGCGGCGGACGTCGCGCAGGACGTTCGACGAATGGCTCGATCAGTCCAAGCGTTCGTTCATCCGGCGGCTGTCGGCACGCTTTCCGATGCTGACGCCGACCGAGCTGAAGATCTGCTCGCTCCTGCAGTTGAACATGCGCACGCGCGAGATCGCGGGCCTGCTGCGCACGTCGGTGCGCAACATCGAGAGCCACCGCTACTGGATCCGTCGGAAACTGTCGCTGCCGGGCTCGACGAATCTCTCGACGTATCTGACGAGCGTCTAGGCCGCTAGCGGTCGGGTTCGAAGAAGTTGCATCCGGCGCCGATCCATCGCAGCCCGGTGTTCTGGTCGACGCCCATGAGCCGTCCGCGGCCCATGCGCACAAGGCCGATCACCGGTCGCGGCGCATCCTCGCCCGGACGCCACACGAGCATCACCCGCACCTCCGCCTTCGTCGGACCCTCCGGCGTCTCGATCGCGTCGGCATACTGCACGCGGCGCTGCAGTACGTAGCGCTCGCGCTGCTCCGGCCGCACGCCGAGCACCTCCTCGCGCGTCGGACCCACGCTCACACCGGCACCTGCGAACGAATACAGCGGCTTCAGGACGTAGTTGTCGAGATCCTCGGGGATCTCGTCGACCTCCGAGAGAAACCTCGTCTCGGGCACGGAGGGATGGTTGAGGTAGGGTAGGGCGAACTTGCTGATGCGGAAGTACCAGTTCGGATGTCCCGCCCACGTGACATCGAGGTCGTCGCTCCATTCGAAGGGAAGGCTCACCTGCCGGCGCTCGATCTCGTCGACGATCGCGCGGTTGTAGATGCGGTGGATGGGGATCCAGCGACCGTTCTCCTCGTAGTGCAGTCGCCGGCCGATCCTGCGCACGTACCGGATGTCGGCGACGACGATGCCGAGCATCTCGCGGATCATCGCGAAGTCAGCGCTCGTCTTCTGCGCCCACGGATCGAGCTCGAGCAGCACCACATTCTCCGGATCCTCGTCGGCGACGATCGCCTCGTGAAGGATCGCCAGGAACTCCGAGCGACTGTGTCCGCCGTTGAGGTAGCCGAGCTCGGTCGGCAGCGCGTAATGCTCCTGGGCGAGCTCGCAGAACGCGAGCTGGAATCCCATGAGCGAGGGGAATCCCTGCATCTCGATCAGTCGCGGCACGATCGTGCCGCCGGCGTCGACGGCCATCGCGAAGTCGATCGTCAGGAACGTCGAGCGCTCGGTCTGGTTCGCGACGGTGTACTCCGGACGCAGCGTTTCGTCGGAGACACGCAGGTAGGCCGGGTCGTGCGCCTGCAACGCGAGCGCGATCGCCGCTTCCTCGCACTGCCGCTGGATCGCCTTCGGGATGAACAGAGGCGTCTCCGAAATCCGGAAGGGGATCGACGACCGACAGCGATGATCGAGCCGCTGAAGGAACCGCTGATAGCGGCGCTCGCTGAACGCCTCGTTGAACGCGCGTCGTAGCTCGGGAATCATGGGTCGGTGTTAATGCACGTGAGAGCCGATCCGGCCGTCAGAGAAGCCCCTGCGAGTATCCGCCATCGATCGGAATCGTCGCGCCGGTGATGTAGCTCGAGCGAGACGACGCGAGGAACGCGACGACGTCGGCGATCTCCTCCGGACGGCCCATGCGGCCGAGCGGGATGTGCGCATGGTAGCGCTGCATCACCTCCTCGTGCGAGAGTCCGAGGATCTTCGCCTCCTCGATCGCGAGGTCGTAGATGCGATTGGTCAGCGTGTAGCCGGGCGCGACGTTGTTGACGAGGATGTTGAAGGGTGCGAGCTCGCCGGCAAGCGTCTTGGCCATGCCGACGGTGGCGGCGCGCAGGGCGTTCGAGAGCATGAGTCCCTCGATCGGCTGCTTGACCGAGACCGACGCGATGTTGATGATGCGGCCGCAGCGACTGTCCTGCATGTGCGGGATCGCGGCGCGAATCAGATGCACGACGCTCATGAGCACCTGGTCGATGGCCTCGCGCCAGTCGCGGTCCTCGAGCGTCACGAACGTGCCGCGCTTCGGTCCGCCGACGTTGGTGACGAGCACGTCGATGCCGCCGAAGGCCGACGTCGTTGCGTCGACGAGCAGCTCGATCTCGTCTGGCTTCATGAGGTCCGCCTGAACCCACTCGACGCGTCGACCGGTCGCCGCCGCGATCTCGTCGGCGGTCGACATGAGCGCCTCCTGCCCGCGAGCGCACATCACGACGTTCGCTCCCTCCTGCGCGAGCCGCATCGCCACCGCCTTGCCGATACCATGGCTCGCCGCCGTCACGACTGCGGTCTTGTCTTCGAGTTCCAGATCCATGCGCTTCCCGACTTCGTGGTTAAGAGAGTGATCGAATGACGATGACTGCGATGCGCAGTCTGCGATGCGCAGCCACCGGCGGTGCCCGGGCTAGTCGCCGGGTCCGAGGCTGACGAGATTCGCCAGCAGCCGCTGCTCGGCCGGCTGTCCGTCGGCAGCTCCGGCGGTGAGCTCGAAGCTGACGTAGTACACGGCGCCCTTGCCGTAGGTCACGCGCACCAGCGCGGCCGAGGAATCGGGGCGATCGAGATTGCCGGCGAGGAGCGCGCGGGCATTGCGTCCGCGCACGAGCTGCGTCGTGCGATCGGAGAAGATCGCGATGTCGTCGCCGCGCAGCACGTTCGGCGCGACGAGCGCGCGATGGACTCCGCGCGGAGCCGCCAGCTCGACGCCATGGGCGACCGGTCTCGGCTCGAACGGCGCGGCGTTGGCGCGCAGCGCTTCGACACCGCGCTCGTTCGACTGCGTCAGGATCAGCAATGGACGTCCGGCGGTGCGCGTGTCGTCGAAGAGACGCGGCAGCGCCTGGGCGACCGCCAGCTCGTCGATGGCCCGCTCGTCGACGACGACGAGCGAAAGTCCCTCGAGCTGCCGCTCGTCGATGTCGGCCGGCGGAATCAGCCGGTAGGGTACGCCGATCGCGCGCAGCGCGGCCGGCAGCGCGGTCGTCGGCGCCGGCGCGATGATGCCGACGAGACCTCGCGGATCGGCCGCGACGTTCTCCGGCAGCGTCGTCCGCACGTGCGCCGGCGAGCCGCAGGAGCCAATCGTCAGAAGCAGTGCGATCGCGATTCGAGTTCGGCGCATCACGCGAAAATAGCGGAATGCCACCGAGCGCGGGCGTTGCATCTTTGAGGCTGAACAACCACGGGCAGAATGACCACTCCCTTCGTCGTCTCGATCGAACAACTGCGCAAGAGCTATCAGCCGTCGGGCGTCGTCGCGCTCGACGGCGTTGACCTCACGATCGCCCGCGGCGAGCTCGTCTCGCTCGTAGGCGCCTCGGGATCCGGCAAGAGCACGTTGCTGAACATCCTCGGCGGGATCGACCAGGCGACGTCGGGACGGGTAACGATCGACGGTCGGGAGATCACCGGCGCGACCGATCGGCAGCTCGTGACGCTGCGTCGGACGCTCATCGGGATCGTCTTTCAGTTCTTCAACCTGATGCCGACCCTCACCGTGCTCGAGAACGTGACGCTGCCCGCCGAGCTCGCCGGTCGTCGAGAAGCCGAGGCGCGCGAGCGCGCAATGGCACTGCTCGAGCAGGTCGCCATGACCCATCGCGCGAGCCACCGTCCTCACGAGCTCTCCGGAGGCGAGATGCAGCGCACCGCCATAGCGCGCGCTCTCGTCAATCGACCCAGTCTGCTGCTGGCCGACGAGCCGACCGGAAACCTCGATTCGAAGAATGGCGCCGTCGTCCTCGAGATGCTCCGCACCCTCGCGCGCGACGAAGGCTCGACCCTGTTGGTCGCAACGCACGACCCCGACGTCGCAGCGATCGCGGATCGGATCGTCGAGATGCGGGATGGGCGGGTTTTGTCAGATGTCAAATGTTAGATGATAGATGTCACAAGGCGCGTACGGGCTTTCGCCTCCCGCGCCTTGTGACATCTGACTTCTGACCTTTGACTGCTAACGGTGAATCTCCGTCCCGTGAGACGTCCATTCGCGATGGATCACGTCGGCGTCGTCGTCGCTGCGCGGGCGCACGCCCATGACGATCCCACCGCTCTTGACGCCCTCTTCGTAAACCTTTGCCCGCTCTTCGGGAATTCCGGAGCCGACGAGTGCGCCGATGATGCCGCCGGTCGCGGCGCCGGCGCCGGCGCCGGTGAGCGCAGCGGCGATCGGTCCGGCGATGACCAGGCCGATTCCCGGAAGCGCCACGGTGCTGACGCCCGCTGCCACCGCCGCGATGATCGCGCCGAGCGTTCCGCCGATCGCGGCTCCGGTGCCCGCGCCCTCGAGCGCCTTGTTGCCGAGCTCCGTCTCGACGACGTCGTCGCGGTCGAAGTACTTCTTCCGAGTGTCGTCGGTCATCATCACATCAAGGTCGTTCTCGGTGTATCCGCGCGTACGCGCCGACTCCCATGCCCTCTCCGCGCTCTCGCGGTCGCGGAACATCCCGCTCACATATGGGCGATTGACATCTGCCATTGGCGTTATCCTCAAAACACGTGTGGTAGGTGGTGGCCTCGCCGTCGCACCTGCCGTGCGATCGAGCGACGTCCGCCGCCTGACGGACAAACGATGTGCCGTCGAGGGGGCCGGAACTTTCTTTTAGTGCCGATTTAATTTCTCTGGAACGTGGCACGAAAAAAAGCTACCATGGCGGCCGCACAACCGGAGTCCCACCGATGCCGAAGACCGTTCGCCGCAGTGTCAGCGAGAGTCTCGAGGAGCTCGAGCACGTCGAGCGCGTCTACCGCGGTCGCCCGGAAGAGGTCCGCGCGCGCTTTCTCAGGGTGCTCCGCACGCAGCCGGAGCTGACCTTCGACGAGGCCGCCGGGGCCGCCGGCGTTCCCCGTCGGACGGCCTACCGCTGGTGGCGCGTCTATCAGGAACGGGCGCTGATCGGCCTGCTGAACCTCAATCTCGGAAGGCCGATCGGGAGCCGGAAAATCCCGGAAACCGTCCGGAAAACGAACGATGTACGCAGTGGTCTCACCGCCGACGAGCTGCTCGGACTCATCAACGGGATGCCGACGCAGCTCGGAATGCTCGACGGCATCAACGGGCTCCGCGACCGGCTGATGGTGATCCTGCCGGACGTGGATCGCATCTCGATCTCGGTCAACACGCACTGCGATCTGGAG
>DATLHO010000325.1:0-17775 GCA_035539855.1 Kapaibacterium sp. (SeqCode) | reverse complement strand
TTCGCCGTGAAGTTGATGCGCGCGGGGTGGAACGTTCCATTGTCGACCCATGTCGGCATCGGTCCGTGCATGAAGCCGTTCTCGTACTTGCCCGAGCGGTCGACCAGATCCAGGCGCAGCGTCGCGCCGCTGTAGCGGATTCCCATCGCCGCGAAGAGCCGGCCCCAGTTCTCGAGCGCCTCCTCGAAGCGGAAGTACGGATCGGTCATCGCCGTCAGGTCGCCCGTCTGGAAGTAGCCCGAGTTCCAGGGCTGCGTCGCGTCCGGACCGTTCTCCTCGACGAGCCGCTCCATCGACCGCCGTGCGGCGTCGCGGGTGTTGCGCTCGAGGTCGTCGAGCAGCCCGAAGAGCGTGGCCTTGTTGAACCCCTCGTTGATCGAGACCTTCCAGTCGTAGTAATCCTCGTACCCGAGCATGCGCGCCAGGCGGTTGCGCTCGCGGACGATCTCGATGAAGCCGTTGTCGAGCACGTACGGCTCGATCGAGCCGAGTCCCTCCCACGCCGCGCGTCGTGTCGCCTCCTCCGGCGCGGTCGAGATCATCAGGGCGAGCTGCACCGAGCCGGCGCGCACGAGCTCGCCGGTGGCGGGATCGCGGTAGCCGAGGGCCATCGAGCGACGCCGTCCGTCGAGGGCGCCCTCGAGCTCGACGAGGCGCTCGAACAGCGCGCGGGCGTCGGGCGACTCGATGATGTTCACCTCGAAGAAGCGCCGCCAGCCCGTCAGGCCGACGCGCTCGGTCTCGGTCAGGTCGTCGCGGCGAAGCTCCTCGCGGACCCGCTCGAGGTTCGCGGGGTCGCCGGTGAAGTCCTTGAGCGCGATCTCGTTGCGCTCGAACTCGCCGGGCGTGTAGCCAGCGAGCCCCATCTTCTGCGCCCAGAAGGCGTTCTCCTTCGCCTCGTGAAGGGCGACGTATCGGTCGTTGAGCTCGGTCAGGAGTGACATTACCGTCTCCGGAATATTCTTGGGAATCCTGCAAAGATAGGGCGTGGGGCTTTTTGGACCCCAACGCCGCGCCCACGTCATCTTCGCAAGCGAAGCGCCGCGGAGATCTTTCTTCCGCGGTAGCGGTACCGTCCGGCACGGCTACCGCCGAAGAAAGATCCCCCACGCTTCGCTCGG
Organism: Kapaibacterium sp. (SeqCode); assembly: GCA_035539855.1. Taxonomy (GTDB): domain Bacteria; phylum Bacteroidota; class Ignavibacteria; order OLB7; family OLB7; genus DATLHO01. Next base: position 16,654 of record DATLHO010000325.1, on the reverse strand, counting down.
AGGATGACGTGGTGGTCGCCTGGAAGGGGGTGAGAAGAGGATGATCCCGCATGGCGTCGACGGAGTATCTTCCCTGTTCCCTGCATCGCAATTCGTCCGTGGACATGACACAACGCCAGGTTCTCTTGCTCTCACTCATACTCTCCTCGAGCACTGCCCTTGCCCAGTCGGGCGCCGATCCGATCGGTGCGAGCGTGCACACGCTCTCGAACGGGCTGACGGTGATGCTCTCGGTCAACCGCGCCGAGCCGCGCGTGCAGACGCTGATCGCGGTGCGCGCCGGCAGCAAGCACGATCCGGCCGACAACACGGGACTGGCGCACTACCTGGAGCACATGCTCTTCAAGGGCACCGACCGGCTGGGAGCGAAGGATTATCCGTCGGAGAAATCCCTGCTCGATCGCATCGAGTCGCTCTACGAGGAGTACACGTCGACCGCCGACGAGGGAAGCCGCGGCCGGCTCTACCGCACGATCGACTCGCTCAGCGGCGTCGCCTCGCGCTTCGTCATCGCCAACGAGTACGACAGGCTGCTCGCGGCGCTCGGCGCGAGGGAGACGAACGCGTGGACGTGGTTCGACCAGACCGTCTACACCAACGACGTCCCGTCGAACCAGCTCGATCGCTGGATGAGCATCGAGGCCGAGCGATTTCGCAACCCGATGCTGCGGCTGTTCCACACGGAGCTCGAGGCGGTCTACGAGGAAAAGAACATCTCGCTCGACCGCGACGACGACAAGCAGTTCGACCTCGCGCTCGCGGGACTTTTCCGCAACCATCCCTACGGCACGCAGACGACGCTCGGCACCGTCGAGCACCTGAAGAACCCGTCGCTCAAGAGGATCCGCGAATTCTACGAGCGCTACTACGTGCCGAACAACATGGTGGTGATCATCGCGGGCGACATCGATCCCGCGGCGACGCTCGCGCTCGTCGAGCGGCACTTCGGCTCGATGAAGCCGCGTGCGGTCGAGGAGCCCATGTTCGCGCCGGAGACGCCGCGCACGGCGCCGCTGGAGCAGTCGGTCTATGGTCCCGATCCCGAGAGCGTTCTGATCGCGCGGCGGCTGCCCGGCGCCGGAACGCGCGAGGCGCTGATCCTGGAGATCGTCGACCAGCTCCTGAACTACAAGGACGCCGGGCTCATCGACCTCGAGCTCGAGAAGAAGCAGCTCGTGCTCGAGGCGTGGTCGAGCTCCATGCTGCTCAACGACTACTCGGTCGCGATGCTCGGCGGCAGGCCGCTCGAGGGACAGACGCTCGAGCAGGTGCGCGATCTGCTCGACGCGCAGATCGAGCGCCTCAAGCGCGGCGAGCTCGACGAGTCGCAGTTGCGCTCGGTGATGCTCAACCGTCGCATCGATCGCACGCGCGCCTTCGAGTCGAACGCAGGCCGGGCCTACGCGATGCTCGACGCCTTCGTGCAGGGATTGTCGTGGCCGCGGTACGTGGCTCGGCTGGGGGAGGCCGAGACGGTGACGAAGGAGGAGCTCGTCGCATTCGTCAATCGCTGGTTCACCGCCGACCACGTCGTCGTTTACAAGCGCATCGGCGACGATACGGCGGTCGTGAAAGTCCCGAAGCCCGCGATCACGCCGGTCGAGCTCGACCGCGAGAGCTCCTCTGAGTTCGCGCGCGCGACGCTCGCGACGACCGCTCCGGAGGTCGCGCCGGTCTTCGTCGACTTCGCGCGCGACATCTCGACCGTCCAGCTCTCGCCGGGCCTGTCCCTGCGACATCACGCCAACACCGAGAACGACCTGTTCACGCTCGACTACGTCTTCGAGATGGGCGAGCGCAACTGGCGCGAGCTGCCGACGGCGATCGAGCTGCTGCCGTTTCTCGGCACGTCGACCATGTCGGCCGAGACCATTAGCCGCGAGTTCTTCCGACTCGGCGTCGACTTCGAAGTGAGTGCCGACGAGGACGAGGTGAGGATCTCGCTCGACGGACCGCGCGATCGCTTCGACGAGGCGGTCTCCCTACTCGAGCGCACGCTCGCCGACGTGCAGCCCGACCAGAAGGCGCTCGACGCGCTCGTCGAGCGGGAGCTCAAGGGGCGCGCCGACGCGAAGCTCGACAAGCAGACGGTGCTCTGGGGCGGCCTGGCGAGCTGGGCCGAGTACGGCTCGCGCAATCCGTTCAACGACGTGATGTCCGAGGGGGAGCTGCGTGCCTTGCGCGCCGACGATCTGGTGAAGATCGTCCGCTCGCTCGGCAGCTATCGCCACGACGTGCTGTACTACGGTCCGGACGAACCCGCGGCGGTCGCTGCGGTGCTGCGGACGCATCACGCCTCGCCTCCGGTGCTGCGCGACGTGCCGCCGGAGAAAGCCTACGATCGCACGGAGATGACCGAGGACGTGATCTACTTCCTCGACGAGGACATGGTGCAGGCGGAGATGATCTGGCTGCGCAAGGCGGGCGAATTCGACGCGGCGCGCTGGCCGGTCGTGGAGTTCTTCAACGAGTATTACGGCGGCGGGATGGGCGCGGTGGTCTTCCAGGAGATCCGCGAGGCGAGGGCGCTCGCGTACTCGACGTACAGCGCCTACGACATGCCGGACCGGCTGACCGAGCCCGCGTACGCCTCGGCGTATCTGGGCACGCAATCCGACAAGGTCGACGAGGCGATCACGGCGATGCGGTCGCTGCTGCGGACGATGCCGCGATCGGAGAGCGCGTTCACCGCGGCGCGCGACGGACTGCGCAACCGGATCGCGAACGACCGGACGATCCGCCACGACGTGCTCGAGTCGTTCCTGGAGATGCGGCGGCTCGGACTCGACCACGACGTGCGCCGCGACGTCTGGGAGCGCATCGGCTCGATCACGCTCGACGACATCGAGCGCTTCCACGCGTCGGAGTTCGGTGATCGACCGTTCGCGATGGTCGTGCTCGGCTCGCGCGAGAAGATCGACATGTCGGCGCTCGCGCGTCACGGCCGCATCGTCGAGCTCACCCTCGAGCAACTTTTCGGCTACTGATCGACGGCACTATGCCGGCGCCCGTTTCGTCCGGAAGGTATCTCCCGTTCACAATGGACACCCATGCGACGACCACGTACACAGCTCGCGCTCACGCGTGCGGCAACATTCGCGACTGCCACGCTCGCGACGATCACGCTTGCGACGAGCGCCGCCTCGCCGGCGCTCATGGCGCAGCCCGTGACGCAGCCGCACATCACCGTCGAGCTCGTTCCCGAATACGCCGCCGCGACGCCCGGCAAGCCGTTCCGGGTCGGGCTGCGCATTGCGCTGGAGAAGGACTGGCACGTCTACTGGCGCAATCCCGGCGACGCGGGTCTGGCGACGACGCTCGAGCTGACGCTGCCGGAGGGCTTCACCGCCGGCGAGATCGAGTGGCCCGCGCCATTGCTGTTCGGCGATGCTCCGGAAATCAGCTACGGGTACCACGACACGATCCTCCTGCCGGTGACGATCACACCGCCGGCAGCGATGACTGACGGCGACGTCGTGACGATCGGCGCGAAGGCTTCGTGGCTCGTCTGCAACGACGTCTGCATTCCCGGCAAGGCCGAGCTGTCGCTCGCGCTGCCGGTCGCGAGCGCGCGCGACGGCGAGCCATCGACGCATCACGCCGAGTTCGGTGCGACCGACGGACTCGTGCCGCGGACAGCTCGCAAGATCGACATGCACGCGCTGCGCGTCGGCGACCGCTACGAGATCGTCGTCACCAACGCCGCCCAGCGCATGGTGCCGCTGCCGACGGACGTGCATTTCTTCGCGTCGGAGGAGAGCGTCATCGACCACTCGGCGCCGCAGCCCGTCGAGGCTCGCGAGAACGCGATCGTGCTCACGGTTCCGGTCTCGGCATACGAAGAGAAGCCGCCGACGCATTTGCGCGGCGTGCTCGTGAGCGGGAAGGGATGGAACGGCGGCGGGCTGCCGGCAATCACCGTCGATGTGCCGATCGCGATCAAGCGCGAGGCGGATCCCGATGGATCTTCAACGAAATCGAGGGAATGAGCATGAGACAAGGACGACTGCTTCGACCGGCGATCGCGGCACTGGCGATGCTCGCGGCGGGCCTCCTCGCCGAGCGCCTCGATGCGGGCGCGCAGCTCGCGAAGGTCGGCGCCGCGGCGCCTGCGTTCGAGGCGAACGATTCACGGGGCGCGTCGCGCTCGCTCGCATCCCTGGCCGGCAGCTACGTCGTGCTGGAGTGGATCAACCACGACTGTCCCTTCGTGCGCAAGCACTACTCCAGCGGAAACATGCAGGCGCTGCAGAAGAAGTACACCGAGCGCGGAGTCGTCTGGCTGTCGATCGCGTCCTCGGCGCCCGGAAAGCAGGGCCACCTCGGCCCCGACGCCTGGAACGCGATCAGCGCCGAAAAGGGATCGCACGCGACGGCGGTGATGCTCGACGCCGACGGCACGATCGGCCGCGCCTACGGTGCGCGCACGACCCCGCAGATCGCGATCATCGACCCGAAGGGAGTCCTGATCTACACCGGCGCAATCGACGACACGCCATCGGCCGACGTCGACGACATCGCAACGGCGCGCAACCACGTCGCGGCGGCGCTCGACGAGGCGCTCGCCGGCAAGCCGATAAGCGTCGCGACGTCGCAGCCGTATGGGTGTTCGGTGAAGTACTGATTGGGTGCGGCGAGGTGAGAGCGACTTATGATCGAATCCAGACGACCCTACGGCCGGTCGGGAGGTCATGACTGCCTGGGTGGATCAGTCGCGAAAGAGGCGACGACTTTGCGACCGATGCTTACGGAGTCAGTGACCGATCCCTCAAGACCTCTGTTCCCCTAGATACCCACCGGTCATTCACCAGGTATTGCATCGGTGTTCTGTCGGCATTGAATTCCTCTCGATGGCCGGGATTCCCCGGGTCAAACAATACGGCAAGGGTGTCGCCCACGCGATGGGTGTCGCTCTCGACAATCCACTCCTTAAGATATTCCTCTGGCGGATCCACCATGTAGTACACAACCGCCCGCCCAGATTGTCCCCTCCGTGTCGCCACGCCTGTCATATCGACTACGACGCCCCGGCCCCAGATTCCACGCTCCTCGAGCGCTCGGGTTGCTTTCTGCGACGCCATATGCATGAGAACAGCGACCGCGGCCAATACGACAAGGCATCCCGCGGCAACAATAGTGCGGTGCTTTGGTGTCAACCTGGCCATATCCTCTTCTAAAAGCCGACTTGTTGTTGCGATAGCCAGAGCGAAGGCCCGCTCGCGTCGAACGACGCCGTGCTACGGCCGCCGATACGCGCAGCGAGCCCTACGTCAATGAAACGACCGCGGAATCTCGTATACGGACGTCAACAACCTGAAGATTGCACCCGCCGCCGGCAATGATGCCAAACGTGAGCTCATCATTATTGAGAGCGAACATGAGAAGATCCCGCGCGTCGAGGTTGTTCACACAATCCCAGACCCACACTACCATGTCGTGATCCGGATCGCCCACCCCGCGCAACGCGATCGGGATCCATGTGCACTCCGGCACTTCAGGTAGCTGCGCGTCCACTTCGTGAATGTAATACGCTATCTCTGCGTCGTCGGTCCAACGAATCTCGACGACGCTCTCCGACAAACGAAGCACAATACAGTCGTACCGTGCTGTCTTCGGCGGAGGATCGTCCTGCAGTGCGCCGCTCACCGAAAGGAGCCTCTGCCCGACAATTTCTCTGATGTCTCCCATCATCTTCACCGGCCTTGCTTAGTGCTTGCTTGACGAAAGGTCGAGATATGCGGGGGCTTGGAGCTGAGGGCGTTTGTGGAAACAGCGTATGTCGTTCCTCGCCTGGATCGGCTTCGGCTTCGAGTTCCGCCTCGACCGCATGTCACGACTCAATCTGCGAAGAGAACGGCTTCGTCACGGCGCCACTCAGTCCCGGGCCTCCTCGCCCTCCCCCGCGATTCGCGCACCGACCCGTGCCGCCAGCTCCGCCACCATCTCCTCCTCGAACGGCGATCGTAATCCCACCTGCTCGACCGCTCCCTTGAAGCTGCGCGTGCCGCCGAGACCGCAGAGCTCGAGGTAGATCGCCATTGCGCGCTCGTGATCGTCGTCGTCGATGAGCGCGAGCTGCATCGAGACCAGGCGCGCGAGCGCGTAGTCGATCATGTAGAACGGCGCCATGAACAGGTGGCCGATCTCGTACCACGACGTGCGCTGGTAGCGCTCGTAGCCGGTGACGTCGAGGCCGCTCGAGTAGCGCTCGCCCATCTCGGCCCACATCTGCTCGCGCTCGTCGATCGTCGCCTCCGGATGCTCGTAGATCCAGTGCTGGAACTCGTCGGCGCGCGCGATGCCGACGAGCTGGTTGACGGCGTTGCGCCAGGCGTTGCGACGAAAGCGTCCGACGTACTCCTCCGGCAGCAGCTCGTCGACGTGCCGCATGCCGAGGAACTCCATCGAGGTGGAGTGGATCTCCGCGACGTCGGAGGTCGGGCTGCGCAGATCGAAGAGCTCGATGCCGGTGCTCTCCCAGTTCTGAAACGCGTGTCCCATCTCGTGCAGCAGCGTGACGACGTCGCTCGCGTCGCCGACGGAATTCAGCAGCACGGCGCAACGGCCCTCGTCGTGACGAGCGGTGCAGAACGCGCCTCCGTACTTGCCGGGACGGTTCGGTAGGTCGATGAGATTCTCGTCGAGCATCGTCGCGAAATGCTCGCCGAGACGCGGCGACAGCGACGCGAACAGGCGCGCCGCGCGGTCGAGCTGTGTCTCGACAGGACCGGCGATGCCGCGTGGCAGCGAGCGATCGGGATCGTACGCGCGATCGATGACCGAGAGCCGGTCAACGCCGATGCGTCGCGCGTGATCGTCGACGAGCGCGCGATTGATCGGCAGGAAGTGGCTGAAAATGTTCCGCCGGAAGCGCGCGGTGTCGGCCGGTCCGTAATCGGTGCGCTCGCGCATCTCGTAGCCGAGCTTCGTGAAGTCGTCGTAGCCGAGGTTGAGCGCCATGCGATGGCGGATCGCGACGAGCTCGTCGAAGATCCCGGCGAGCTCGTCGCGCCGCTCGAGGATCCACTCGCTCGTCGCACAGTACGCCTGCCGGCGGAGCTCGCGATCGGGCGAGGTGAACAGTGACTCGGCCTCGTCGAACGTCATCGCGCGGCCCTCGACGACGACCTGCGCGGTGGCCTTCAGGCGGTTGTAGCGGTTCTGCAGCTCGGCCTCGCGCATCCGCAGGTCGCTGTTGACCGAGGCCATCGCGGCGCGCGCGACCTCGGAGCGGCGGAAGAAGTACCGGCCGTAGCGCGCCTCGAGCTCCGGACGATGCCGCGAGTCGAGCAGCGCCGAGACGATGTGATCCTCACGATCGTCGACCGCCGGAATCACCCGATCACGGAAATACTGCTCGGCGGCGATCGCGTCCTCGTCGGAGAAATTCGCGCTGAGCCGGAAGTTCACGCGCGACCACTCGCTCGAGTAGTAGAACCGGAACGCGTTCCAGTCACGCACGAGCGCGTCCCAGTCGTCCGCCGAAGGAGACGCCTCGGCCTCTGCGATGCGCGCGATGAGCGCTTCGAAGACCTCGTCGACGAATTCGGCGGTGAGTCTCTCGGGTCGCTCGGGGTAGTGCAGATAGGCCATTCGTCGGATATCCGGAAATCGGACACCGCCGCCGCGGCATCGATGCCAGCGGCGGCGGTGTTGAAGTTGTCGTTCGGGTGCGGCGCTTAGGGCGCCTCGACAATGTACAATGATGGCGGGTGCGGGATGGTACGGTACAACTCCCCCCCATCCGGCGCCGGGGTATCACCCCGATGTTCCAGCCGGCTCCGCCTTCTCGTAACTATGCCGCGCATACCAGTCTCCGGTCCCCCCTTCGAGCATCTCGAACATGTGGAAGATCGAGAGGTACCGATCGCCGGGTCCGAAGAAGTCGCGGCCGACGCGGCGGATCGATCCGTCGGGGTCGCGGCGGAACGTCGAGTAGCCCGGCATGTACCAGGTCTTCCCGTCCTTCTCCTGGGCGTACCCCATGTCCGCTGCGAACGTGGTTCCCGCGCACGAGACCATGCGGAAGCGCCAGCCGCGCGATGCAGCGAACTCCGCCTGGCGCTCCGGCGGGTCGGGCGAGATGACGACGAACGCGGCGCGATCCTCGAGATGCTTCACGACGCCATTGAAGCCGTCGGCCCATGTCGTGCAGTAGGCGCAGCTCGCGCCCATGTTGTGCACGACGATCAGGTCGTCCTTCGTGCCGAAGAGCTCCGATAGACGCACGGGTGCGCCGCCCGGACCCAGCAGCTCGTAGTCCTCGACCGGCGCGCCGGCCCACTGTTTCAGCAGAGCCGTCATCTCGGAGAAGCGCTCGCTGATCTCCGCGTCGAGACGCGCCAGCGACTGCTCGATGCTCGCATTGTCCATGGCTACTTCGCCTCCGGATCGGATTGCATCATGCCGAAGATGTTGCCCTCGGTGTCCTTGCAGTAGACGAGCCATCCGATGCCTGGGATGGCATTCTTCGGCACGACGACCTGGCCTCCCTTCGCGACGACGCTCGCGGCGAAGTCGTCGACTGACGGAACGTCGATCGTGTTGACATGGCCGACGTCTCCGCGCCGCTTGAACATGCCGCCGTCGATGCCGGGTCCCTCGCCCGTGCGAACCATGTAATAGTCCATCGGGCCGCCCCAGCTCTGGAAATCCCAGCCGAAGACGCCGGTGTAGAAGTCCTTTGCGCGCTCGGGGTCATCGGCGCTGATTTCGAAGTGTACGACGCGTGGCATGTGATCCTCCTGGAGGTGAGCTCGAAATACGACGGTAGGGAAAGCAGCGCGGGCGGACGCGGATGCGTCCGCCCGGTGCATGGCGGAGCGGCGCACACGATACGCGGTCGTCGCTGCAAATGCAAGCGTGACCGGGAGCACATGTGCGCCTTCGAATTGGCGCTCTAAGACCTGCGTTGCGACTGGCGTTGCGGCCGACGTTGCGACTGGCGTTGCGGCCGGCGTTGCGGCCGGAGCTACGGCCGGCTCATCGCCCGAGCGATCGACGCGCGGAATTCAGCCTCGTCGCGCGATCCCTCGATCGTCTCGACGATGCGTCCGTCGCGATCGATGATGAACGACGTGGGGATCGCGTTGATGCCGCCGTACGCGTCGGCGAGCGCGTCGCTGCCGGTCACCAGCGGATAGGTGACGCCGCGCGATGCCGCGAACGCCGCCACGTGCGCCTCGGCCGAGGTGCCCTCCGGCGGCCGCTCGCCGATCGCGACGCCGATCACCTCGACGCCGTCGTCGACGAGGTCGTTGCGCAGGCTGACGATGCCCGGCATCTCGGCGCGGCACGGCGGACACCACGTCGCCCAGAAATTCACCATCACGACCTTGCCGCGATATTCAGACAGCGATCGCTTGACGCCATCGGCATCGGTCCACGAGAAATCGGGCGCCTGCTCTGATGTCGCCGCGGACGCGACGCTCGTCACCGGAGCGACGAAGACGCCCGATGCCGTCGCGCCCTCGGCGCTCTGCGATCCCGCCGGAGTCTCGCCGGCGACGCCCGACGCATTCTCGGCGGTGCTGAGCGGGCACTGGAAATTCGCCGCCGCCACGACCACGACCAGCACGCCGGCGACCCACAGGAGGTTCTGCCGCACCGTCGACTTTCTGGCCGGATGCCGCCGCTCGGCGCGCGACGGCTGACGACGTCCCGCGCGCAGTTTCGACTCGTTGCTCATTGATTCTCCCGTGGCTTCATGAAGGTCGACCCGCTCTCCCTCCGTTCGATTGCGGAGCCGGGCGCAGTCTGTCCTCGATGAGATGCCGCGTGGGGGCGGGACGATTCGGCTGGGAATGAAAGATGGTGTATCGGCACGACGACAGGCCGGCGTCGGTGAGGGTCGGCGCGTCGTCGGCGTCTCGTCGTCGCGCCCTCTCAGTCGCGTCCGCGCGCGGGCTCGAGCCGAAAGCTGTCGTCGCTCGACGGCTCGTCGAGCGCGACGCGGAAGACGCAGCGGCGGTCGCCGTTCTGGAAGCGCTCCTCGCGCACGACCTCGTAGCCGAGCAGCCGTCGCAGGGCCGTGACCGTCGTGCTGCACACCGCCGGCGTGCGCATCGCGACGTCGAGGTACGGGCAGTTGTGCTCGATCAGGAGCGGATCGCCGGCGCCGGACTCGACGCGCATGTACGGATCGTCGTCGAGATAAATTCCGCGCAGCATCTCGACGCGGCGATCGAGCATGCGCCCGCGCAGCAGCGGCGCCCAGCGACGCACGCGCTCGTCGGCGATCGCGGCGAGCACCTCGTGCATCGCATCGGCGCCGAGCCGTCCGTCGATCGCAGCGATGAGCGCCGAGGCGAGCTCGTCGTAGCGCTTGGCAAAGCGATGGTCGCCGTCGCGCGTCAACGCGTAGACCGCGTTCGGCCGGCCCACTGGCTTCTCCGACGGACGCAGCACGCGCCGTCGCACCAGTCCCTCGCGCTCGAGCGCGATCAGATGCTGGCGCACGGCCTCGTAGGTGACCGCCAGTCGCTCGGCGAGCTCGGTGGTCGAGAGCGTGCGCTCCTGCTTGAGCAGCAGGAGGATGGAATCGCGTGCGTCGAGGGGAGGTTTCACCGCGGCGAAGTTAGGGCGCTACGAACTAATGCTTGCGTCCGGCGTCGCCGCCGGCGTATACTTGCACCAACTCATCAAGAACGACCGAGGGATCAGGCCCGTTGACGTCGTAGCAACCGACCCCGTGAAAGCGTGGTGCCAAGGTGCTAAATCCTGCCTGGAGACGAGACCAGGGAAGATGAGGGCAAGAAACTGCCGGGCGCCGTCGTGCGCGCCGGCCGCTGCCCTCCGACTCCCGGAGGGTTTTTCGTTTCCGGGAAAAGATGAGGTGGCAGGTGCCGCCGTCACCCGGTGCGCTCTCCAATGCCTCCTCATCGCCACGAGGGGGCATTCCCGTTTGTGCCCTCGGGGCGATCTCCTTCTTGATGAGCTCGACACGCGACGACAATCGAAGCGCGAACACTCACATCAAGACCAGGAGAACGGATATGCAGCTCGCAACGACCGCCGTGCTTGCCGGACAGCGCACCGACGGCGCCTACAACAGCATCACCACGCCGATCTACCAGACCGCGACGTTCCGCTTCGAGGACATCGGGCAGACGAAGGGATACGACTACACGCGCAGCGGCAACCCGACGCGGCGCGCGCTCGAGGAGGTGCTCGCCGAGCTCGAGGGCGGCGCCGGAGCGGTCGCCGTCGGCAGCGGGATGGCCGCGATCTCGACGGCGCTCGCGCTCTTCGACGCCGACGCGCACGTCATCTGTTCGCACGACTGCTACGGCGGCACCGAGCGCCTGCTGCGCCGCCTCGCCGAGCAGCGCAAGCTCACGGTGTCGTTCGTCGACCTGACCGACGAGCACGCGCTGCGCGCAGCGCTGCGGCCGGAGACGCGCGCGCTCTGGGTCGAGACGCCGTCGAATCCGCTTCTGCGCATCGTCGACCTCGAGGCCGTCGGCCGTTTTGCCCGTGAGCACGCGCTGACCTTCATCGTCGACAACACGTTCCTCTCCCCGCTCTTCCAGCAGCCGATCACTTTCGGCGCGGACCTCGTGGTGCACTCGACGACGAAGTACCTCAACGGCCACTCCGACGTCGTCGGCGGTGCGATCATCGCGCGCACGCGGGAGCTCGCCGAGGCGATCCAGTTCTACGCCAACGCGCACGGCACGACCGCGCAGCCGTTCGATAGCTGGCTGGTCGTGCGCGGCATCCGCACGCTCGCGCTGCGCCTGCGCGAGCACGAGTCGAACGCGCTCGCGGTCGCACGCTTCCTCGAGGCGCACCCGCTGGTCGAGCAGGTCTACTACCCCGGACTCGCCTCGCACGAGGGACACGAGCTCGCCGCGCGCCAGCAGTCCGGTTTCGGCGGCGTCGTCTCGTTCGCGCTGCGCGGCGGCATCGAGGCGGTCAACAGAGTGCTGGGCGGAACGCGCGTCTTCGCGCTGGCGGAATCGCTCGGCGGCGTCGAGTCGCTCATCGAGCATCCCGCGACGATGAGTCATGCGTCGATGCGCGCGGAGCAGCGGGCGATCGCCGGCATCACCGACGCGATCATCCGCCTGTCGGTGGGCATCGAGGCCGAGGTGGATCTCATCGCCGATCTCGAGCATGCTCTCGCGCTCGCCGGTGAGGTCATCGACGACGATCGCCCGGATGCGCTCGGCTTCACCACGATCGTCGATCGCGCACTCGCGGAGGTCGCCCATGTCTGACGCCCTCAATCGCACGACCGGCAGGATCGCGATCACGCGCGACGGCACCCCGTTCGAGCTCGAGAGCGGTCGGTCTCTCGCGTCGGTGCAGATCGTCTACGAGACGTACGGCCGCCTGAGCGCCGCGCGCGACAACGTCGTGCTCGTCTGTCACGCGCTGACCGGCAGCTCGCACGCCGCGGGCACGTCGCCGACGGGCGCGCGCGGCTGGTGGGACGGGCTCATCGGTCCGGGTCGCGGGATCGACACCGATCGGTGGTTCGTCATCTGCGCGAACGTGCTCGGCGGATGCTACGGCTCCACCGGGCCGACCTCGCTCGACCCGGCGACGGGCCGGCCGTACGGCGAGGCGTTCCCGACGATCACGATCCGCGACATCGTCCGCTCGCAGCGGCTGCTGCTCGCGGAGCTCGGCATCGAGCGCGTGCGAGCGGCGATCGGCGGATCGATGGGCGGCATGCAGGTGCTCGAATGGGCGGCGAGCCATCCCGACGCGATCGATCGGATCATTCCGATCGCGGTGTCGGCGCGGCAGTCGGCGTGGTGCGTCGGCTTCAACGCGATCGCACGCGAGGCGCTCGAGCTCGGACGCGCCGCCGGAGATCCCGCCGCGGGACTGCGCCTGGCGCGGAAGGTCGGCATGATCAGCTACCGCAGCGCGGCGGAGTTCGACGCGCGCTTCGGTCGCTCGCGCTCGCACGAGGGGCTCGATCCCGTCGAGGGCTCGTTCGACGTCGAGCACTACCTCGAGCGGCACGGGCGGAAGCTCGTCGATCGCTTCGACCCTGCGACGTACCGGACGCTCTCGCTGGCGATGGACCTGTACGATCTCGCCGCCAATCGCGGCGCGATCGACGACGTGCTCGCGTCGATCGAGCAGTCGGCGCTGTGCATCGGCATCGACAGCGACGTGCGGTACCCGACGAGCGAGCAGCGCTCGCTGGCGCGCCGGCTTCCGCGCGGCATCTACCACGAGATCGCGTCGCAGTGCGGCCACGACGCCTTTCTGATCGAGCACGAGCAGCTCGCCGCCATCGTCGGTCCGTTTCTCGAGGTAGACATCACCACAACCATCAACGCAGACGGGATAGAAGCATGAAGACTCTGAAGATCGGATTGTTCGGATGCGGGACCGTCGGGAGCGGCGTCTACGCGATCCTGACGGAACAGCGCGAGCGGATCGCTGGCGAGACCGGCGTGGACATCGAGATCGCGCGCGTCTGCGTGCGCGATCCGCTGAAGCAGCGCGCGGTCGTCCTGCCGCCGGAGATCGTCACGACCGACGCCGCGGCGATCTTCGACGATCCGGAGATCGACGTCGTCATCGAGGTCATCGGTGGCGAGCGCGACGCGCTCGGCATCATCTCGCGCGCGCTCGTGCAGGGACGCAACGTCGTCACCGCGAACAAGGACGTCATCGCGAAGTACCTGCCGCAGCTCCGTCGGCTCGAGGAGCTCCACGGCGGGCACCTCGTCTACGGCGCATCGGTCTGCGGCTCGGTGCCGATCCTGAAGATCATCGACGAGACGCTGCTGACCGACCGCGTCGGCGCGCTGCGCGGCGTCGTTAATGGATCGACGAACTTCATCCTCACGCGCCTGGCCGACGGCTGGACCTGGGACGAGGCGCTCTCGCTCGCCGAAGCCAACGGCTTCCTCGAAGCCGACCCGAGCGCCGACCTCTCCGGCGCCGACGCGGCGCGCAAGCTCTCGATCCTGGCGTTCCATGCGTTCGGCGTGCACGTGCTCCCCGAAGACATCGACACGACCGGCATCGAGGCGATCACGGCCGAGGACCTGGAGCGAGCGACGGCGGCGCGATGTACGATCAAGCTCGTCGCCGAAGCGATCCTCGACGATGGCGAGGTGCGGCTCTCGGTCGCTCCACGCGCGGTGCCACTCGATTCATCGCTGGCGTCAGTGCGTGACGAGGTCAATATCGTGGAGATCGACTGCGACGGCATCGGCACGCAGCGATTCACCGGAAAGGGCGCGGGATCGTACCCGACCGCGAACGCGGTGGTCTCCGACCTGCTCGACATCCTGGCGCGGCGCCGGTATCGTCGCTGGGCGGCGGTCATTGCTGCTAATGAGCCGGGCGGAGTCGAGTGCGTGTGAACCAACCTGGAATACGGCCGTCAGCGAGTACGGACACTACCGGAGGTCCATTCGTTCGAGCCACCTCGATGTGATCCATTGGACAGAGGACGGAGACTCACCGGCAAACCGAATATCAACCATCACGGGGAGGCGCCGCGACGTTGCATGAAGTGCTCTCGCGACAACTGGCGGAGTCGAAAGGTTTCCAGCGTCAACGACACTTCGCCCATAGAGATCACCATTATTGCCGACGACCGACAGAGAGCTATCGATCCAGCTCGTCCCTCCATCGGACAACGATCGAGATGCTAGGATGAAGTCTGAACGGGCGACCAATCCAGAATCGCCGGTCGCCGGAGCATATCGCGAAGAGCTGTTGTGAAAACGAGCCGCTGCCGGCGAGTTATTCCACGTACGAGTATCCGAGTACACGTCGCGGAACTGCCCCAGGTCGTCAGAAATACCAGGCAGCAGCAAGCTCACATACGCCGACTCTGTGTTATCCGCGATGTTCAAGGCGCCGGCAAGAATTGCGTTTCTTGCTGGCGAGTTTTCATGCCGAACATCGATCGCCTGCCTGTTGCGCTCCCGCCTCGCTACCAAATCCTGCCCTTCGGCCAGGACCGCACCATAGAAATCGAACGATTCACCAGTCTGCCGTACTCGAACCTGCCACAGGTCGAGCTCTCCACCACTCTCACCAAAACGGCGACCATCCGAACATTGAAGTCTGCTCGTATCGCAAAGAATCAGTTGTGTCCGGCGGCCTGTGAAGGAGGAGACGAAAGCCCGATACTCCGGTCGAATTGAGGTAGCAGAATCAATGACGCGAGCGAGGAAGTCGTCAGAGTCAATGCCCTGTACCAGTACCAGATCCGCAGCCACAAAGTCCAGGACGCGCGAAAGCCCCGCGAACGTCGAATCGGCATCGCCTGGCTCCGCCTCCAGCATATACGTCGCGATCCCTAGGTGCACTGCGCTGGGAGGCTGGCCGTGCAATGCGCCGACGGCAAGCAGCATGATTGAAGCCAGTTGGGCAAGTCTGACGCACGCGGTGTGAAGGGCCACGATGGAATCTACGAATTGACTGATGGAGGACCGGAGTCCCAATTGGACTCTGGTCGATTGCCCGCTCGTACGGCAAGAAGTTAGCACCCAACCGGGTCTGATAACGCTCAACGGAGAGCATCTTGGAGTTCTACGGCTACGACGCGTGAGCGAGCCGCCCGAACTTCGTATCATCCGACTTCGTACAGAACAATTCGAACCACACTCGTGAGCAGAACGAACACACCGCTGGCCATCGGTGGCCGCAGCGTCACCTCCCTCGTCGCCGATTTCGGAAGCCCGCTCTACGTCTACGACGCGGCGGTGATCACCCGTCAGTACACGCGGCTGCGCGACGCCTTCGAGGGCGTCAAGCTGCGGCTACTGTACGCGTGCAAGGCGAACAGCAACATGTCGGTGATCCGACACCTGCACGCGCTCGGCGCCGGGATCGACGCGGTGAGCTCTTACGAGGTCGAGCTCGCGGTGCGCTGCGGCGTGCCGCTCGAGGAGATCCTCTACACGCCCAACTGCGTCTCGTTCGCGGAGATCGAAGAGGTGGTCGGCCGCGGCGTGCTGGTGAACATCGACAACATCTCGGTGCTCGAGCACTTCGGCCAGCGCTACGGCGACCGGCCGTGCGCGATCAGGATCAATCCCCACATCTGGGCCGGCGGCAACGCGCATATCCAGACCGGGCACATCGATTCGAAGTTCGGGATCTCGATCCACCAGATGCGTCACGTGCTGCGGATCGTCAAGGCCTACGGCATGAAGATCGTCGGCCTGCACATGCACACCGGCTCGGACATCCTCGACGCCGAGACGTTTCTGACCGCGGCGGAGATCCTCTTCGAGACGGCGGAGGATTTCCCTGACCTCGAGTTCGTCGACTTCGGCAGCGGCTTCAAGGTGCCCTACAAGCCCGACGACGTCGCGACCGACGTCGAGGCTCTCGGCGCCGCGCTGTCGGCGCGCTTCCGGGAGTTCTGCAGCACGTACGGTCGGGAGCTCGAGCTCTGGTTCGAGCCCGGGAAGTTTCTCGTGAGCGAGTCGGGCACGCTGCTGACGACGGTCACGGTGCTCAAACAGACGCCGTCGTGCGCCTTCGTCGGCACGGACTCCGGCCTGCACCAGCTCATTCGCCCGATGCTCTACGACGCGTATCACAGCATCACCAACGCATCGAGCACCGAAGGCACCGAGCGCATCTACACGATCGTCGGCTGCATCTGCGAGACCGACACGTTCGGCGTCGACCGGCGTCTCGTCGAGACGCACGAGGG
>DATLHO010000324.1:0-10038 GCA_035539855.1 Kapaibacterium sp. (SeqCode) | reverse complement strand
CCCTCCTACCCTCTCGGCACGTACACCGCGTACCCGCGCGGCGGCGCCCAGAGATCGACGCGGCCTTCGCCGTCGGAGCGCTTCGTCTCGGGCTCGGCATTGTCACCCGTTCCGCGCCACGCAAGTGGCACAAGGCGCGCGTTCTGGAATGGTGTGGCGACCGACGCGCCGTTCCAACGATCGCCGCGATTGTTGAGCACGAAGACGAGGCCCGGCGGCTCGGTCGCGTCGCCGCGTGCCATGATGTAGAGATCGTCGTCGAGCCAGAGCGTGCGCTGCGCACCGATCGCGTACGCCCCGCGCAGCGCGACGAGCTGAGCGATGCCGTGCGGCGAGCCGGGCATGCCCAGTCCATACTCGAAGTAGTCCTTCCAGAAGACGCACGCGTCGGACGGCTGCATCAGGATGAACGCGTACGCCAGCATCTTGTCATTGACAACAGGATGGTGGTGACGCGCGTCGCCGGGGCGATGCACGTCGTGATTCTCGACGAACGTCGTCGCCAGCTCCGGGTGATCCGACAACAGCGTGCCCGGCGCGAGCAGCTCGCGCAACGAGTACCCATAACGATCGCAAAGATCGCGCAGCCGCCCGCGCAGCTCGAAGTCGAACGCCTGCACCTCGTTCTCCGACCAGTGGTTCGCGCCGGCAAGCCATTCGCTGACGAAGCGGGTTCCCTCCCAGCACTCGGCCACGCCGTAGATGCGGAAGCCGAATGGCGGCTCGCCGGGCTTGCTGTAGCGGAATTCCTGCAGCGCGGTGATCAGCCACGCTCCGTAGGCCTTGACCATGTCGTAGCGAAAGCCGTCGAAGCCGATCTCCTCGACGAGCCATGCCGCGTACGTCATGATCTCGGAGAACACCTGGGGATTGCGATGACACAGATCGGGCATCCCCTCGAACTCGGGCATCTCGTCGACGCTGTCGTACGGCGACGGATGGAACGAGCGCCAGTCGCGGACGAACTTCCCGCTCATCGGGTTGAACTTCGTCCACCGGCTCTGCTGGTCGATCGCGTTGACCTCGAGTTCGTCGCCGCCGCTGTTGTGATTGACGACGAGGTCGGCGAAGACCCGCAGCTTCATCTCGTGCGCAGTTGCGATCAGCGACCGCAACTGCGCCTCGGAGCCAAACCACGTCTCGGGCCGGTTCCCCTTGTTCGCGAGCGACCCGAGGTCGTAATAGTCGTAGGGATCGTATCCCATCGACGCGCTGTTCATCGTCTTGCTCACCGGCGGCAGCCACAGCGACGTGAAGCCCGCCTCGGCCAGCGCCGCGACCTCGCGCTCGACGTGCGGCCACCACGCGAACTCGACGCCGGCCTCACGCGGGCAGTCCCAGTAGAACGCCTGTAGGATCGTCTCGTGTGAAAACATGATGGCTCCGCATCTGGTGGGATTCGCGGCGACGAAGGTACCGATGCCGATGCGGTGAGTCAAACGCCGCATGCCTCTCCCACGGAGCTCCTCCACCCCAACCCGAGCGCGCCCTCGTCATCCTCGACCGAGCGAAGCGAGGTCGGGGATCCTTCTTCGGCGGCAGCCGTGCCGAACGGTACGGCCAGAGTCCCCCACTTGTACCACACGCCCTCCCCTGATACCTTTCCCCACCACTCCGCCGCGCGCACCGTCGGAGACCGTGTCCTTCATCCCAACACGTCACTTACGGTGGTGTCATGAAACGACTGTACCCTGGACGATTCTGCGCGCTCATCGCCGCGCTTTTGACGTCGGCGACGGGCACGTCAACGGCGCGTGTAGTGGTTGTTGGCGATTGATCGTCGTTGCCCCGGGGATGCACCGGTGGCGACGGCGACGATCGCATGCCGGCCATGTCGGGCAATGTCACGGGCAACGTGACCGGTGACATCACCGGGCATTCGGTTGACCTGGGGCAGACCGGCACGGGAAGCGCTGGACGTTTCCAGACAATGCCAGAGGCCCGGCCATGACATGGCCGGGCCTCTGGCGTTCGGGAGAATCCTGTTCCTGGCGCTAGCGCACAACAGTAATCCGACGGCTCGTCGTCTCACCCACCGAGCGCATCGTCACGATGTAGACTCCTGCGGGCATCGACTCGGTCGACCACTCGATCGTGTGCGCCCCTGCGTCGACGACGGCATCGAGCGGGCGGGCGACCTCGCGGCCGCGCGCGTCGACGATCGCGATGCGGACGTGTCCGCCGCGCTCGCTCGCGTAGCGGATCGTCGCCCGGTTGCGCGCCGGCTCCGGGTAGCTCGCGATCGACAGCATCGAGCGCACCGCGCGCTCGCTCGCGATGCCCGAGACGATCGACGCGGAGCCGGTCAGGTGCACGAGCGCCGTGCCGGTCGAGTCACCGTTGGCGAAGGCGATCACGAGGTTGTCGCTGAACGTGCCGGCGACCACCGGAGTGTAGACCACGGTGACGGTGCGCGTCTCGCCCGGCGCGAGCGTGAACGGTCCCGCGGCGCCGTCGACGAAGAACGGCGCGGACGGGTTGAGGATCGTGCCGGTGAGCGTCGTGCTGGCCGACGGGTTGGTGATCGTCAACTGCTGCTGCATCGTCGAGCCGACGGTCGTCGAGCCGAAGGCGAGCGTCGAGGTCGAAAGCGCGATGCCGCCGCCGGTCGAGGCCGCTTCGATGCCGGCGCCGACGAGCGTCACGACCTGGGTCTCGAGGCCGAGGCCGCCCGCGAAGACGATGCTCAGCGAGTCGATGGCGAGTCCCGTCGCGGTCGGCGCGAACTCGAGCGTGACCGTGTGCGACTGACCCGGTGCGAGCGTGAAGGCGCCCGTGCCGGATTCGATCGAGAACGCCGCGCCGAGTCCCGTCGGGGCGATCGTGCCGGCGACGATCGCAACGTCGCTCGTGTTGGTGATCGTCACCGTGCGCATGCTGTTGTCGCCGACGACGACGCTACCGAACGTGACGACGCTCGGCTGCACCGACACGCCGACGACCGGTGTCGTCACCGCGGTGCCGACGCCCGTGAGCGACACCGACGCGGTGTCGGTGATGCCTCCGGTTCCGGCGTACACGATCATGAGCGAATCGCTGTAGGTCAGTTCCGCGGTCGGTGCGAAGCGGACCGTGATCGCGCGCGACTCACCGGCGGCGAGCGAAAAGGCGCCCCCGCCGCTGACGACCGTGAAGGCTCCACCACCTGCAACGACCGTCCCGACGAGCCGTGCCGAATCCGACGTGTTCGTCACGTAGACCGTCTGCGTCGACGTCGCGCCGACATGGACGTTTCCGAAGACGAGCGCCTCGGGCGTCACCATGACGTCGACCGTGTCGACGACCGATCCCGCGACACCAACGCCGGTGAGCACGACCGTCGCCGTCTCGATCGCGAAGTCCGAGACGTACGTGATGACGAGCGAGTCGACTGCGGGACCCGCCTCCGTGGGCGCGAACGTCAGCTCCAGGTCGAGCGTGTCGCCCGCGTCGATCGAGATGCCCTCGGCTCCCACCTCGGCCGAGAACGCTCCGCTGAGGCTTCCGACGAGTCCCAAGAATCGCGCGCTGTCGGAGTTGTTGATGATCTGGATCGTGGTCGTCGCGGTCTGTCCGACCTGGACCGATCCGAAGTCGACGCTGTCGGGGATCTCGACGACGACGCTGCCGACGTCGGCGCCCGCGCCGAGCGTGTAGACGTAGGCGACATACGAGCTGTCGTCGACGGTGTAGTTGATAGCGAGCGAGTCGCTGAAGATCTGCGCCGCGCTCGGCGTGAAGCGCACGAGAACCTCGAGCGAGTCGCCCGCGGCAAGCGTGAAGACGCCTCCGCCCTGCATGGTCTGGAAGACGCCTGTCGAATTCTGAACGCTGCCGGTGACGGTGTCGGCGCCGACGTTGGTGATGGTGAAGCCGGCCTCAGCGAAGCTGCCGCCCTGGACGCGGACAAAGTCGAGGGTATCCGGCTCGATCGTGATCGCGGTGCTCTGCGCGAGCGCGCTCGTGCCGGTGATGCCGACGAGCGCGACGAGAGCTGCACAACTGGAGAGTAAACGTCGCAAGACGCTCATGGGGGATTCCTCCTGTCGGTAGACTCCGACGAATGATGGTGTTGTTGGACAAGACGGATTCAAACAACCATCATGCCATCGAGGAGGCGAGTGCAGCCGCCATGGGCCCGAGCCCATGGAGTGTGTCCGCGCTTCGATTGGGAGGTTGCCGTGACTTCCCTACCTTTCCGAACCACTCCGCCGTGCGCACCGTCGGAGACCGTGTCCTTCATCCCAGCACGTCACTCACGGTGGTGTCATGAAACGACTGTACCCGGTGCGATCCTGCGCACTCCTCGCCGCGCTTCTCCTTCTCCCGTACTGCCTCACTGCCCAGCTCACGTGGACACCGGCCAACGTCGGTCTCGAGGGCGGTGTGATCCACTCTCTGCACCCGACGCCGGGCGGTTCGATGCTCGCGAGCACGACGCTAGGTCTGCATCGATTGGACCAGACGAGCAGCTCGTGGATATCGGTCATCGACTTATTCGGATCCCGCTGGCAGGTCGCTTCCGACAGTGCGGGCACACTCTACGCAACGTCGCACCTCGCCGAGTTTTCGACTGCCTACATCTCGACCGATGACGGGCGCACGTGGACGTCGCCGCTCGACACGGGCGACGTCTATTCACTCGTCGGCGACGACGTCGATGTCCTGCTCCTCGGCAAGCGGGGACGCTCGATCGACGGCGGCGTCACGTGGACGGCCACCGACACCGTCTACTTCGATTTCATCGCGAGCGCAGCCAGAGGTCGTTTCGCTGCGATGACCTACGGCCAGCAGATCGTCACCTCCACCGACGGCGGCAACACATGGAGCTTCGGCGGCTCGGTCCCGGCGTACCCCGCCACAGCGCTCGCGGCGATCGATGATCGCGTGTTCGTGGTGGCGCGTGATACGCTCTTGGTCACGACCGACGGAGGGATGTCCTGGAGTCGTGCGCTCGACGTCCCGGTGCGCTCGATTGCGCGCATCGGCGACGGCGGCCTGATCGTCAGCTCGCAGGGCACCGACCGTCGCCGCGCGACCGACGGCATGTATCGCTCCGATGACACCGGGCGAACCTGGAGGCAGATCGCGACGGGATACTTCCAGGAGCTCGCGGCGACGGCCGACGGATCAATCTTCGCCGAGAGTGCGCCCGGGGTCTCCCGCTCCACCGACGACGGGACAACGTGGCAGCCGATCAACATCGGGCTCGAAGAGCGGACGGTCGAAACGTGGGCTGTGCCGGACGGCACGATTTACGGACTGGCCCATCGAATGGACCTGCAGTCCGAAGACGGCCCCGGCGTTCGCGATCTCTATCGCTCGAGCGACAACGCGGCGAGCTGGCAGCTCGCGCTCGATCGTGTGCATCAGACCTGGACATTCTTCGGCGGCCGCGGCATCGCGACGACGAACTACAGCGTGAAAGGGCCGGACCCGTGGAAGACGCGCGACTCGGCGGTCGTGAGCCTCGACAACGGACGGACGTGGACGACACTCTCGGCCGGCAGCGTGCTGGCCGTTGCTTCGTCGGGCGAATCGATCGCGGCGGTGAGCATGCGTGACTTCAAGAATCCGTCGCGTCCGAACCTGTACGTAACCACGGATGGCGGCACGACGTGGACTGCGCGCACGACTCCGACGCGCCACGATCGGATGGCGATCACGGCGTCAGGAACCATCGTCGTCGACATGCGGCAGGGGCTGATGACGATGGCCGCCTCGACGGACTTCGGCGTGACATGGCGAACGCTCCTCGAGAGAAACTGGGTGCAGGGCGTGATGTCTGCGGGCGGCGAGACGATCGTTGCCGTCACCTACGACGCGAGCGACACGACGTACATCATCGAGCGCTCGGACGATGGCGGCGCGACGTTCACGAGCACGAAGACGCGTGACACGTACATCGCCGTGATGCGCCAGGTCGGCGGGATGACCGTGATACCGATGCTCGATCAATCCGGGACGAACGTGTGGCGCAGCAGCGACAGCGGCGCGACGTGGATCAGCTCGCCGATCGGCTGGCTCAGAAACGGCGTGTTCCGGCCCACGGTGGCTCCGACCGGGGAGCTCTTCGCGCTTCACATCGATGGCATCATTCGCTCGACCAACTACGGCGCGACGTGGCACGCGATCGACACGTCGCGATGGCTCGGCATGCCGACGTCGAATGGGCGCGTGCTCGTCGCGAGCCATGCGTACGGCGGCGTCTACCGCACGTCGCAGTTGAGCGGCGTTGAGCGCGACGAGGCTTCGTCGAGGCCCAACTCGCTCGTCGTGCGACCGAACCCAGCAACCGATCGCCTGATCGTCGAAGCGCGCGGCGCCGGCACGCTCACGGTCGTCGACATGAGCGGCCGCCAGGTTCGAAGGATGACCGTCGACGGATCGACCGATAGCGCGGTACTGGACATTTCCGGGCTGGCTGCGGGTGTGTACGTTGTGCGCCTGGTATCCGCGACGGGGACGTCGACGGCGCAATTGGTGGTCGTTGGGCAGTGAATCGTCGTTGCCCCGGAGAAAGAATCGTGGCGACGATGACCTACGCAATCCACGATTCGGGTTGTCGTGAACGACGGTCGCATTGGACCGCATCCGACATCGACCTATGTACGCTCGCACTTCCTTCCCTGTCCACGTGGCGGAGAGTGGGGTCAGGCAGTCGACTTTCGTAGATTCGTCCATCACTCCGCCGAGCGCACCGTCGGAGTTCACTCCGAGCACATCCCATACGGTGGTGCCATGCAACGACTCATCCCCGTGCGCACCTGCGCCTTCCTCGCGGCGATCCTCATTTTCCCCCACTGCCTCTTCGCTCAGAATACCTGGACATCGGCCAATGCCGGCATCGAAGGCGGCGTGATCCTGTCGTTCCATCCGACGCCGGGCGGCTCAATGCTAGCGAGTACCGAGAGGGGCCTTCACCGATTCGAGCCGTCGAGCGCGTCGTGGACGCCGGTCGTGCGCCTTCACGGATCCCGGTGGCACGTAGCGGCCGACCGCGCCGGGACGCTCTTCGCGACGACGCACCTTCGCCAGTTTTCGACCGCCTACACGTCGACCGACGACGGGCGGACGTGGAATCCGTTGCTCGATCGCGGCGACGTCGTATCACTCGTCGGCGACGGCTCCGACGTCGAGCTCTACGGCAGGCGCGGGCGCTCGACCGACGGCGGGACGACGTGGACACCGATGGACGCCGACGACTTCGACTACCTCGTGCCCGCCGGCGAAGGTCGATTTGCGGCAATGTCGTTCGACCGATGGGTCCTGACCTCCGACGACGGTGGACGCACCTGGAGTACCACTCTTCCCTTCCCCCACTTCGCCATCGCGGCGTTCGAAGCGATCGGTGACAACGTGCTCGTCGTCTCCAGCGACACGCTCTACGTCGCGACCGGCGGTGAAGCGCCCTGGAGTCACCCGCTCGAGATTCCGGTCCGCTCGATTGCTCGCATTGGCGACGGAGGCCTGATCGTCAGCTCACATGGCGGCGACCGCCGTCGCGCGACCGACGGCATCCACCGCTCCGACGACAGCGGGCGCACGTGGCGCCAGATCGCAAGCGGGTATTTCCGCGATCTTGCCGCGACATCCGACGAAGCGATTTTCGCGGCGAGCTCGCCCGGGATCTCCCGCTCGACCGATGGCGGAGCGACGTGGCAACCGATCAATGCGGGACTCGAGGAGCGCATCGTCGCGACGTGGGCGGAGCCGGATGGCACACTGTACGGACTTGCCCAGCTCATGAACAC
Source organism: Kapaibacterium sp. (SeqCode) (assembly GCA_035539855.1). GTDB lineage: Bacteria > Bacteroidota > Ignavibacteria > OLB7 > OLB7 > DATLHO01. Next base: position 2,305 of record DATLHO010000324.1, on the reverse strand, counting down.
GCCGATCACTGTCCTGGAGCCCGTGCAGGACTTCTTCCGCTCGAGCGACAACGCGGCGAGCTGGCAACTCGCACTCGACAGTGTCCGCCAGATCTGGACGTTCTTCGGCGGGCGCGGAATCGCGACGACACACACCACTGCTGACGCTGATGACCAGACGTTGGCGCGTACTTCGGCAGTGGTCAGCGTCGACCACGGCCGCACATGGACGACACTCTCGGCGGGTGCCACGCTTGAGGTCGCATCGACCGGCGAGTCGATCGGTGCGGTGAGCGTGCTCGATGGTCGCGGGCGTCCGCACCTCCATGTCACGACCGATGGTGGAGCGACGTGGAGTGCGCGCGCGACGGCGATGCGTCACGACCGAATGGCTATCACGGAATCCGGGATGATCGTCGTCGAGACGCAGAAGGAACGACGAAGACTCGGCGGGTCGACCGACTTCGGTGTGACATGGCGCACCCTGCTCGAGGACAAGTACGTGCAGGAAGTGATTGCGCCGGGCGGCGAGACAATTGTCGCAGTCACGTACGACGCGAGCGACACGACCTACGTCATCGAGCGCTCGAGCGACGGCGGAGCGACGTTCACCAGCACGAAAACCCGCGACATGTTCCACGCCGAGATGCGCCAGGTCAACGGCATGACTCTGATCTCGATGGTCGACCGCTTCAGCCCGACCGTGTGGCGCAGCAGCGACAGCGGAGCGACGTGGGCGAGCGCGCCGACCGGCTACCTCTGGGTCGGCGGAGGCCGCCCGACGTTTGCGCCGACCGGCGAGCTCTTCGCGGTCCGCTCCGAGGGGATGATCCGCTCGACCGACTACGGCGCGACCTGGCACGTCATCGACACCGCTCGCTCGCTCGGCACGCCAACCTCGAACGGGCGGGTTCTCGTCACGAGCAATCCGTACGGAGGTGTCTACCGCACGTCGCAGTTGAGCGACGTCGAGCGCGACGAGGCTTCGCCAACGACGAACACGCTCGTCATCCGTCCGATCCCGACAACCGATCGCGTCGTCGTCGAAGCGCGCGGCGCCGGCACGCTCACCGTCGTCGACATGAGCGGCCGCCAGGTTCGAAGGATGACCGTCGACGGATCGACCGATAGCGCGGTACTGGACATTTCCGGGCTGGCTGCGGGCGTGTACGGTGTGCGCCTGGTATCCGCGACGGGGACGTCGACGGCGCAATTGGTGGTCGTTGGGCAGTGAATCGTCGTTGCCCCGGAGAAGGAATCGTGGCGACGATGACCTTCGCAATCCACGATTCGGGTTGGCGTGAACGACGGTCGCATTGCCATCCCCATGGCGTTGCCATGGGCCGGAAAAGATGCGCCCTACGGGCTCACCGCCAGTGCCGGCGGTACACGCATCGGACACCGAACGTCGGAACTGCGCGCACATACACCAGGACTCGCTCGTACCAGGAGCAACGACATGACTCACCTCAGCCCCCATCTCGCTCTCCTCCCTCTCCTCCTCGTGACCGCCTGCAGTGCCGGCGACACGCCCGTCCGCCTGCCCGACGCGATCCCGGTCATCGACACCGCGACTGCACGTGCCCTGCACTCTGCGCCGACGACCGGCGGCGACGCCGCGCCGATCGAATGGGGCTACCGCTTCGCCGCCGGCGACCGACTGCGGTTCCGTCGATTGACGACGTCCACCAACAAGACGGGATCGCCGCGGTACTTCCGAGGAGAGGATGAGGTGCTCGTCGAGGTCGAGCGCGTCGCGGTCGATGGCTCGACCACGCTGACGATGACGACGGTGAAGAACATCATGAGCGAGAAAGAGGGACCGACGCATCCTCTGATCAAGAGCTCCTATGTCGACCGCACGCCGCAGATCCGTGTGACGATCGATCGTTTCGGCAGGATGCTCGACGGCGAGATCGTCGAGGACACCGAGGAGCATGCACGGGCGAAGGAGATGGCGGCGCAGCCAGGCTCGGGAGTTCGCGTTGCGCCCGACCGGCGCATGGTCGAGCACGAACTTCGCGACTTCCTCCCGCAGCTCGTCGGACCCGCGACGCTGCGCATGGGTGAGATCTATCGCGACACAGTGATCGACTCCCGCACGTCTCGCATGATCAAGATCGACACGACGGATCTCGACGAGCCCGTTCCGGGGAAGGTCAAGCGGTCACCGTTCAGCGAGAATGGCACCGTCGAATGGACGATGACGACGATCAACACCATGCGCCCGATCGGCTGGGTCGAGCACGACGGAAAGCGCTATCTCCGCGTCGAGGGAACGTTCGATCGCACCGAGCCACTCCCGATCGCCGCGACGTTCGTCTAC
>DATLHO010000323.1:0-4796 GCA_035539855.1 Kapaibacterium sp. (SeqCode) | reverse complement strand
CTTCTGACGCGTCAGCGACTCGATGCGCGCGCCGATGTTGACGGTGTCGCCGATCGCCGTGTACTCGACGCGATCCTCCGACCCCACGTTGCCCACGACGACCTCGCCGGTGTTGATGCCGATGCCGATGCGCAGCGGCTCCCCAACCGACGGCTCGAACCGCTCGCTGAAGCCCTTCATGCGCTCACGGATCTCGAGCGCGCAGTTGACGGCGTTCTCCTGGTTCTCGATGTAGGAGAGGGGAGCGCCGAACACCGCCAGCATTCCATCCCCGATGAACTTGATGACCGTTCCGCGGTGGCGCTTGACCGAGGTCGTGAGCATCGCGAAGAAGTCGTTGAGAAGGCCGACGACCTCCTTCGGCTCGAGTCGCGAGCACAGGGGAGTGAAGTTGCGGATGTCGACGAACAGCACCGAGACGATGCGGCACTCGCCGTCGAAGATCGAGGTGCCGTCGATCGACGCGAGCGTCTCGCGGACAACGTGCTCGGGCACGTAGCGCTCGAAGAGCTTCATGATGCGCTCCTGCTCGGTCACCTTCTCCTGCAGCTCGTGCAGCAGCTCGCGGTTGCGACGCTGGAGGTTGAAGAACTCGATCGCGCCGTCGAGGGTCATCTTCAGCTCGTTCTCATCCCACGGCTTGGTGATGTAGCGATAGACACGGCCGGAGTTGATCGCCTTGATGATGGCCTCGACGTCGCTGAAGCCGGTGAGCACCATGCGGATCGCGTCGGGATACTCGGGGATCACGGCCTCGAGGAACTGCACGCCGGTCATCTCGGGCATACGCTGGTCGGTGACGATCACCTCGATCGGCTGCTCGCGCAGGATCTTGAAACCCTCCCGCGCCGACAGCGCCGTATGTACCTGATAGAACGGTCGAAACGCCGCCTTGAACGAGGTCAGGTTGTGCTCCTCGTCGTCGACGTACAGGACGTGATGTTTCTCGCTCTTGATCATTGGTCTGACTGCGTGGCGTGGCTGATGGGAAGAGTGAGCGTGAACGTCGTGCCGGCGCCCGGCAGGCTCTCGACATCGATCGTGCCGCCGTGGCGGCGGACGATCTCCAGCGTGATCGACAGTCCCAGACCGGTGCCCGTGCCGGCCTCCTTCGTCGTGAAGAACGGATCGAAGATCCTCGCGCGGACCGCGTCGGGAATGCCCGAGCCGGTATCGCTGATCTCCACGCGCACGCAGTCGCCGACGCGCTCGGTGCGGATCGTGATCCGGCCCGCGCCGTCGATCGACTGCACGGCGTTCGACAGGAGGTTCATGAACACCTGGTTGAGCTGACCGGGATAGCACTCGATCGGCGGCAGGTCGGCGTAGTCGCGGATGACCTCGATGCGCTCGCGATACGTGTTGTGCAGCAGCACCAGCGTCGAGTCGATGCCCTCGTGCAGGTCGATCCGTCGGATCTCCGAATCGTCGGAGCGCGAGAAGCTCCGCAGTCCACGCACGATCTCGGCGGTGCGCGCGGCGCCGTCGTCGATGCCGCGCAGCAGCGACCGGATCTCCTCGATCGTCTCGCTGCGATCGGCCTCGTCGAGCTCGCCGTCGAGCAGTGCCTCGATGTCGCGGCGCAGCGGCGAGATGCTCGCGCGGACGAAGTTGACGGGGTTGTTGATCTCGTGGGCGATGCCGGCGGTGAGCTGACCGAGCGAGGCCATCTTCTCGAGCCGCGTCATCTGTGCCCCGGTCTCCGCCGGCGTCGGCGACGTGCCGGCGTCGGAGGGTCCGTCCAGAGACGAACGAGCACCCGTATCCGCGGGCTCGTCGAGCCGAGCGGCGCCGAGGGTCGCGCGAGCGGCGGCGGCGGCGACGGCGATGATCAGCGCGATCGCCGACAGCAGGACGCTGCCCGTCGGCGCGGCCTGAACGAGCAGGAGCATCGCAACGGCGATGAGCGCCAGCGACGTGAATCCCACGACGATTGTCGAGCGCCGAGCGGTGCCGGAGAGAAGCGAGGGTTCCTGCATAGGGTGCGAGGCCGCTGCGGGATGTGGATCGTGTCCGGGAGGACGGGTCGGACGCGACGAGCTCGCCGCGTCGATGGGGGTGGCGCGCAGTATGGCGAATTCCGCGGGAATGTGAAAGAAGGGCCGGATCGCCGCTGCGCAAGTTGTCGCGAATCGTGACGGATGTCATGGTTGGCGCGCGCCGGTGCCGCTACCTTTGACCAGCCCCCCATCCGCACTGCGCGTGCAGTGCGCCCTCCAACGAATCGGAGGTCAGGACATGCCAGCACTGGAGTATCTCTGGGACGAAATCGAGCTCGCGGTCTGCCGCGTCTGCGTCGACCATACGAGCGCGGGATGCCGCAGCGCCGATGCGGGGCGATGTGCGCTGAAGAACCGGTTCAGGAACGTGGTCGAGGCGATCGCATCGACCACGTCGGCGACGTATCCGCCGTACGTGGCGGCGTTGCGCTCGCAGGTGTGTACCGTCTGCGAGTTTCAGCACGAGGCGGGCCGATGCAGTCGTCGCGATAATGTCGACTGCGCGCTCGACCGGTATTATCCGCTGGTCATCGACGCCGTCGAGGAGGCGCTCTACGGCAACCCGATTTCGATGACGATGGCGAGGAGATAAGCAGCTCGTCGGCGTGCACCGCGAGCGAATCGGCACGATCCCACGCGACACCGGCAATCCGGCGCGTGGGATCGTCGTTTCATGACTCTGTGTATTTTCCGGCGCTCACGCCCGCAATCCCCCCTGCGCGCCACGGCTCGTGCGGGCCGCCATCGTTAGACCATTACCGTATTCTTCCATGAGGTAGTCTCCATGAGACGATCGCTACTCCCGACGTTTCTCCTGGCGGCCGGACTGTCGCTGCTCGGCGCGGTGACCGGCCTGGCACAGCCCGTCGATCCGTATCCCGCGCTCTCGCGAGGCGCAGTGGACTTCGCCGCGATGAGCGCGGCCGGCGAGGCCGACACCAATGATCTCTACCTGACCGAGGTCATCGACTACGGCGGCATCCAGTATGGCTTCACGCTCGACAGGGGCGAGTCCGCCGCCTGGGGCTACACGTTCTACTCCCCGGCGCGCGACTCGAACTACATCGTCCTGGTCTCCAGCCAGGCGAACGTCGTCTTCGGTATTCTCTACGCCGGCTCCGTTCCGTCGCCCGATGCCGAGGCGCCCGAGGCGCTGGACACGAGCGGAGCGTATGCGCAGAGCGCAAAGTTCGCCGAGGCGCTGCGCAACGATCCGGGATTCCAGGCGTTCGTCAACGCGCACCCCGAGGCGGCGAACGTTCGCGTGCAGCTCCGGATGCTCACCGACGACGAGGCGTACACGCCACCGGCGGGCTTCCCGACGACCGGCGCGGTGTGGATCGCGTTCAGCGACATCTTCGGCGACTCGGTGCACATCTGCATGTTGGCGGCGACGAGCGGCACGATGGCGTGCGACGATTACTTCAGCCGCTCGATTCCCTATGCGATCGGGATCAGCCAGCTCAGCAGCGTGCGCTTCGGCACGAGCAACTTCGGCATGTTCGGCGGCGACTACACGCAGGGCCAGCCGGCCGCGAGCTTCGAGGCGCCGGATGGCTCCGGCAACACGTACATCTACGGCGCGGGACTGTGGTTCGGCGCACGCAAACGAGTCGGCGACTCGGTCCTGCCGCGTGTCTTCATCACGTACGATCCGAACAGCGGCGAGAGCTGGGCGACTCCGGGCGAAGGATACGTCGACCGTACGACGTACTCGCAGCCGGTGCTCGCCAATGCCGCGAGCCACGATCCGACAACCGGAGCGCCCGTGCTCGAGGGCGGATTCAACTGGCCTCTCTGGGTCGTCGCCCCGGACACCGATCCGACGATGATGGACCCCGGTACGTTCATCGGCCTGCAGAGCGACCGTGTCGCCGGCGGATCGACGCTGCGGCCGGCCTACGTCGCTAACGTCGACGATCAGTACGTCGCGCGCTATCACGACGAGGACCTCGCGCGCTACTCGAGCTCGGAGTCGGGCTTTCCGCTCGGCCTGCAGATTCAGGAGAACATCTTCGCGCAGCCGGGCGGATTCGACCACACCGTGATCCTCTCCTACGAGATCGTCAACCGTTCGATCGACACGCTCTTCGACGCGGTCGCAGGGCTGGTCACCGACTTCGACATCGGTGCGATGTCAGGCAACGATCGCAGTCGCTTCTACAGCCAGCGTCCGGATCTGCGCTCGGCGATCGCGTGGACCGGCGCCGAGTCGGGCGTGCAGACACCGTTCGGACTGCTGGTGATGACGCTGCTGGAGGCGCCGATGACCGTCGAGGGCGGCGTGATCGACGAAGCCGCCCGCAACGCCTACCGGACGCAGGGCGAGGCCGGCACGTACCAGACGTGGACGCTCGAGACCGACCCGAGCGGCAGCGCCGCGCGCTACGCCTTCCTGACATCGGGCGAGAAGGATGCGGACACCCGTGCCGGCGATCTGCGCGGCGCGCTCGCGTCGGAGACCTTCACGATGCTGCCCGGCGACACCGCCCACTTCGCGGTCGCCTACATCGTCAATCGCGGTCGCGACGCGATCACCGGCGCCGACCCTGCGCTCGAGGACAGGATCACGAACGTGATCAACGCCTACTACGGCCTGCAGTTCTCGGGCGTCCGCTCGCGCCACGGAGCCGAGGGAGCGCTCGCGCTGGCAGCGGCGCCAAACCCGGCGCGCGGTCAGGTCACGCTCCGCGTCGACCTCGCGAGCGCGGGCGATGCGTCGTTCGAGATCGTGGACCAGCTCGGCGAGCGCGTCATGAGCGGCGCCCTCGGTCATCTCGACGCCGGTCGCAGCTA
>DATLHO010000322.1:0-4147 GCA_035539855.1 Kapaibacterium sp. (SeqCode) | reverse complement strand
CCTGACGTACGTGCACCCGTCGACCGGACGGGGCATCGAGGGGATCGATCTGACGGTGGAGCGTGGCGACTTCGTCGTGATCACCGGCCGCATCGGCTCCGGCAAGACGACGCTGCTGCGCGTGCTGCTCGGACTGCTGCCGCGCGACGGGGGCGAGATCCGCTGGAACGGGCGACTCGTCGACGACCCCGCGGTCTCGATGACGCCGCCGCGCATCGCGTACACGCCGCAGGTGCCTCGCCTGTTCAGCGACTCGCTGGCGGGGAACATCCTGATGGGCCACGGCGCCGACGAGCCGCAGCTCGCCTCGGCGATCCGCCTGGCGATCATGGATCGCGACGTCGCGACGCTCGAGAACGGCCTCCAGACGGCCGTCGGACCCCGAGGCGTCAAGCTCTCCGGCGGACAGGTGCAGCGCAGCGCCGCGGCACGCATGTTCGTGCGCGATCCGGAACTGATGGTCTTCGACGACCTCTCGAGCGCGCTCGACGTCGAGACCGAGACGCGCCTCTGGGAGCAGCTCGCCGAGCGCAGCGATGTGACCTGCCTGGTCGCCTCGCACCGCAAGGCCGCTCTCCGGCGCGCGACGCACATCATCGTCCTCAAGGACGGCCGCGTCGACGACGAGGGCTCGCTCGACGGACTGCTCGAGCGATGCGACGAGATGCAGCGGCTCTGGGCCGAGAAGTAATTCTCATCGGTAACCGGGCGTGGGTTTCGTGTGTAGGTTAGCCTGTTCACGACACTCACCCCGAGGCCCGACCACATGCGCACGCTTCTTGCACTGCTTGTCTTCATCGTCGCGCAGCTCCTTGCCTGTGCGATCGTCTTCGTCGCGTAAGCCGGCATCCCGACCCCGTCGGAGCCGTCCAATCGATACGGGAAGCCCCGCGAGTTCACCCTGCTCGCGGGGCTTCTGCATTGACGTTGATCGAGGCGTTCACTCGGATCGCCGGATGTGCTCCAGACGAATCTCCTCCGAGGCGAACACGTCGGCGATGCGCGAGAGAACGCCGACCAGATGGTACACCCTCTCCTCGAAGACGGCATTGACCAATCCGCCGGAGCGGTAGGTCTCCTTCAGATACTCCTCGAATGTGTGAGCATACTCATGCGCCGCCATGACTCATCTGCCTTCGCCTGTGGGACACTCATTCCCGTCGCGATCCTGCCTTACTCACACCCACCCGGGCATTCCTTCGTCACGCGGAACGAAAGGCTTCGCACGTTGTCGTCGTCGGGGCGATCGGTCGAGATGGTCCTGATCGTCGCGACGTCGCGATAGAGTCCGACGTAGTTGCAGGAGCCCTCGTTGGCGGTGCCGACGACGATCGAACCGAGATCGGTCATGCGTCCCGAGGAGATCTCGAAGCGGATGGTCTGTGTGGCGAATCCATCGGCGACGAGCTCGGCGCGATGGGTGCCCGATGGAAGTCCGGCGAGCGCGAAGCGTCCACTTTCGGCCGACGTTGCGTCGCGCTGCAGGTCGAGCAGCCGCAGCTCGGCGCCCGCGACGGCGCGGCCGCAGTTGTCGACGACGGCGCCGCGAAGCGTGCCCGCGGACTGCGCGCGAGCGACGCCCGCGAACGCCAGCGATGCGAATCCGATGAGCGCGACGCGTGCTGCAATGATCGCGATGCGTGTGATGGTCATGATGGGCATGCCTCCGGTCGCATGGTGTCAGCGCGACCTATCTGTACTCGGGACGCGCCGTCCGACAAGGTAGCCCACGCATTCTCCGAGGTCAAGCCGCGCGGGTCCGCCCGTGGACGCTGGTTCCTGCCGGCACAGGTCGCCCAGGCAGCTTTTGTCCCAAGGCAATTCCGAGCTCAGGCTCGCGCTCATACTCAGAACCGTAGTCCCAGACGCAGGAACACCTGCCGCGGGAACTGGAAATTCTCGCGAAGGCTCTGTAGCGTTGCGATCCACCGCTGGTACCCCGCGTACTTCTCGGTCTGCGTGACGACCCCGTCGAGGTTCGAATCGATGTAGGTGTTGTACAGCCGCGCACCGTAGCGGTCGTACTGCGCCTGGCTGTAGGTCTCCGGCCGCGACGGATCGATGTCGCGGAAGAACTGAGTTGCCGGGAAGTCCCCGATCTGCTGGTCCATCGACCCGTCATCGTTCGTCGGTGACACCTCCATGCCATAGCGATTCGTGTAACTGTCGATCGCGTCGGTGCGGTTGAGGAGATTCTCGACATCGATCGAGAGCTCGAGCGCGGCAGCGCCGAGTGATTCCCCGAAGATGTCTGCGAGCGGGATCTCTCGCGACAGGCTCGCCGCGCTGATCCAGCGATCGGGGAGCCGCCAGGGCTCGAGGACGGATGTGGAGCCGCTGGATGTGCTGGCGAAGCGCGGGCGTCCGGAGCGGTACCCGGCGCCGAAGAACAGGGTCGTGTTTGAAAGGAAGTGAATCCCGCCGAGCGTAGGTCCCTCGCCGCGTCCGTAGGCGATGTCGAGCGTCGCGTTCACCGCGTGCGTGCGATCGACGGACGCCGGCAGCGCTCCATCATCGGCTGCCTGTTCCGATGGATCTCTCGTGCTGGCACGGCCGACATGCCAGCCCGCCGTCAGCATGACGTGCTCGGCAAGCTCGGCGACGACGCCGAGCTCGCCGCCGATCCTGTCGACCTGGTTGGCGTCGTCGTACTGCACGAACGGGGAGACAATCGAACTTCGGAACGACACTCCGGTGACTCCGACCGAGAGCTCCGAGTATGCGCCGGCAGTGACACGCGCGCGGTCGCTGACGATGAGCGCGCCACGGAGCTCGAAGCGTTTCGTGCGTGCCGGCGCGAGGTCGGGATCGCCGACGAGCGTGACCCCGCGGGATGTCTGAAGGTAGGCGCCGTCGTAGAGCGCCGTGAACGTCGGCCGCGTGGTCCACGTTGAGAAGCCAATGGACAGCTCGCCGATTCGGGCCGGCCGGTAGGCGAGGACGAGCTCCGGGAGCAGCTCGAGCTTGGTCGTGCTCTCGGTAGGATTCTCGAACGCAGTAAGCACGCGGCTCCACGACGATCGGTCGCCCGCTGCGAGCACGACGGCATTGGCGTCGAACGTCTCCAGACGCAGTCCCGTCGTGCAGGAAAGCTCGTCGAGCGCCCATCGCAGGCGCACGAACGCGGCGGCGGCGAAGGGCTCGTGCGGCGCCGCGAAGATCTTCTCGAGTCCGCTCGTGCTCGAATCGGCGGACAGGATCGTCGATCGATACCCGTAGATGTCGAAGAACGGATTGGATGTCCAGGGAAGGCTGTTCTCGTACTTGCGGAGCGTGAACCACGAGCCTTCGAGGCCGGCGTCGATCGCGGCGCCAAGTCCGAAGAGCGAGTCCGACGACGACCAGGTCAGTCGCGCACGCGACTCGTCGGTCTCACGCATGGTCAGTCCGCGAGCGTTGCCGTGCGCGGTGAACGCGTCTCCGAACGGCGAGATCGCGACGCCATCGTATCCCCCTTCGAACAGACCCGTCGTCGCATTTCGCGCCCTGATCACGCTGCGCGCGGTCACGGGCAGGTATTGGTTGAGCACGGTCTGACGCGACCGATCCTCGTATCGATCGAGCACGACGTTGCGGTCGGCGTCGACGGGTCCGTAGATCTCGTAGCCCTCCAGGGCGCCGTAGCTCCGAACCATACGCTTGCCCACCGCCTCGTCCATCGACGACCTGAGCACGTCGAGGCCGATCGTCGAGCGATCGTCGAGCTCGATGCTCAGCGACGCATGGACACGCGACACATCGACGTTCGAGCTCAGTGACTGCGCGTCGCGCTCGAGCACGGTCAGATCCGCCCAGGCACTGTCCCCGATCTGGGTGAGGCCGGGCGTCGGCGCTGAGAACGTCGGTCGGTCGAGCATGTAGAGAGTGGTCGGATCGCCGATGTCCCGGCGGGCGGTGCCGGTCTCCGCGCTCACGACGATCGAGATCGCGTCGCTCGGCTCGATCACCACGTTGCCGTAGAGATCCCACGCCATCGCCGATGCGCGCGGCAGTCGGCCGAGGTTCATCGGCTCGAGCGTGGCGTGTCCCGCGCGCGCGGCGCTGTCACGGCGCGCGTCGAAGAACGTCGCGGGCGCGTCGAGTAGGTCGTAGGTCGCGCCGAGGTAGCCGATCCGATTGTACTTCGCCGACACGTGCACCGTCGCCG
>DATLHO010000321.1:0-40669 GCA_035539855.1 Kapaibacterium sp. (SeqCode) | reverse complement strand
AAAGCGCCCGAGCCGACGAAGACCCAGGAGACCGGCGTCTGGTACTTCGGCCGTCGCAACTTCATGCAGTCGGTCGGCTGGATGAGCTTCTTCGGCTTCTTCTCCATCATGATCCTCGGCACGCTGCGCGCGATGTTCCCGCGGGTGATCTACGAGAAGCCCCCGGTCTTCAAGGCCGGCTTCCCGCAGGACTACGTCCCGGGCACCGTCAGCGAGCTCTACAAGGACGAGCAGCGCGTGTGGATCATCCGCCAGACCGACGGCTCGTTCATCGGCCTGCTCGCGATCTGCACCCACCTGGGCTGCACGCCGCGTTGGCTCGCCGCCGAAAACAAGTTCAAGTGTCCCTGCCACGGCTCCGGCTTCCGCGGCACCCCGACCTGGGGCGTCAACTTCGAAGGACCCGCCCCGCGCCCCCTCGAGCGCGTCGCCATCCACCTCGCCCCCGACGGCCAGATCGAGATCGACAAGAGTAAGAAGTTCCTGTGGGAGAAGGGGGAGTGGGAGAATCCGGAGGCTACGTTGAAGGCATAGGCGTAGGCGGGGGGTTTTGGTTATTGGTTTTTGGTTATTGGTTTTTTGGTGCTGGTGGTGGTTTGCACGGGGTTGCTGAACGAGAAGCAAAGACGTCCGGACACGCCCCAACTCGAACAACAAACAACCAATAACAAAAACCCAACCCCCACCCCCCAAGCGCATCGTGACATCTGACATCTGACCCCTGACATCTGACAACTGACCGCCTATGCAACGCCCGAACATCGAGCGCATTCGCAAGAGCGTCACGCAGAACGAGATCTGGAAGTCGATCTTCCGGCACAGTTATCAGGATAATCAGCGCACGCGCGCGCTGATGATTCTCGATAACGTGTTTCTGCACCTGCATCCGGTCCGCGTCTCGCGTCACGGCGCGAACATCGGGTACACGTGGGGCATGGGAGGCATCACCTTTCTGCTCTTCCTGATCCTCACCGTCACCGGTGTGATCCTGATGTTCTACTACCGCCCGGTCGCCGAGTACGCGTTCGACGACATGAAGTACCTGATGAACGACGTCGCGTTCGGACCGTTCATCAGGAACATGCATCGATGGGCCGCGCACGGGATGGTCATCACCGTGATGCTCCACATGTTCCGCGTGTTCCTCACCGGCTCGTACAAGCCGCCGCGGCAGTTCAACTGGGGCATCGGCGTCGTGCTGCTTCTGCTGACGCTGCTGTTGTCGTTCACCGGCTACCTGCTGCCGTGGGATCAGCTCGCGATCTGGGCCGTCACCGTCGGCACCAACATGGCCCGCGCGACACCGCTGCTCGGCCACGAGGGACCCTTCGGACCCGAGCTCGGTCTGCGCCCGGACAACGACGTGCGCTTCATTCTGCTCGGCGGCACGCAGGTCGGCGCCGCGACGCTTCTGCGCTTCTACGTGCTGCACTGCATCTTCCTGCCCATCGTCGCGGCGGTCTTCCTTGCCGTGCACTTCTGGCGCATCCGCAAGGACGGCGGCATCTCCGGTCCGAAGGTCGAGACGCGCGAGATGAAGAAGGCGCGCGACGTCATCAAGACCATGCAGATCAAGCGCGTCGAGATCCTTGGCGAGGAGTCGATCGAGGCCGCCGTCGGCGAGCCCGTCGGTGAACCGGCCGAGGCCCCGCGCACCGGCAACGGAGCCGGACCGACGAACGTCGCGACTGACAATGCGCCCGAGGCATAGCGTCTTCGAAACCTCGAACTCCCGGTAACCGGCCCACCGGCCACGCACGGACATGCGAGAACCCTCGTCGCTCGACTATTTCATGGTGCAGCTCACCAAGCCGGACAACGTCCCGGCCGTGCTGCTGCTGGCGCTCACCGCGTTCTACTGCTGGCTCACCTGGCGCAAGGCGCGCGTCAACGATGGGCGCGACGCGCCGGTCGAGGCGTCGATGTCCGACAAGGTCCAGGTCTGGCCGTACCTCGTGCGCGTCGAGTTCCTGACCTCGATCGCGGTGATGATCATCCTCACCGTCTGGTCGATCGGCATCGATGCGCCGCTGGAGGAGCCCGCCAACCCCGCGCTGACGCCGAACCCGTCGAAGGCGCCGTGGTACTTCCTGGGTCTGCAGGAGCTGCTCGTGTACTTCGATCCGTGGATCGCCGGCGTCGTGCTGCCGACGATCATCATCATCGGCCTGATCGCGATCCCCTACATCGACATCAATCAGAAGGGCAACGGCTACTACACCGTCAAGGACCGGCCGTTCGCGCTCGGGATGTACGCGTTCGGATTCCTCGTGCTCTGGGTGCTGCTGATCGTCATCGGCACGTTCTTCCGCGGTCCGGGCTGGAACCTCTTCACGCCGTGGGAGCACTGGGACGCGCACCGCGTCGTCGCGCTCAACAACATCAACGTCCCCGATCTGCTCGGCGTGCCGACGCTGTTGATCGACAACTCGTACAACTTCACGGCGATCATCATCGGCAGCGTGATCATGATCGCGTGGTACGCCATCCCGTTCGAGTACTGGCGACGCAAGAAGTCGACGCCGCTGCTCAAGTCGCTCGGACCGATCCGCTACGGCGTGACCGCGTTTCTGACGATGACGATGGCGGGCGTGGTCGTCAAGATCATCCTGCGGCTCGCGCTCAACGTGAAGTATGTCCTCGCGACCCCGTTCTTCAACATCTAGCACCAACGACCAGGGCTTTCCATGTTCGGCTGGTTCAAGAAGCGCCATGAGACTCCGATCGAGCACCGCAGCTACAGCCTGATGTACGCGCTGCTCTCGCTCGTCCTGTTCGTCGGCACCCTCGGGGCGCTGTACAACGAGGTCGAGTCACGCCGCCCGTGGAAGGACTATCAGGAGGACTACCGCGCGCTGCGCACGCGGGTGCTCTCGTTCCGGATGGAAGAGGCAAAGTCCGCCGCGAACGTCGATCGCATCAAGGCGCTCGACGCCGAGGTCGCGAAGATCGACCGGCAGCTCGCCGGCCAGACCGCAGGCTCCGGCGAAGCGCTCGACGACGTGCAGAAGCGCGCCGACGAGATCGCCATGGACGTGCGCAACATCTCGCAGGAGCGCGCCGACCTCAAGGCCCAGGCCGACAACCGCAACTACCTCTACGAGCACTCGCGTCGCGAGCGTCACGAGGAGGAGGCGGAGGAGTACCGCCAGGAGCGCATCGACCTCGAGCGCCGCATGGCCGAGCACGACGCGACGATCGACTCGTTGACGAAGCTTCGCGAGTCCCTCATCGCCTCACGCATCGCGCCGTTGCGCGATCGCCGCACCGCCCTCGTCGACGAGCGCGACAGTCTCTACAAGCAGTACGCCGACCTCCAGCAGAAGCTCGAGGACGCCGAGAGCGCTCCGGTGAAGGTCCGCCAGGTGATGATCGCCGACATGGACCGCTCGAACTTCGGCAACGTGAAGATGCGCACCGACCGCTGCCAGAGCTGTCACCTCGGCATCGGCGATCCGCTGATGGCCGACACGACGATCTTCACGCGCATCGGACCCGACGAGATCTTCCGGAAGAAGGAGAACGCCGAGCGCATGCGAAAGGTCTTCGGACCCCACCCGTATCCCGAGCTGCTCAAGACCCACGACGTCGAGAAGTTCGGCTGCACGAGCTGCCACGGCGGCCAGCCGTCGTCGATCGACGATGTCGAGCACGCGCACGGGATGGAGGCGCACTGGGAGCAGCCGCTGCTGACCGGTGGCTACGTCGAAGGATCCTGCCGCAAGTGTCACGGCGGCAGCTATACGTTCGCCGGCGGACCGGCCGGCGACTCGGAGCTCGAGTGGATTTCGAAAGGTCGGAAGCTGTTCGTCGACCTCGGCTGCTTCGCCTGCCACGAGGGACCGATGGTGCCCGACTTCAAGGCGTACAAGGTCGGTCCGTCGCTTCTCGACATCTCACGCAAGCTCACGCCCGAATGGGCCGTGCGCTGGGTGCTCGATCCGACCTCGTGGAACGAGCACACGCGGATGCCGAACTTCAAGTTCACCGACGAGCAGGCCAAGGCCGTCGTCGCCTACCTCTTCGATGTCTCGAGCGACAGCCGCTACCAGCCGGTCAGCGCCACGGCTCCCGCCGGCGACGCCGCGCGCGGACGACAGACGATGATCGACGTCGGCTGCATCGCCTGCCATACGATCGACGGCTTCGAGGCGCGCGGCGGGTTCGCGTTCAAGCGCGCCGCCGACGGACAGGGTCTGTGGCCGAACCTCGCGCGCACCGGCAATCGCGTCGCCGAAGGCAACAACTTCGGTCCCGATCTCGACGGCATCGGCTCGAAGGTCACCGCGGCGTGGCTCTACGACTGGGTCCGCAACCCGAAGCACTTCAATCCGAGCTCGCGCATGCCGGTGCTGCGCCTCGACGCGACCGAGGCCGCCGACGTTACGGCGTATCTCATGTCGCGCAGCAAGCAGGGATTCGCCAGCGCCGCGCACCGTCCGAACCTCTCCGACCGACGCCTCGTCGAGCAGGGCAAGACGCTCGTGCGTGAGTACGGCTGCTTCGGCTGTCACGCGATCGAGGGAATGGAGACCGAGTCGAAGGTCTCGGTGCCGCTCGAGGACTTCGGCAAGAAGACCGAGGCCGATCTGTTCTTCGGATTCGTCAGCACGCAGGAGCTCTTCGGCGTGCGCCAGCACTTCGACTCGACAGGATTGCGATTGGGACGGATGTACCAGCACATCAATCGCGGCGAGGACTGGTTCAGTTGGACCGTTCTGAAGATGAAGAACCCGCGCATCTTCGCGACCGATCAGATCCCGCAGAAGATGCCTGTGTTCAACATGACCGACGAGGAGGCCTATGCGCTGACGGTGCTGTTGCGCAGCCAGACCAAGGCCTATATTCCGACCTCGTTCGTCTACAACCGCGGACCGATCCAGCCGGCGATCGACGACGGTCGCTTCCTGACGCACTGGCACAACTGCGTTGGCTGCCACCGGGTAGAGGGCCACGGCGGACACGTGCTCGATGATCTGCGCAGGGTGATGAAGCTCGAGGGCGACGACATCCTTCCGTACGGACCGCCGAACCTCAACACGGTCGGACAGAAGACGCAGGAGGGATGGTTCTACTCGTTCGTGCGCGACCCGTCGTCGGCGCCGGTACGCACGTGGCTGAAGATCCGGATGCCGACCTACGGATTCACGCCGGAGGAGATCAGCCGGCTCGACCGCTACTTCCTCGCGCTCGAGGGACGCACGCTCTCGTTCACCGATTACTCGGCGCATCCGGCGACCGACGAGAGCATCGCCGCCGGACGCGAGCTCTTCGCGCGCCTGAAATGCCAGCAGTGCCATGCCGTCGGCGCGACGCCGGCCAACGGCGGCACGACGGCAGTGCCGGCGCCGAACCTCGGCCTCGCGGGCAACCGCCTGCGGCCGGAATGGATCGCGCGCTGGATCAGTGACCCGCAGTCGATCGTTCCGGGAACGAAGATGCCGAACTTCTTCGGCACGCGCGCCGAGCCGGTCGCCGCGTTCAAGGACATCCTCGGCGGCAACGCCCAGGCACAGATCGACGCGCTGCGCGACTACGTCTGGCGCCTCGGCGGACCCAAGGGCAACGGCGCGTCGCCGATTCCCGTCGCCGTCGCGGACTCGAGCGCTCCGGCGACCGCGACCGCTCCGCCGGTCTCGGCGCGCGCAACGCGTGCAGCACAACGATTCACCAGCAGAGAATGAACCCCACGATCTCGATTCTGCTCGCAGCGGCGCTCGTCGCCGGATGCGGCGACGATGCAGCGAAGGGAGAGCTCGAAGAGCTCTCGAAGAAGGGACCCGAGGTCGCGGCCGAGACCGGCTCGATCACGGGACGCGTCAGGCTCGCCGGCGCGGCGCCGGAGCTCGAGCCGTTCGAGATCACGACCAACGCCGACGTCTGCGGCGCGGCGGCGAAGAGCAATCTGTTGACGGTCTCCGCAGACGGCGGCATCGCCGGCGCGGTGGTCTACGTGGACGTCGGCACCGCGGGCGCCACGACGATGGTGTCGCGGCAGATCATCGACCAGGCCGGCTGCCAGTACACGCCGCGCGTAATCGCGACGACCGTCGGCAGCACCGTCGGCTTCCGCAACAGCGACCCGACCCCGCACAACGTTCGCGTCGAGGATCTCGCCAGCGGACGGGTGCAGCTCAACATCGCGCAGCCGACAGCAGGGCGCATCGACGAGTGGAAGGTTCCAACGGCCGGCGGATACTTCGTCGCATGCGACTATCACCCGTGGATGAACGCGTACATCGTCGCGGTGCCCTCGGCGCACTTCGCGGTGACCGGAGCGGACGGAAGCTTCACGATCGAGGGCGTCCCCGTCGGCGAGCACACGGTGACCGTGTGGCACAATAGCGTCAAGGTCCGGAGGAAGCTCGATACCGACGGCCGGATGATCGGCTACCGCTATGACCCGCCGGTGACGCTCGAGCGCACGGCGACGATCACGAAGAACGGCTCCGCGACGCTCGACGTGGAGCTGCCCCTCGGGCAATCAACGACCGCATCGACAGCGAAATGAACCGTCGACACATCATCCTGTTCGTGCTGCTCGCGGCGCTGGTCGTCGCGCTCCCGGAGCTCGCAACCGCGTGCCCGGCGTGCAAGGAGACCGTGCGCGGACAGGCCGGATCGGAGCTCTCGGCCGGATTCAACTACACGGTCTTCGGTCTCATCGGAATGGTGTTCGGTCTCGTCGCGACCGTCGCGGGTGTCGTCGTGCGGGCGTATCGCCGTCGCGGAGCGTAACACATCGCGACCAACCTGCGGCCCCGCGACGTCGATACGCGGCTCTCCCACGGCCGACACTCATCAACAACTCAACGAATCGGAATGAATCTCCAGCGTCTTTCTGCCTTCGCGCTCGCAGCGCTCGTCTCTGCCTCGATCCTCGGTGGGTGTGGCAAGAGCAGGGAGGATGAGCTCTTCGGCGAAGCCGACGGCGACGGCGGCGGCTCCGTCGCGAAGATCGACCCGGCCACCGCGGCGACGGTTGCAGGCAGCGTCGTGTTCGAAGGCACCGCACCGGCGCCTACGCCGATCGACATGAGCTCCGACGGCATCTGCGCGGCCAGCCCGGACGCCAAGTCCGGCGCGGGCGACATCCAGATCAAGGATGGTAAGGTGGCCAACGTGTTCGTGTATGTCAGCAAGGGACTCGAGGGGCAGCGCTTCGAGGCTCCCAAGGAGGCCGCGACGCTCGACCAGAAGGGATGCCGCTACCATCCGCACGTCGTCGGCATGATGGTCGGCCAGCCCCTGAAGATCTCCAACAGCGACCCGACGCTGCACAACGTCCATCCCACGCCGAAGAAGAACAAGGGCTTCAACCAGGCGCAGCCGAACCAGGGAATGGTCTTCGAGAAGACGTTCCCCGACGAGGAGATCATGATCCCGTTCAGTTGCGACGTCCACGGCTGGATGCGCAGCTACGTCGGCGTGCTCTCGCACCCGTTCTTCGGAGTCAGCGGCGCCGACGGCGCATTCTCGCTCGAGGGCCTGCCGCCCGGCACGTACACGGTCAAGGCATGGCACGAGAAGTTCGGCGAGCAGGAGCAGGAGGTCACCGTCGCAGCGAAGGAGTCGAAGAATATCACGTTCACCTTCAAGGCCTCGTAGCCATGGTCAACGCCATCAGACGAACCGGTATGGTGCTCATGCTCGCGCTCGCGAGCGTGGGCACCATGCTCGCCCAGGACTCAACCGCGACGAAGCCGCGCTACGACACCTGGTGGCTCCCCGAGGCGAACTCCACGGTCGCCGGACCGATCGACGATCTCTTCTACCTCATCCTCTGGATCACGACGGCGGTGTTTCTCATCGTCTTCGGAGCGCTCATCGCGTTCATCATCAAGTACCGCTATAGCGAGGACCGGCGCGCTGTCTACACGCACGGCAACAACCGTCTCGAGGTCGCATGGACGGTGATCCCGGCGCTGATCCTCGTCTTCCTGGCGATCATGAGCCAGAGCGTCTGGTCGGACATCAAGATGGACGCGCCCGGCGCCGACACGTCGGTCGTGATCGACCTGCGGCCGCGACAGTTCCAGTGGGACATCCGCTATGCGGGCGCCGACGGGAAGTTCGAAACGCCCGACGACATCTCGACGACCAACCAGATGCACGTGCCGATCAACAAGGCGGTGCTCCTGAACATGACCGCGCAGGACGTCATCCACAGCTTCTTCGTCCCGGAGTTCCGGATGAAGCAGGACGCCGTGCCGGGCATGGTCACCCGCTATTGGTTCACCGCAACCAAGGCTGGACAGTACGAGATCGCGTGCGCCGAGCTCTGCGGTCTCGGACACTACCGCATGCGCGGGTTCCTCACGGTGCACACCCAGGAGGACTTCGACGCGTGGTACGCCGCCGAGATGGCGAAGAAGGCCGCGCAGCTCAACCCGCCGGCAGCGGCCGCGCCGACGGCGCCGACCGACACCGCCGCGACGGCGGCCGGCGACACGACGGCCGCGGCAGCCTCGGGCGCCGCGGGCGCAGGATCGGCCGCGGGCGCCGATACGACGGCCGCGGTCGACACCGCGGCGACCTCCCGATAGACAACGACGATCGCGATCGAGCCCCGTACCTCTCTCAACCCTCGAGCACCTGAATGGACGCGACAACGCACGTCATCGATACGCATCCGACGATCGAGCATCATCACGCGCACCCGAAGCTGACCTTCGTGCAGAAGTACCTCTTCTCGCTCGACCACAAGGTGATCGGGATCCAGTTCATGTTCGCGGCGCTCCTGTTTCTGCTCATCGGTGGCATCCTCGCGCTGATCCTCCGCTGGCAGCTCGCCTATCCGGGCGAGGCGCTGCCGTGGTATCTGCTCGGAGGCGTGCTGCCGGAGACGATGCTCGCCTCGAACGGCGCGCTGCTGCCGGAGTTCTACAACACCGCGTTCACGATGCACGCGACGTTCATGATCTTCTTCGCGGCGATGCCGCTGCTGATCGGCGTCTTCGGCAACTTCCTGATCCCGCTTCAGATCGGCGCGCGCGACATGGCGTTCCCGGTCATGAACATGCTCTCGTTCTGGATCGCGCTGCCGGCCGGTATGCTGATGGTCGCAAGTTTCTTCGTCGAGGGAGGCGCCGCCGCGTCCGGATGGACGGGGTACCCGACGCTCTCGGCGCACGAGGGCTTCACCGGCGTCGGCCTCGGCATGAACCTGTGGCTGGTCTCGCTGCTGGTGCTCGGCGTCTCGTCGGTGCTCGGAGCGATCAACTACATCACGACGATCATCAACATGCGTGCGCCGGGCATGACGATGTTCCGGATGCCGCTGACCGTCTGGTCGCTCTTCGTCACGGCGATCCTGCTGCTGCTCGCGCTCCCGGTGCTCACCGCCGCGCTCGTCATGCTGCTGATGGATCGCTCGATCGGCACGAACTTCTTCCTGCCCACCGGACTGCTGATGGCGGGCACGCCGCTCGACAACGTCGGCGGAGGCCAGCCGCTGCTGTACCAGCACCTGTTCTGGTTCTTCGGGCACCCCGAGGTCTACATCCTCGTTCTCCCGGGCATGGGCATCGCCTCTGAGCTGCTGTCGACGTTCTCGCGCAAGCCGATCTTCGGCTACCGCGCGATGGTCTTCTCGATGATCGGCATCGCGTTCCTGAGCTGGATCGTCTGGGGACATCACATGTTCCAGTCCGGCATGAACCCGGTGCTCGGAACGACCTTCATGATCTCGACGATGGTCATCGCCGTGCCGTCGGCGATCAAGGTCTTCAACTGGCTCGGCACCATCTGGGGCGGCAACATCAGGTTCACCGTTCCGATGCTCTACGCGCTCGCGTTCATCGCCATGTTCACGATCGGCGGCCTTTCGGGCATCTTCATGGCGTCGACGCCCGTCGATGCGTTCATCCACGACACGTACTTCATCGTCGCGCACTTCCACTACGTGATCTTCGGAGGATCGCTCTTCGCGATCTTCGGCGGCATCACCTTCTGGTATCCGAAGATGTTCGGCCGGATGATGAACCCAACGCTCGGGAAGATCCACTTCTGGCTGTCGTTCATCGCCTTCAACTGCACGTTCTTCCCGATGCACATCCTGGGCATCGGCGGGCACATGCGGCGCATCTACGATCCGACCGTCTACACGCACCTGCAGCACATGCAGCCGATCAACGAGTTCATCACGATCTCGGCAATCGTTCTCGGCTTCTCGCAGATCATCTTCCTGTTCAATCTCCTCTACAGCCTCGTCCGCGGCGAGCGCGCGTCGGCCAATCCCTGGCAGGCCAACACGCTCGAGTGGACGATTCCGTCGCCGGCCGGCCACGGCAACTTCGACGACATCCCGACGGTCTACCACGGCCCGCACGAGTACAGCTCGCCGCTGGTCACCGAGGACTACCTGCCGCAGACCCGACGGGTGGGGGAGGACGCGGTCTCGCTCGCTGTCGGCGACGCGCGGGCCGTCCCCGTTGCCAACGGCAACGGCGCCCACCACTGAGCGTCGGGAAAAATCAATTGGAACGAATATGGGCGGGACCGGGTCCCGCCCGTTGTTTAACTTTTGGGCCGTCGCGGCCCACCTGTGCGGCCCGTCTTCTTCGCCTGGACCCTACAGTCTCATGATAGAATCCGGTACGAGCACCACGGTCGAGAGCACAACGGAGGTTCTCGATCAGATCGACGCGCGACGTCGCTCTCGCATGGCCGACTACGTCGAGCTGACCAAGCCCCGCCTGACGATGCTCTCGGTGCTGACGACCCTCGCCGGCTACTGGGTCGGTGCGATCGGTCCGCTCGACCCCATGCACATCGTCAACACCCTCGTCGGCACGTTTCTCGTCGGCGGCGGCTGCGGCGCGCTCAACATGTACGTCGAGCGCGAGCACGACGTGCTCATGCGCCGCACGATGACCCGGCCGCTTCCGGCAGGGCGCCTGCGCCCCAGCGACGCGCTGATCTTCGGCAGCGTGATCTCGATCGTGGGTCTGGCCTGGCTGGCCCTCACGGTCAACCTTCTGACCGCCGCGCTCGGCCTCGCGACGCTCGTCAGCTACGTCTTCCTGTACACGCCGCTCAAGCGTCGCTCGACGCTCAACACGGTCGTCGGAGCGATCCCCGGCGCGCTGCCGCCGGTCATGGGCTGGGCCGCCGCGCGCGGAGCGCTCGGACCGGAGGCCATCGTGCTCTTCGGGATCCTCTTCTTCTGGCAGATGCCGCACTTCCTGGCCCTGGCGTGGATGTACCGCCGGGACTATGAGCGCGCCGGCTACAAGATGCTGACCGTGCTCGATCCCGACGGCGGCAGCACGAGCCGCCAGATCCTGCTGTACACCGCCGCGCTGCTTCCGATCAGCCTGATTCCGACCTTGTTCGGCATCGCCGGAGGGTTTTACTTCTTCGGTGCGCTCGCGATCGGGCTCGGCTTTCTCGCCTTCGGCGCGGTGCTCGCCGTCTCGCGCAAGAACGTCCAC
The DNA here is from genome assembly GCA_035539855.1 of Kapaibacterium sp. (SeqCode). Lineage (GTDB taxonomy): Bacteria > Bacteroidota > Ignavibacteria > OLB7 > OLB7 > DATLHO01. The sequence continues at coordinate 29,234 of DATLHO010000321.1, read as the reverse complement.
GCAAAGTGGCTCTTCTACTATTCGCTGCTGTACCTGCCGGTGCTTCTGCTGACGATGGTCATCGATCGGGGCAGCGCCTGATCGCGCGACGTCGCTGAGGATTGCGCTCCGGTGAACCGCGCGCGGCCGTCGAATCAACGATGACGGGCAGACAACTCTCGGGAACCTTCGCATGAACGACTTCGGCTCCGCGATCCCGGCATCGACCTCCCCGCGCAACGGCACACGCCCTGTGCCCGGGCCGCGGGAGCTTCGACGGCGCAATCGCCGCGTCGGCATTCTGCTCGCGGTCGCCTTCGTCACGCTCGTCGCGCTCTGCGCCGCGTACATCTACTGGTACGGCGGCAGCAACAAGCCTCCGATGAAGCCCTTTCACGTGAGCCGCACGGCCATCGAATCACCGCGCACCGCATGACCTCCGAGACGCATGCCGCCGTCGTCCGCGCCGAGCCGCCGATCAGCAATGCCCGGCTGGGGATGATGCTGTTCGTCGCGTCCGAGGCGATGCTCTTCACGGGCCTGATCGTCGGCTACGTCGTGCTCGGCTTCGGCAGCGGCGGCTTCAGCGGCATGCGCGCGCTGCCCCTGGGCCTGGCGCCCGTCGGGGTCGCGCTCCTCGCCGCCAGCAGCGCCGCGCTCGTCATGGCGCAGCGCGCGGTGAAGTCCTCGACACCTGCCGCTCGATGGTCGCTCGCCGCGCTGGCGCTTGGCACCGTGTTCCTCGGCATCCAGGCCATCGAGTGGACCTCGCTGCTCGCCGACGGAATGCTCCCGGCCAGTGCCGTCAACGCCGGCATGCTCTACGTCGTCGGAGGCGTCCACGGACTGCACGTCGTCGTTGGACTGGTGCTGCTGGCGCTCTTCGCCGTTCGCTCGGCGCGCGCTCCGCTCGCCCTGGCGACGCGCACGTCCGCGACGATCACCGCGCTGTACTGGCACTTCGTGACGATCGTCTGGATCACCCTGTTTCTGATGCTGTACATCCTGTAGGTCCCATGGAAATCGATCCGCGCACGCGCTCACGCTCCCGTCTCACGTTCATCGCACTCTTCGCACTGGCCGTCGTCGTCGCCGGCGGCGTCTGGACGTGGCTGCGCAGCATGGAGTCCGAGCGGCCCGCCGGTCAGGAGCTCGCGATCTACGGTCGCGTGCCCGACGCCGTGCTCGTCGAGCGCACCGGCAAGAAGATCAGCTTCAACGAGCTGCGCGGACAGATCTGGGTCGCCGACTTCATCTTCACCCGATGCGCCGGCACCTGTCAGGTCATGTCCTCGCAGATGTCGGGTCTACAGAAGTCTCTCAAGAAGGCCGGCAACGTCCGGCTCGTCTCGATCACCGTCGACCCCGAGTACGACACGCCCGAGCGGCTGACGACGTACGCCGATCGCTGGCAGGCCGATGGAGACCGGTGGATCTTTCTCACCGGCGGCCAGGAGCAGATCCAGCGGATCGCCGTCGACGCGTTCAAGCTCCCCATGATGGAAGGCACTGATCCGAACGAGCCGATCATCCATTCGACGCGGTTCGTGCTCGTCGACGACGAAGGCAACATCCGCGGGTACTACGACGGGCTCGACAAGGAGGCGACGCAGCGCCTCGTCAGCGACGTGGGCGTTCTGATGAGGGAGAAGGGATGAGCTTCGACGTCATGATGCTGCCGGCGGTCAACGCCACGCTCAACGCGATCGCGACGGTTCTGCTGCTCACCGGGTACGTGCACATCCGCAACCGTCGGCGCGAGGCGCACCGCCGGGCGATGCTGGCGGCCTTCGGCACATCGGTGCTCTTTCTCATCAGCTACGTGACGTACCACGTGCTGCGCGGCGGCATGAACACGCCGTTCGGGGGCGAGGGGATGATCCGCACGGTGTACTTCGTCATCCTCGTGACGCACATCGTCCTGGCGGCGATCGTGCCCGTGCTGGCGATCATCACGCTGCGTCGCGGCCTGGCCGCGCGCTTCGACCCGCATCGCCGCATCGCCCGCTGGACGCTGCCGATCTGGCTGTACGTCTCGGTCACTGGCGTGCTCGTGTACTTCATGCTGTACCAGTGGTATCCTGCGTAGCGGCTCACCGGCGCCCGGCATCGCCGACTGTCGCCTCTCGGTGTGGCATCGGCTCGCCCTTGCGCGCAATGCCTGTGTGACCGTTCTTCGGCGCAGTTCTCGCCCTCACGTGAATCACCTGTGATGAATCGACTCTTCGTCTCTCTTCTGATCGCGCTCGTCACGCTCTGCGCCGGCACGGCCAGCGCGCAGAAGCCGCGTGTGTACGACTTCCTGCGCAACGATGCCTCGGCCCGCGCCGCGGCGATGGGAGGGACGTTCGCGACGATCGCGGGAGATCCCGCCGGGCTCTTCTACAACCCCGCGACGATCCAGACCGTCGATTCGACGCAGGCGGCGTTCACGTTCTTCAAGCATCTGCTCGACATCAACAGCGGCTTCGCCGCGGTCGGCACCGAGATCGAGGGAATCGGGCGCATCGGCATCGGCGTCAACTTCAACAACTACGGCGCGTTCGAGCGCGTCGACCGCATGGGCCGCGCGCTCGGCGAGTTCGGCTCGAACGACATCGCGCTGTCGGTCGGCTGGGGCACCGAGCTCGGCGAGGGCTTCTCCGCGGGCCTCGCAGCCAAGGGCATCTACTCGAACATCGACGCCTACAGTTCGTCGGCGCTCGCGCTCGACGGTGGCCTGCTCTTCATCGACACCACGCGGCGCATCAACGCCGCGCTCTCGCTGCTGAACCTCGGCGCGCAGCTCGCGAGCTTCGATGGAATCGACGAGGAGCTCCCGCTCGACCTGAAGCTCGGCGTCTCGCACACGCTGCGCGGGCTGCCGCTGCAGATCGGCGTGAACTTTCACCGGCTGCTCGATTCGACGGAGAACTTCTTCGGCCGCTTCGAGAACTTCAGCGTCGGCGGCGAGTTCACGGTCTCGCGACCGGTGCGCCTGCGCTTCGGCTACGACCACGGCGCGCGCCGCGACGTCGCCTTCGGCGAGTCGCGCGGCATGGCCGGCATCTCCGCGGGCTTCGGCGTCGTGCTTCGCGAGTACCGCTTCGACTATGCCTTCACGAGCCTCTCGCGGCTCGGCAGCCAGCATCACATCTCGATCAACGCGAGCTTCTAACGGAGAGGGTTTTCCAGGGACATGGAAACAGGAGTCATCGTCGCCATCGCCATCGTTGCCGGGCTGATCTTCTTCGCGATCGTCAAGCGCCTGATGAAGCTCGCCTTCTTCATCGCGATCGTCGTCGTGATCGTGGCCATGATCTACTCGTTCGTGCGGCCGTAGTCGAGCATGGCTGCGCGAATTCGAGACGCCCGGCGCGGCTTCGGCTGCGTCGGGTGTTTTTTCTTTGCGAGGGAAGTGCGCCAGGCACGTCGAGCAACTTTACAGTTGTGCACGCCAGTCACCGAGTATCGTGTGCGTCCGCCCGGCCGCTCTCGGAATGAACTGCATGAAGGCCGAAAATGACAACGACCGATCTCCAGTGCTCCCGGCTCAATGCCGTTTTGGAAGGGCGACACATCGATGGCGTCACGTTCGTTCGTGACTATCTACAGCTCGACTGTGGAGACGGTGTCGTCAACCTCTACGATTGGCCGATTGTGAAACAGTCCGGCGACGAAAGATCGTTCGGCGATGCCGGCTATCGTACGGCTCTTGTGTCGTGTGTAGGTGGCGCAATTGAGGGTGTTACCATCGAGCCGGAAGTGGCCGGTGAGATTCATCTCGACGACGGGCGGACACTCAAATGGTCGCTGTCGCCCGAGCTTGGCCTGACAGAGACGGTTGTGTTCACAGTCGGCGAGGAGGTCTGGATATGGTAGGAACTGCGCCAGGCCTGGACATCGCAGCAATCACTATCCGGCGTCATTCCATCGAAATTCACACTGACCATTGGTACGTCGGCTGCCGCGGTACGGTCGTTCTTGTCAGCAGCGTCGGAGAACTAACTCGGAAGGACGCGGGATTTCTCGACGCAGTTTGCGAGCTGATCGGCCGAGCAGTGGAAGGTCTGAGGCGTGAAGCCAACTGCATCGTACTCGAGGTAGAGGGTGGCGTAGCACTGCGCCTGGGATGGCCCTAAATCGGTGAGCCAGACATGGGGACGCGTGGTCCTGGTTGCGTCTGATCATGCTCAAGTCATTGAACAGCGGTGGCGCGACGATCGAGGCGACGGCAACGGGTCAGTACGATGCACGTTCGCGAGCCGCACGGTCGGCTCAATCGCTGAAAGCGTACACCTTAATAACCTTCAAGTGATGCACAAGCTGACGGTGTCCAGCCTCGACTGGGACGACGCAAAGCAGTTCGTCGATGTCGAATCGAACAGCGCCTTGGATTAGTTGATTATGATTTTCATTTTGTGTCATGATACCCGTCGAAGACACACTCATCGCATTCTCCTTCGACAATCTAGAATTCGAAGCAGACGAGATCAGGTCGCGATGGGATGTCATCTTAAAGATGACGGCAGACTTCTCTGTGCAGATTCGGGGAAAGTGCTACTCTCACTGGTCTTACTTCAATGTAATCGAGTTTGGGGGCCAGCTTTGCAGTTGGCTGCAATCGGGCGCGAGGAAGGGTCGCCCCTTCAGCTACGACTCAATCGAACTCGAGGATCCAGGCATAATTGGATTCACGTTCGTTGGTACGGGCTGGAGGATCTCGGCGCTTGAGCCGAAGTACGAGGCGGACCTGGAGTTAAGTCTAGAAGAGATCGAAGCGTGCGCGGAATCGTACTTCGCGAACTTGAAAAGAGCGTGCCTGGATCGCTTTCATGTTGATGTCTCTGGTTTCTTGGGTGGTGGTTGACTGAGAACCGCGACGGCGATCGGTTATCCCCCGACGACGACGACGACCGCCCGCGCACGACGATCCCGTCGAAGGGCGTTATCGATGGCGACGGCAACACCGCAAATATGACGTTCACGCCGATCGATTGGCCACGTGGCCCCATGCAAGAACGCCCGGCTCCGATTATCCGGAGCCGGGCGTTTCATTAGTACGCACCCGCGGCGCTTACTTCTTGCCGTTCTTTCCCATCTGCGTGCCGTCGGCCATCGCCTCGACGCCGGACTCGAGCGTGCCCGAGTTGCGGAAGGGGATGCCGAGCTTCTCGCGCAGCGACTTGTCGAGCTCGGCGAATGCCTCGGGGTTCTCGGTGAGGAGCTTCTTCAGCGGATCGCGGCCCTGCACGCGCTCCTCGCCGAGCGTGAACCACGAGCCGCTCTTCTGCACCAGGCCGTGCTCGATCGCGAGATCGAGAACGTCGCCGACCTTGGAGATGCCCTCGTTGTAGAGGATGTCGAACTCGACCTCCTTGAACGGCGGCGCCACCTTGTTCTTGACGATCTTCGCGCGGACGCGGTTGCCGATGATGTCGGTGCCGTCCTTGAGCACCTCCTTGCGGCGCACGTCGATGCGGACGGAGGCGTAGAACTTCAGTGCGTTGCCGCCGGTGGTCGTCTCGGGGTTGCCGTAGATGACGCCGATCTTCGAGCGCAACTGGTTGGTGAACATGACGATCGCGTTCGAGCGGCCGATCGCGGCGTTGAGCTTGCGCATGGCCTGCGACATCAGTCGCGCCTGCGAGCCCATCTGCGCGTCGCCCATCTCGCCCTCGATCTCGACGCGCGGCGTCAGCGCCGCGACCGAGTCGACGACGATGACGTCGATCGCGCCGGAGCGCACGAGCGTCTCGACGATCTCGAGGGCCTGCTCACCGAACTCCGGCTGCGCCAGCAGCAGGTTGTTGACGTCGACGCCCAGGCGCGAGGCGTACTGCACGTCGAGCGCGTGCTCGGCGTCGATGAACGCCGCCATGCCGCCACGCTTCTGCGCCTCGGCGATGACCTGCAGACATACCGTCGTCTTGCCCGAGGACTCCGGACCGTAGATCTCGGTGATTCGGCCGCGCGGAATGCCGCCGATGCCGATCGCATAATCGAGCGACATCGATCCGGTCGAGATCGCCTCGACCGAGACGACGTGCGAGTCGCTCAGACGCATGATCGCGCCCTTGCCATGCTGCTTCTCGATCTGCTCGATGGCACTGCTGACGGCCCGAAGGCGCGCGTCTCTGGATACTTCTGCCATGAGTGTGCTGAACTGATATGATGAAAGAAACGGAAGTAGGCGTCGTTGCTCGTCGGGGGGCTCCGAGGTGAGCCCGGGGGAGCCATTCGCACTCCCGGCGGGCGCGTCAAAGGTACGGATCAGAAACCACTCTACAGACGTCGTACCCCAAACTGTAGTGCCGTTCCGACAAGAAATATTCGAGCGATCCAAACGGCCATTTCCGGCCGATTCCGGACGATTCGGTGTCGAACCATGGACGAACCTACGACGGGTGGTCTCTCAAAGCGGACGCGCAATGTCCGATGATGGCATCAGCGCCGGCTGAGGATGCGCCGGCGCAGGATCGCGCCGAACGAGCGGCTGCGCCGCAGTACGGAGCCGAACGTGAACGGCACGTAGCGGTTCATCCGGCTCGTCAGCAGCACGGCCGTCGCGGCGGTTCCGCAGAAGACGCCCGCGGCCATGCCGACCGAACCGAAGAACCACGTCAGCACCAGTCCGCTCGCGACCATCACGAACGTTCCGATGAACGTGCCGCGGAAGAGGTCGCGCGTGCGGCCGATGCCCAGCAGCACCGCCGACGGAACGATCACGAACGGCATCGCGAAACCGTTGGCCATCAGCCACTGGAACTCCTCGATCGCCTCCGGCTCGTGGATCGCGATCGGCACGATCACCGACGCGAACGCGATCAGTCCGATCGTCAGCGGGAAGATCAGCGCGACGAGTGCCGCCGTGGCGAACTCGGTCACCTCCTCGACGGCCTCGATGCGTTCCTCCGCGTAGGCGCGCGACGTGGCCGGCACGAGCAGCAACTGCGCCGCATCGCGCACGGCGTCGAAGAAGCGGTAGAACGTCTTCGCCGCGAAGTAGATGCCCGTCAGCCGCGCGCCCTTCATGCCGCTGACGATGCCGACGTCGATCTGCTGCTGCGTCACGGTCAGAACACCGGTGCCGCCCTGGTGCCAGCCGAGATCGAGCACGCGGCGCACCGACGCGCCGAAGCCGGCGAGCGTCGGCACGAGGTCGCGCACGGTGAACACGGCGCCGACAAGCGAGCTGATCGCGAAGGCGATCACGTTGTAGTCGACCATGTCCATCGCCGAATCGAACGTGCCGTCGAGGCTGCCGTAGATCATCAGCCCGACCAGCGGCGCGAAGTACGCCGCGTCGACGATGAAGATGGCGACGATCCGATAGTCGATCTGGAGGATCCTGATGGCGATGTTGCGCACGAGCGTCGTGGCGATGACCAGCAGCATCACGTCGAACGTCGCCGCGGCGCCGGGCACCTTCAGCAGCGACGCGAGCTGTCCCGGCATGACGATCACGACGCATGCGAGCAGTACGCTGAACGCGGTGTACAGGACGATCGAGGCCGTGACGATCGGCCCGCGCTCTCCCGACCGCTCGGCCGCGAGCTTGACCATCGGCTGCAGGATGAAGAACTCCGCCAGCAGGCTGATGATCATGAAGACCATCTGGAACACCGCCCAGACGCCTTTCTGCACCTCGTCGAGCACCCGGAACGCCACGACGATCATCGCCAGACCGTAGAGCATCGGCAGCGCCTTGTCCGCCGCCGCCCAGAACGCGAGCAGCGCCGGTCGCATGGGACGGCGCGCTTCGCTGGCAGTGGGGGATTCGACGGACTCGATCGTGCTCAATGCATCAGGGAGTGGATGGACGCCAAATATACTCGATCCGCTCCGGCGGCATGACCGTCATCTCGAGCGAGAGGATCGTCGTCGGTGCGGCAACGCCGTATCCCGGCGAGTACCAGCCGCGCTCGATCGCCAGCGGGTGGCTCGTGCGCAGCTCGCAGACGGCCGCGCCGTCGCGCTCGAGCAGCAGTACTCCCTCGTCCGCGACACGCACGCCGATCGACGGGTGCAGCGTGAATCGGACGCTGACCGCGCGCTCCTGCGTGCCGTCGAGCTCGTCGACGACGCGGAGCGCTCCGTCGTGCGGACCCCACGAGCGCGCGACGCTCCAGCCGAGGCCCTTGTACGCGTCGTGCCGCGCCCGAAGCTCGGTGCGGCCCGTTTCGGTATTGGGGACCTGGAGCGCGGGCGTGTCGATCTCGCGTTTGACGCGCCACAGCCCGTCGAACTCCGCGATCTCGACGCCGTCGACGCAGGGCGCGTTGTGCGCACGCGTGCCGCGCAGCTCGTCGCGCAGCCGCCGGTTCCGCGTGTAGCAGTACGTCCCGGGATCGACGACGATGGGTCCGACGTCGTCGGCGAGCGTGAACGACAGCGTATCGTTGTTGCCGTGCAGGCCGATGACGCCGACGTCGGCGACGACGCGCAGTCCGGCGATGCGCAGCACGGCGAATCCGCCGTCACGATACAGCCGCGAATCCTCCCGCGGCACGGATGCGAGCTTCTCGAACGCCTCGAATCCGGCGCCGCCGAGCATCATGATCGCTCCCTGCGTGAACGCTCCCGCCGCCGCCTTGAAATCCCCCCGCCCGAACGTCACGGCCGCCATGGCCGCGACGTCGCGCGCGTCGTAGGGATCGCCGTCCTGGGTCGTGCGCAGGATCACGCCGTCGTCGGCGTCACCGATCTGCGGCACGGCGCCGTCGGGACCCATGACGTCGACGAGCAGCTCGCTCATGCGCTCGATCGCCGCGCGGGTCGATGCGGAGAACGGCTCTCCTGCGCCCTCGAGCATCACGAGCGCGACGAGGTACATCTCGAGCACGAGACGGTGATAGGGGAGCGAGCGCTCGTAGTGCGTGCCGTCGACGAGCACCTGGTGGTCGATCTCGCGCTCGAGCCGGCGACGCCCCTCGACGAGCCAGCGCCGCCCGGCCTTCGAGTCCGCGAAGAGCACGCCCGAGGCGACCAGTCCGAAACAGTTGGCGATGTAGTGGTTGGTCAGATTCGAGAAGTACTCGAGGTTGCGCTCGAGGTACGCTCCGTGCGCCCAGGCGAGTCGCAGGTAGTCGGCCCACCACGCCGGAGTGATGCCCGGAGCTCCGTGGAAGAATCCGAAGCCCATCAGGAGCCAGAAGGATCGGATGCCCACCTCCATCGGCATCGCCCAGTTGACGCCGATGTTCACGGGATTCTCCGCGCGCCACGAGTCGATCTGGCGGACGAAGTCGCGCGTCCACGCGCCGTTGCCGGTGACCCACCACGCCTTGCCGAGCCACCCGATCCAGTAGAGTCGGCTGAGCTCCCACGGGAACTTCACGTCGGCGCCGTCGCCGCCGGCGAAGTCGACGCGATCGAACGATACGTTCTGCCAGATGCGTCCGGAGCCGTAGTCACGGTGCCAGTCGTAGGCGCCGTCGGGCTCGAGCGTCGAGATACCGAGTGCGAGGAAGCGTCCGTCGCTGAATCGCTCAGCCTCCTCGAGGATCGCGTCGTGGGCCTGTGAGCGCTCGAGAAGTCCGACGAGGAACTCCTTGCGATGCCGCGCGCTCAGCGGAAGCCGGCGCTCGGCCGACCGCGCGAACGACGCGATGAATCCCTCGAGATTGCTCGCGCCGTGCGCGGCCATCAGCTCATCGATCGTCGGCTCGGGAAGGGGAGCGCGGGCGTAGCGACGGCGCACGGCGGCCTGACGGAAGACCTCGACGACATGGCCGGGACCGTGACGCAGGAGGGACTGCCGGAGGAAACGAAAGCGCCGGAGGAGAGCGGACATTGAGCTCGGTGCGGTCAGAAGTTCGAGTCGTCGCGCCAGACCCTGATGAGCCACGGATCGTTCGGTGAGGAGCGCACCAGCCGCAGCGTCGCGCGACCGTCGACCCGGAAGACCTCGTTGGCCTGGAGCGTGACCTTCAGGTGGTAGCTGCGGGTGACGTTGTAGACGATGGAGTCGCCGTCCTGCGAGAGGATGTCGTTCCACTGCAGGTCGATCTGATCGGCGCTCTTGAAGAGGTTCGCGGTGATCCGCATCTCCTCGTCACGATTGAACGTCACGTCGGTGCCGCGATCGGAATTGAAGTAGCGGAACTCGAAGTCGCGATGCAGGAGGTTACCGTAGATCAGCGTGTCGCGATAGTTGTACGCGTAGCGGATGTTCTGGAAGACACCGTCGACCATGCGCTGGTCGCCGAGCACGCTCGACGGCGGCTCGAGCTCAGGCTCCAGACGCGGCGCGAACGGGTTCGTGCACGACGCAACGACCACCGCGGCCGCGAGCGCGAGCAGCGCGGGAATCGTTCGGCGATATCGTCGGAGTCGGTCCACGATCAGCGGTCGATGAAGCGAGCCTTGATCAGCGACCAGCTCGGGCGGTCGCCGCGCGAGATGTCGCGCCAGCTCGCGATGTACCATTCGTTCTGCTGCGACTGCCGGAAGGTGAGCTCCATCGATCCGCTGGCCTCCTCCTCGGCGCCGAGCCTCGTATGCGGAAAGCGCACGACGTAATCGGCGGTGAAGCGCACCGAGTCGCCGAACTGCACGCCGCTGACCTCCGACGGAGTGAACACGACGCTCGCGACGGATCCGTCGCGCAGGTCGGCGAAGATGTTGCGCAGGTACTCCTCCTCGTCGTCGATGCTCCAGTCGAGAAAGACCGACGGCGCGGCGGCCATCCCCTGGACCGACGGAACGAACGCGTACGGGCGCAGGCCGCGCGCGGTGTCCGCGAAGCACTTGCGGTAGTCGCCCGCGTTGCTGTAGTTCAGGGCGCTCTCGAGGTTGCGCAGCACGAGCGACGGTGTCGTCGCCCGCTCGAAGCCCGAGCCCGCGTTGATCGGGTTCTCGGGATCGCGCGTCGCGAACATGCCGCAGCCGGCGAGCGCGAGCGTGAGGCCGAGCACGACGCCGAGGCGCGCCGCGGCTGCGGCACGCGTCACGACGGGCGTCGATGGTCGGGCGATTCGCTTCATCGCCGTGAAGATAGAGGTCGCCGTGATGAACTTCACCCCGCTCTGCAGATGACGATCATGCGCTTCGAGGCGGTCGCGTCGTAGGGCGAGCCGTCGTAGTCGCCGAACCAGTGCGCCGGTGTCAGGTCCGCATCGAGCAGCATCCTCTCGATCGTCGGGGCGGAAAACAGCCGCACCGATTCACTGAAGCGCAGCGGGCCGGCCTCGTCCTCGCCGCTCGATCCGGTTGGAATCGTGATGCGCTTGTTGATGCGGCCGTCGCCGATCCATCGTTCCTCGAGCGCGATGATGCCGTCGATCGAGCGCGTCGACTGCGGCACGAGGTTGTGCCGCAGATACTCCTCGTTGATGAGATCGAGCGCGTAGTGGCCGCCGTCGCGGAGTGACAGGCGCATGTGCCGCAGCACGAGCCGGTCGTCGGCTTCGTCGTCGAAGTATCCGAAGCTGGTGAACAACTGTACGCCCAGGTCGAACGCGCCGGCGAACTCGATCGCGCGCATGTCCGACTCGATGAACTCGATCGTGACGCCCGCGGCCTCGGCCTCACTGCGCGCGTGTCGCAACAGCGTGGGGGAGAGATCGACCGCGGTGACGTCGAAGCCGCGGCGCGCGAGCGAGATCGCGTGCCGTCCGGGTCCGCTCGCGAGGTCGAGCGCGCGCCGCAGTCCCCGCGGCTCGGCGTCGAGTCCGGTCGAGCGAAGGATCAGATCGATGCAGGCCTCGGCCTCGTCGTGATCGCGGTGGCTGTAGAGCTTCAGATAGAACTCGCTGGCAAACCAGTCCTCGAACCAGTCCGCATCGCGGGGGACACTGCCGTGCCCGGGCGTTGGGGGCTCAGACATCGACGCGGCCCTCGAGGGCGCGCGAGATCGTCGCCTCGTCGATGAACTCGAGCGCGCTGCCGATCGGAATGCCGCGGGCAATGCGCGTGACCTTGACGTCGAAGTGCTTCATCGCCTTGGCCAGGTACAGCGTCGTCATCTCGCCTTCGACGCTGGGGTTGAGCGCGAGGATCACCTCCTGCACGCCGTCCTGCACGCGGGCGATGAGCTCACGGATCTTCAGCTCCTCGGGTCCGATGCCGTCGAGCGGATTGATCACGCCGCCGAGCACGTGGTAGAGTCCATGGAAGTCGTTGGTCTTCTCGACGGCCATCACGTCGCTCGGCTCCTCGACGACGCAGATCGTGCCACGCTCGCGCTTTGGCGAGACGCAGATCGGGCACGGATCCGATTCGGTGATGTTCTGGCAGCTCGAGCAGTACTGCACCTTGTCCTTCATCGCGACGAGCGCGCGGGCCATGGCGACGACCTCCTCGCGCGGCTGCTTCAGCAGGAACAGCGCGATGCGCTGAGCGGTCTTGCGACCGATCGTCGGCATGCGGCTCATGTGCTCGATGACCGCCTCGAGCGATTCCGATGTATACAGCATCTGTGGGTTGCTTCGATTGGAAGTAAGGAGCAAATATACATGGCGGGCCGACCCGGCCCGTCATCATCCCATTGACGGCCGCACGGGCCGCCGAATGCCTGGGTCGCGCCCGCGGGGCGCCCGCAATCGGTGGCGAATTGTAATGCGGCGCAGCATCCGGTGGAATGGGCGTCCGCGCCATGAAACAGCGGCTGCCCGGGTCTCGTCACGGCCCCGCGACGCGACCCCCTGTCATTGCCAAGCCATGGGGCCTTGGGTATATTGACGATTCTTGCATTTGCTCCAACGCCAGGTACGCATTCATTCTCATCTATGTTGAAATTCCTTGAAAAGGTCTTCGGCGCCAAGCGGCAGAAGGACGTCGAAGCGCTCTATCCCGTCGTCGAGGAGATCAACGAGTGGTACGAGCAGTACCAGTCGTTGAGCGACGAGGAGCTGCGCGCGAAGACCGTGGAGTTCCGCGCCCGAATCCAGGAGCGGATCGCCGCAGAGGAGGCCCGCATCGCCGAGATCCGCGAGCAGCTCAAGCAGGACATCGAGCCGGCCGAGCGCGACGCGATCCTCGAGGAGCTCACCGATCTCGAAGCGACCGTCTACCAGACCACGCAGGAAGTGCTCGACGAGCTGCTGCCGGAGGCCTTCGCGGTCGTCAAGGAGACGGCCCGCCGTCACGTCGGCGCGCAGTGGGAGGCCGGCGGCTCGATCGTGCAGTGGGAGATGGTCCATTATGACGTGCAGCTCATCGGCGGCATCGTCCTTCACCAGGGCAAGATCGCCGAGATGGCCACGGGCGAGGGCAAGACCCTCGTGGCGACCCTTCCGACCTATCTCAACGCGCTGCCCGGCAAGGGCATGCACATCATCACGGTCAACGACTACCTGGCCAAGCGCGACTCCGAGTGGATGGGGCCGATCTACCAGTTCCTCGGACTGACCGTCGGGTGCATCCAGTCGAACATGCAGCCGCAGCAGCGTCGCATCCAGTACGCCGCGGACATCACGTTCGGCACGAACAACGAGTTCGGCTTCGACTACCTGCGCGACAACATGACCGGCCGCGCCGAGGACATGGTGCAGCGCGAGCACAACTACGCGATCGTCGACGAGGTCGATTCGGTGCTCATCGACGAGGCGCGAACGCCGCTGATCATCTCCGGTCCGGTCGCCCAGGCGACCGACCAGGCGTTCGACCAGTTGAAGCCGCGCGTCGAGCGTCTGGTGCAGCTTCAGACCCGCGAGGTCAACTCGATGCTCGCCGAGGCCGAACGACTGATCGCCAGCGGAAGCAAGAGCGATCGCGAGCAGGCCGGCATCCTCCTGCTGCGCGCGCACAAGGGCCACCCGAAGAACAACCGCCTCGCCAAGCTCCTGCAGGACGGCAGCAACAAGCGCCTGCTCGAGGAGACCGAGATGGAGTACCTGCGCGACAAAGGCTCGAAGATGCACGAGATCACCGACGAGCTCTACTTCGCGGTGGAGGAGAAGCATCATTCGCTCGATCTGTCCGAGCGCGGTCGCGCGGCGATCGCGGCGGCGGGCGAGGATCCCGACGTCTTCCTGCTGCCCGACCTCGCGACCGAGCTCAGCGAGCTCGACGGCGGGCATCTTCCCGTCGAGGAGAAGCAGCTCCGGCGCGACGAGGCGATCCGCCTGTACGCCGAGCGCAGCGATCGCATCCACACCGTGACGCAGCTTCTGCGCGCGTACACGCTGTACGAGAAGGACGACGAGTACGTCGTCGATGGCGGCAAGATCAAGATCGTCGACGAGTTCACCGGGCGCATCCTCGAGGGCCGTCGCTACAGCGAGGGACTCCACCAGGCGATCGAGGCCAAGGAAGGCGTCGAGGTCGAAGCCGACACCCAGACCTACGCGACGGTCACGATCCAGAACTACTTCCGGCTCTACAAGAAGCTCTCCGGCATGACCGGAACGGCGGAGACGGAGGAAGGGGAGTTCAACCAGATCTATAAGGTCGACGTCGTCGTAATCCCGACGAACCGGCCGGTCGTGCGCGACGATCGCAACGACCTGATCTACCGCACCAAGCGCGAGAAGTACAACGCGGTGGTCCAGGAGATCCAGAAGATGCGCGAGCTCGGACGTCCGGTGCTCGTCGGCACGACGACCGTCGAGGTCTCCGAGACGATCAGCCGCATGCTCCAGCGCGTGAAGGTTCCGCACTCGGTGCTCAACGCCAAGCAGCACGCGCGCGAGGCCGACATCGTCGCCAACGCCGGACAAAAGGGGGCGGTGACGATCGCGACGAACATGGCCGGTCGTGGAACCGACATCAAGCTCGGACCGGGCGTCAAGGACCTCGGCGGCCTGCACATCCTCGGTACCGAGCGTCACGAGTCGCGACGCATCGACCGCCAGCTTCGCGGCCGCGCCGGTCGCCAGGGCGACCCCGGATCGTCGCAGTTCTTCATCTCGCTCGAGGACGACCTGATGCGTCTCTTCGGCGGCGAGCGGATCACCCGCTGGATGGAGAAGCTCGGAGCCGCCGACGAGGTGCTCGAGCACCCGATGCTCAACAAGTCCGTCGAGCGCGCGCAGAAGAAGGTCGAGGAGAACAACTTCGCCATCCGCAAGCGCCTGCTCGAGTACGACAACGTCATGAACCAGCAGCGCGAGGTCATCTACGACCGGCGCCGGCATGCGCTGATGGGCGAGCGGCTCAAGGCCGAGATCACCGAGTACGTCGAGGAGTTCGTCGACAACCTCATGGAGGTGTACTTTCCCGACAACGTCGAGCAGATTCAGAACGAGCTTCGCACGAAGCTGCTCGTCAACATCGAGGGCGATCCGCACGAGGCCGCGACCAAGGGCAAGGACGTCATCCGCACGACGATCCTCGAGGCGACGCACGACTTCTACCAGCGCAAGGAGGAGCAGCTCAGCTCCGACTTCATGGCCCAGCTCGAGCGTTACGCCGTGCTCTCGGTGATCGACGACAAGTGGCGCGAGCACCTCCGCGACATGGACGATCTGAAGGAGGGCATCTACCTGCGCGCCTACGGTCAGAAGGACCCGCTCGTCGAGTACAAGCGCGAGGCGTTCAACCTCTTCCAGCAGATGATCGGCGAGATCAACACCGAGGTGATCTCCTTCGTCTACCGGACCTATCCGGAGGTGCGCCAGCCGATGGGCGCGCCGCAGGGGATGCTCGAGCCGCGGCAGCGGCAGTCGGCCATCCCGCAGGGCCGCTCGCAGCGGACGACGACGTCGTCACAGCCGCTGCGGTTCACGCATTCGACCGCTGCGGGAATGGGCCTCGGCACCAATCCCGAAGCCGCGATCGACAGCGTGATGGCGCATGGTCCGGAGGCGGACCACGGCGGCGGCGACACCGGTGGCGCGGCTCCCGCACCGCAGGTGCGCGAGGCGCCGAAGGTCGGTCGCAACGATCCCTGTTACTGCGGAAGCGGTCGCAAGTTCAAGCACTGTCACGGCCGTTGATCCGCGCCGTGCGATGAAGCACGCGCCGGACCGATGCGGAGCGATCCGCGGCGGTCCGGCGCTGTCGGTCGATCCCCGCCGGTCGATCACGTCCCGTGGTCGGCCATCAGCCTCGTAGCGCCTTCATCCCCTACCTGTTCGGCATCACCGCGCGTCCAGAGCGCGGATGTCACCCGACACTCGAGCATGCTTCCTCATCGTACGCACATAACCGGCCGGATCGCACGGCGAAGCGCCCGGGCGCTCGCTCTGGCGACGAGGGCCGCGACGGTGATCGCCGTGCTCGTCCTGGCGCATCCGCTCGGCGCGCAGTCGCCGGCCGTCGCGCCGTCCGCCCGGCTGAGCGTGACCGTCTCCGGCGAGCGCTCATTGATCGTCGAGGCGGAGTTCCCGGCGCTGCCGGCGTCGCTCGACGGGGAACCGATCACGATGAGCGTCGAGGGGATGCAGCGCGGCACGGCCGCGGGCGTCAACCTGCCGGAGTTCACGCGCGAGCTCGGTATTGCGGCGACACGCGTCGAGATTCTCTCGGTCGAAACCCTCGAGCAGTCCGTCTCCGGCGTTCACCTGTCGTCGCTCGTCGACGTGCCGCAGACCGGCGACAGCGCCCGCGACCGCGCGATGGCTCTGCGCCTGCTCGCGATGCCGTCGAGCGTCTCACCGGAGAGCTGGGCGTCGCTCGAGCTCGCCGGACGCCTCGGTGATCGTCCGGTGTCGGTGCTCTCGATGCGGCCCTACCGCTACGATGCGGCTCGCGGCGTCGTCGTGGCCGCGCGGCGCATCCGACTGCGCATCGATGCGAGCGAGCCGCTCGATGGCTCCGCGGCCGCATCGCTCGCGCCGGCCTTCCGCACGCGCCCGGCCAAGGACGCCCGTGCCTCGATGCTCTCGGTCGCTTCGTCGCCGACGACGGCTCCGGATGGCTTCGAATACAAGATCTACACCGACCGCGACGGCGTCTACCGGCTCTCGCCCGAGATGCTGCGCGACGCCGGCATCCCGATCGACGCGATCGACGCGCGCACGATCAAGCTCTACGCCGACGGCATCGAACAGCCGCTGCTCGTCGTCGATCGCGGCAACCATCGCATCGACGCCGACGAGTTCAACCGCGAGTACGTCGAGTTCTTCGGCGAGCGACGGCGAGCCCGCCGGCTCGATCACGGCAGCGACGTGTACTTCGATCCGTACGCGAAGAACTCCGTGTACTTCCTGACGTGGGGAGGAGGGCTCGGCAAGCGCATCGTCGAGGAGTCCGGAGTCGTGCAGTCGGAACGCATCGATCCGGCGGGAGACCTGACCGGCAGCGGCTCGTCCTTTCTGTCGACGGTGCACCTGGAGAAGGACGAGATCGACGTGCTGCTCGCGAACGTCGAGCTCAATACGCTCAGCGACCGTTTCGACCGCAGGATGTGGGGGAGAGTGCCGCCGAACGAGATGAAGACCTTCCCGGTGGTGCTGCCGCATCCGAACGTCCTGTCGCAGCGGCCGGTCGAGGTGCGCACGGCGATCCGCAGCTCGCTTCGCAACAGCGAGCGCCTCGACGCGGTCGAAGCGACTCACGGCGTCGAGCTATACGTTGACGGCTTCCGCACGATCACCGCGCAGGTCCCGTCGGTCGGATTGGCGATGCTCAACAATCGCGACAACATCGCCGAGCCATTGACGGCGGGAAAGCTTCGCACCGACCAGCAGAACGTCATCGCCCTGGCCAACCGCCGTGGGTCGGGACGCGACGAGCTCTCCGACTCGTATCTCAACTGGGTCGACATCACCTATCCGCGTCTCTACCGCGCCAACGACGACTCCATCGACTTCGCGGCGCCACCGCAGTTCGGAGCCCGCTACGCGACGTTCCGCGTGCGCGGCTTCACGTCGCCGCAGATCAGGGTCTATCGGCGCGGCATCTCGCGTGTCTCGAACGTCGCCATCGTCGCCGGCCGCACGACCGAGTCCGACACGTCGTACGACGTCCAGTTCCAGCTCTACGTCGCCTCCGAGGCCGAGCGCTTCTACGCGACGACCGAGGCGAACGTCCTCCGGCCGACGATCCTGCGCGACACACCGTCGGATCTGCTGTCGAGCTCCAGCTCCGCCGACTACGTCATTCTCGTCGACGAGGTCAACAGCGACCTGGCGACGATCGACGACGAGCGCAATCCGCTGCGGCGCTTCATGGCGCACAAGCGCGAGGCCGGCTTCACACCGAAGCTCGTGCGCGTCGCGGACATCTACGACGAGCTCAACGGTGGTGTGGTCTCGCCGTTCGCGATCCGCAGGTTCCTCGCGCACGCGTGGCGCACGTGGTCGACGCCGCCGCGCTTCGCGCTGATCTTCGGCTCGGGCCGACCGATCGCTCCCGGGAAGCTCACCTGGATCGACGAGTCGCGGCGCGAGCTCATGAGCGAGCGCAGCTACGTCCCGACGATCATGCTGCAGACGGTGCTCTACGGCGCGACCGAGTGCGACTACCTGCTCGGCTGCGTCGACGGCGAGGCGCCGGTCCGCACGAACCTGCTCGAGGGTATCCGCACGACCGTCACCGACGACCTCATCGCCGAGATCGCCGTCGGTCGTGTGCCGATCACCGGAGCACTCGACATCGGGGCCTACGTCGACAAGCTCATCGACCAGCAGCGCAACGCCGACAACGGAGAGTGGCGCGACCGCTCGCTGCATATCGGCGGGTGGGAGGAGCTGCAGGGACAGCAGCTCATGCAGGTCACCAACGACTACTTCCGGCATGTCTCCGAGCCGCAGCGCTTCATCGCGTCGAAGAGCTTCGAGGGCACGCGCTACGAGTACTCCGAGAACCGCAGCATCCTCGGTCTGCTCAACGAAGGCGTCGGCGTCGTGACCTACCTGGGACACGGCGGCGGTGGCCAGTGGGAAGAATCGGCGGAGCTCAACCTCTCCAACGCAGCGTCGCTGACCAACCGTGGGCGCATGGGCACGGTGCTCAGCATGACCTGCTTCACCGGCGCGTACGACGTGGCGGGGGGATTGCTCGGCCGGCTGATGATCGCTCCGGGCGGCGGCGCGATCCAGGCCTTCGGCACGCCCGGCTTCGGCTGGCTGCGCAACAACGGGCTGCTGACGAACGCGGTCTACTCGGTGATGCACAATCCGCGCTACCGCGAGCTGTCCTTCGGCGAGATCATCACGCTGGGCAAGGCGCTCTACGTGGGCACGCACCTGCGGACGTTCCCCGATCACGTCCCGACGGTCGCTGCGATGTACGCGATCTTCGGCGACCCGTCGCTGCGGCCTCCGTATGCAATCGATACCGTCGCGGTCGTCGCCGACGTTGCGACGATCGCCGGCGGCGCGCGGCTCGAAGCCAGCGCGCGACTGCCGTTCGTTCCCACCGGCGTCGTCGCGCACCTGTTCGACACGACCGAAACCCGCATCGACGGCATAACCGTCGACGTGCGGCGCACCGGCGATGCCGTCTCGCTCTCGGCGAGCGTGCCCGCCGGATACGCACAACCGTTCGTCGGCATCCGGGTCTACGCGAACGACGACCGCGGACGCAGCGTCTCCGGCGCCCTGCGCGTGCCGACCGACGGCTCATCGGTCTCGATCGTACGCCCGGCTCAGCCGCTGGTCGTCGGCAACGACGCCGTCTTCGAGATCGAGCACTCCTCGTCGACGGCGCTCGACTCGGTGAAGCTCACGCTGCGCAATGATGGCGGCAGCGTCTTCGACTCCGTCGCGACGGCGGTCGCCTCGGTCGGTCCGCGGCTCTACCGCACGACGCCGATCCCGGCGGCGCAGATCGCTCCCGGCTCGATCATCGACGTGCGCCTGCCGGGCACGACGACCGCCGGACCGCTCATGCGGACGTTCGTCGTCGAAGGAGGCCCCGACCCGGCGGCGTTCGCCGCGACCGCCATCGACTCGGCCCGGCCGCTCTACGGACCGCGCGCCCGCCTCGTGCTCGGGCAGGCGATCAACCCGACGATTGCGATGGGCGCGACCGCGAGCGGACCGCGCCTGCTCGCGACCGCGTACAACTGGGGCGATCGCCCCGCGGTCGACGTGCCGTGGCGCATCGAGTTCGACTCGGCGGGACTGCCCTCGCTGCTCGGCTCCGGCCTCGTGACGATCGCCGCCACCGGTAGCACGACGATCGCGGTCGACATCGGCCCGCGCCTGCCGTTCGCACGCAACGTGCGGCTGATCCTCGATCGCAACGGCAGCGATCGCTGGGTCGACGGCTATCGCGACAACAACACGGCGTACCACGCGACGCCGCTGTCGGCGGGGATGGTTCGCTCCGGCGTCGGCTTCACCGTCGACGGCTCGACCGCCGCGCAATATGTCGTGCCGGACATCCTGGCGATCTCGATGGCGGCGGCCGACGCGCGCGCCGACGGCACGGTCGCGACGATGCTCGATTCGATCGCGCCGGTCTCGGCCCAGCGCTGGACGGCGATTCCCATCGGAACGCCGACGACGAGCGCTCCGGTCGTGCGCCTGATTCCGCGGGGTATTGACGCGACGACGCCGGTCACGCTGTCGCTGACCGCCTCGGGCCTCGCGACGCTTCCCGACGACGCGCGGATCGTGCGCTACGATTCGACGACACGACTGTGGATCGTCGAGCCGACCACGACGTCGGCCGGCACCGCGGTCGCGACCGCGACGGTGTCCGCCGGCGGCGTCTACGCGCTGATGCGCGTCAGCGACAACGTCGGCCCGCGCATCCGCTTCTCGGTCGAAGGGCAGTTCTACCTCGACAGCTCGGCCGTGCCCGCGGACGCGCGCTTCAGCGCGGTGCTCTTCGACGAGTCGGGCATCGATACGCGCGGTCTGTCGGCGACGCTCGACGGCGAGCCGCTGGAGCTCGGACGCGACATCGTGTGGCTCGATTCGACGATCACGGCCTCGAGCGGCAGCGTGCGCGTGCAGAAGCCGGTCGCCGGCGGCACGCATTCGCTCTGCGTCACCGCCGCCGATCGCGCCGGCAACGTGCGCAGCGAGTGCACCACGTTCGAGGTCGACGGCGAGCTCTCGGTCCGGCTCTACGGCAACTTCCCGAATCCCTTCACCTCCGAAACGTTTCTCGCCTACGAGATCCGCGGCGCCAGCGTCGTCGACAACGTCGAGCTGAAGATCTTCTCGACGTCGGGTCGACTCGTGCGCACGTTCCGGTTCCCGAGCCGCGAGGCGAAGGAGTCGGTCGGACTCTTCAGCGGCGGCACCGGCGAGCCGACGTCGATCGGCTATCACGAGGCGTGGTGGGATGGTCGCGACGATCAGGGTCGCGACGTCGCCAACGGCGTCTACTTCTATCGGCTGCGCGTCAGCACCGAGGACCGTGAGATCGAGGAGCTCGGAACCATGGCGAGGATTCGATGATGCGCACTCGCACTCGCCGCGGCCTATCGGGCGCGCTCCTTACGACGCTCGCACTCGCGGCGCTCACGTTCGCGGTGCTCGCGTCGGCGCCCGCGGCGCGCGCGCAGGGCACGCCGTACGCGGCGTCGTTCCTGGAGATCCCCATCGGCGGCAAGGCGCTCGGTCTCGGCGGCGCGTTCACGGCCGTCGCCGACGACGGCACCGCGTTCTACTGGAACCCCGCCGGCGTCTCGCTGGTGCGGAACAAGCTCCTGTCGGCGATGTACTCCTCGCAGTACGGCTCGATCGGATCGCCCGGCGCGAACTTCTATTTCGCCGGCTGGACGATGCCGATCGGCGACATCGGCGTGTCGGCGAACTGGATCCGCCTTGCGATCAACGACATCCCGCTGCACGCCGACCTGCGCGAGTACACGTCGCTCGAACAGCGCTACCGGCTCGTCAAGGAGTCGCAGGGAGGGGAGACCTTCTCCGACGTCGAGGATGCGTTCCTCATCTCGTTCGCGCGCAACAACAAGGTCGAGCTCGACCTCGGCTGGAGCTACTTCAAGCTGCCGATCGAGATTCCCGTCGGCGTCAACATCAAGCTATTGCGCCAGAGCCTCTACGACACCGAGGCGACCGGCATCGGCATCGATGCCGGGGCGATACTGCGGATGAACCTCAAGGACTTCTTCTTCTCGGAGCACTGGCCCGAGGTCACGCTCGCCGCAACGGTCAAGGACATCGGCGGCACGCGCCTGACGTGGAGCCAGTCGCAGCGCGTCGAGTCTGTGGGCGCGTCGGAGGCATTCGGCGCGGCGCTGGTGCAGCCGCTGACGGCGATCGACAGCCGGCTGACGATGAGCATGGATTACTCGACGCGCGACGCCGACGCTCTGAGCTTCGGCGCCGAGCTGAAGTACAAGCGCCAGTTCAGCTTTCGCGCGGGACTCAACGACGCGACGGTGACGCTCGGCGCCGGAGTCGACTTCAATTTCTTCGATGTCGATTATGCGTATCTTGCTTCGAGCGACACGCAGCTTGGCCAGGTCCATCGTCTTGGACTGGCCTTTAATTTTGATAAGCTCCTCGAGAAGTCTCCGAAGTAGGGCAGCAATGATCGGGAAGTTCCGCGGCCGGGTCGTCGTCGTTGCGCTCGCGGTCATCGCTGCCGGCTGCGGCAGCGCCGACCCCGAGCCGCTGCCGCCCGCTCCGACGATGATCCCCTTCAGCGGCGATCCCTTCATCGAGACCGGCATCCGCCCGGATCCCGAGGCCGCGTCCGAAGCCGGCGGCATTCTTCTGCAGTGGCGCGAGCCAGGCGCGGCCGAGCTCGACGGAGCCTCGATCGGCGCGTACATCGTCTATCGAAGCGACTCGACGCGACCCGACGGCTCGCCGGCGGGATTCCACCCGATCGCCTCGATCACCGCGATCCCGGTCGGCAACGACACGACCTTCAGTGACACGACCGCGGCGCCGTATGTGCGCTACTGGTACGCCGTCGGCGCCGAGAGCCGAAGCGGCGGGGGAGTCGGGCCGATGTCCGATGCCGTCGCGTACACGTTGAGCGTGCGACCGATTCCGGTGGCGCCCATCGGCCAGCTCGATTCGATCGACGTGTCGCCGCTGCGCTTCCGGTACGGTCCGCCGATCCTCGGCGGCGAGGTCGCAATCCACCTCTACCGCGTGCACCCGGACAACGAGCGCGTCGTGCTCGATACGATCTGGCGGTCGCTCGGGCGCGGCACGTTCGACGACCCGACCGTCGCCTACGACGGACCGGCGCTGACGCCGGGCGCGCACTATCGCTGGCGCATCGACAAGATCACCAGTCGTCAACCCATCGGCAACGCATCCAGCTGGGTCACCTTCGTAGCTCCATGATACCGTACGCCAGGTCCGTTCGATTGCGCACGGCGCTGCTCGCGTCGCTGCTTCTGCTTGTCGCGACCGTGGCCGCGCCGGCCCAGTTCGGCGGCGGCACGTCGAGCTCCGGAGGCTCGAGCTCCGGCAGCAACGGCGGCTACTACAACTACAGCGAGGCGGAGGGCTACACCATCTCGGTCAACCTCTGGGGCTTCGTCAACGCGCCGGGCAAGTACCGCGTGCCGAGCTCGACGACCCTCATCCAGTTGATCTCGATGGCCGGCGGCCCGAACGACCGCGCGCGACTCAGCGACATCTCGATTCTGCACGACGTGACGATCGACAGCACGATCGTCGAGCCGGTCAACGTGTTCAATCTCGAGGAGTACCAGCGCACCGCCGACTCGAGTCTCAACCCGATTCTCATCGACAACGACACGGTCATCGTCCCGGGCGACGCGCTCAACGTCTTCCGCGAGATCCTCGCGGTCTTTCGCGACATCGCGCTGGTCGTCGGCACGGTGCTCGGCCTCGTGCTCGCATTCAAGAAATAGTATCGGACCCGCAGCAGCATTCAGCATCCAGTCAACACCGCATGACCCGCAACTTCAAGTGGCCGCTCGCATCGGCCTTCGCGCTCGCCGTCCTGCTCGTGCTCGGTTTCTCGCTCGCCGGCTGCGGCGACGGTGATGCCGCCGACGACGGTCGCACCGTGATCACCTTCTGGCACTTCTGGTCGGAGCCCGCGCAGAAGGCCGCCCTCGAGAAGCGCATCAAGGCGTTCGAGGAAGCCAATCCCGGCCTGCGCGTCGAGCTCGGCGAGCTGAGCTGGTCCGAGGGCAAGGCGAAGCTGCAGGCGGGCTTCAACTCGAACACCGCGCCCGATCTGCTCGAGCTCGGCAGCGACTGGATCGCGCAGTACAGCTCCGGCGGCGTGCTCGCCGACGTGACCACGCTCGGCGCCAAACTCGACGCGTTCTCGCCCGAGATCGCGGCGCCGGGTCGGTGGGAGTCTGGCGTCTACGCGCTGCCGTGGGTCGTCGACACGCGCGTGCTGTTCGTCAATCGCGGACTGCTCGCCGCGGCCGGCCAGGACACGACCGTCGTCGACTCGACGTGGGAGCAGTTGATCCTTCGCTCCGAGGCGATCAAGGCCTCCCAGAGCGGCGCTTTCGGATTCGGCGTCAACGGCGAGGACCGTCACCGGCTCTACAAGAAGATCCTCCCGTTCTTCTGGTCCAACGGCGGCGAGCTGCTCGACGCGCAGGGACAGCCGGTGATCAACTCGGCCGAGAACATCGAGGCGCTCGAGACCTATCTGGCGCTCTCGAATTCCGGCGTGATCGACACGCAGAAGAAGCTCGACGACGACTTCATGCAGGGGAAGATCGGCTACCTGATCTCCGGCTCGTGGCTGGTCGAGCGCATCCGCAAGGACAACCCGTCGCTGAAGTTCGCGGTCACGACGCTGCCGAGCTTCCCGGGCCGCATGCCGGTGTCGTTTGCCGGCGGCGAGTACCTGGCGATCAACGACGCGTCGAAGAACAAGGAGGCGGCGATGAAGCTCGCGCTGTTTCTGAGCTCGGCCGAGCAGGCGCTCGCGTTCTGCAAGGACCTGCCCGGCGGCATGACCCCGGCCGACCGCACCGTGGCGAACGATCCGTTCCTGCAGGGACCCGTGCGCGGCGTGTTCGTCAAGCAGCTCGCGATGGCGCGCATGACGCCGGTGCATCCGCGCTGGCTCGAGATCGAGGAGGTCATCGAGACCGAGGTGTCGCAGGCGCTGCTCGGCAACAAGACCGCGACCCAGGCGCTCAACGACGCGCAGGCGAGTGTCGGAACGATCATCCGCGAGGGGGCCGTCGCGACGACCGACGAGGGTTGAGCGGGAGGGACGTGTTCAAGGATTTCAACGACAGACCAGGAATGGAGATGAAGCGAGGATTCTCGACGACCGCGATTCATGCCGGGCAGGAGCCGGAGCCGGTCACCGGCGCGGTCAACGTGCCGATCTTTCAGACATCGACGTACGCGCAGAAAGGGATCGGCCAGCACACGGGCTACGAGTACGCGCGCACGCAGAACCCGACACGCGGCGCGCTCGAGGAGTGCATCGCCGAGCTCGAGGGCGGCGTGCGCGGCATCGCGTTCTCGAGCGGCCTGGCCGCGGTCGACGCGGTCATGCGTCTGCTCGCACCGGGCGACCACGTGCTCGCGGGCGACGACATGTACGGCGGCTCGTACCGGCTCTTCAGCCGCGTGCTCACGCCGCTGGGCATCGAGTTCACGTACGTCGACTTCCGCGACATCGACGCGGTGCGCGCGGCCGTCCGCGATACCACGCGGATCATCTACGCCGAGACGCCCACCAACCCGATGATGCGCCTGTGCGATCTGACGGCGCTCGGCGAGATCGCCCGCGACACGGGAGCGAAGCTCGTCGTCGACAACACGTTCATGAGCCCGTACCTGCAGAACCCGCTTGCGCACGGCGCGTCGATCGTTCTGCATTCCTCGACGAAGTACATCGGCGGGCACAGCGACCTCATCGGCGGGCTCGTCGTCACGGCCGACGAGGAGACCGGCGATCGGCTGAAGTTCCTGCAGAACGCCGTCGGCGCGGTGCCGGCGCCGATGGACTCGTACCTGGCGCTGCGCTCGCTCAAGACGCTCGCGGTGCGCATGGACCGA
Organism: Kapaibacterium sp. (SeqCode); assembly: GCA_035539855.1. Classification (GTDB taxonomy): domain Bacteria; phylum Bacteroidota; class Ignavibacteria; order OLB7; family OLB7; genus DATLHO01. The sequence goes on along the minus strand of DATLHO010000321.1, from coordinate 3,489 downwards.
CACTGCGCAAACGCGATCCGCGTCGCGAGTCACCTCGTCGGCCAGCCTGACTTCGCGACGGTGATCTACCCGGGCCTGCCGGACTTCCCGCAGCGCGCCCTCGCCGAGCGGCAGATGCGCAACTACGGCGGCATGATCTCGGCCGACCTCGGCAGCTACGAGCGCGCGGCGAGCTTCTGCAGCTCGGTGCGGCTGTTCACGTTCGCCGAATCGCTCGGAGGCGTAGAGTCGCTTCTGTGCCATCCCGTGTCGATGACCCACGGCTCGGTGCCGCCGGAGACGCGCGAGCGTCTCGGCATCACCGACGGGCTCGTGCGCTTCTCGGTCGGCATCGAGGACGTCGAGGATCTCATCGCCGACATCGATCAGGCGCTGATGGCCGGAGGCGCACGGTGAGCGCATCAGCGAAGAAGCTCCCGTGGAAGCATGCGATCGTCGTCGGCGGCTCCTCCGGCATCGGCGCGGCACTCGCGCATCGGCTGAGTGCCGGTGGCGTCGAGGTGGCGATCGTGAGCCGCCGGGAGGCCGAGCTCGAGCGGCTGCGATCGGAGATCGAGTCGAAGGGTGGAGCCCGCGTCGTCGTGCGCGCGCACGACGTGCGCAACCGCGAGGAGGTGCCGATGCTCGCGCAGGAGATCGCGCGCGAGCTCGGCGGACTCGACGCGATCTTCTATGTTGCCGGCGTCATGCCGAAGGTCGGACCCGACGAGTACGACACGGACAAGGATGCGGAGATCATGGAGGTCAACACCCTCGGCGCGATGGCGTGGCTCAACGAGGCCGCCAAGCGCTTCGAGCAGATCGGCAGCGGCACCATCGTCGGCGTCTCGTCGATCGCGGGCGACCGCGGTCGTCGTGGCAATCCCGCCTACTGCACGAGCAAGGCCGCGCTGACGACGTACCTCGAAGCGCTACGCAACCGGCTGTCGCGCCACGGAGTGCGCGTGGTGACGATCAAGCCTGGCTTCGTCGACACGGACATGACGCGCGGCGCGCCGGGACTCTTCTGGCTCATCCCGCCGGAGCAGGCGGCCGAGGAGATCATCGAAGCAGCGCTCGGCGGTCGCATGACCGTCTACGTTCCCGGTCGCTGGCGTGCCGTCGGCACGATCGTCAAGCTCATTCCCTCGTTTATCTTCCGTCGACTCAACGTGTGACCATCATGCGCAATCTCGCCGTCCTCTTCGCCGTGTGCCTCGCTCTCGTCGCTGGACCGCGCCTCTCGGCGCAGACCTGGACGAAATCCTCGTGGCCCGATCATGGCTTCGCCGCGGAGTTCCCGTTCGCCCCGGAGCTCGACTCGACTGCTATCGGCGAGATGGACGGGCGCATGATGACGATCATCGGAGCTGGCTCGGAGATCGGGTACTTTGCGGTAATGGTCACGCCGATGCCCGAGTTCACCGAAGAGGTGCTCGCCGATGCGGAGGCGCGCGAGACGATCCTCGACGGCGCGCAGCAGCAGTCGCTTGCCGACGGCGGCGGCACGCTCAAGAGCCAGCGCGCGATCACGCTCGACGGACGGTATGGTCGCGAGTTCGTCTCGACCATTCCGGGCGAGAAGGCCGAGGTGCACACGAGGATCTATCTCGACGACCTGCGCATGATCATGCAGATCGCGGTCGTCGCCGACAAGAGCGTGCTGCCCACGGGCACGCGGTTTCTCAACAGCTTCCGTTTCCTGTGAACGCCGAACACCCCCCATTGCTTCCGACCCAGAACCTCGAGCGGATCGAGGGCTTCGGTCAGAACGTCTCCGCGGTTGCCTACGTCTTTCGCCCATCGACGGTCGATGGAATTCGAGCGGTCTTCGAGCTCGCTCGGGAGACCGGACGCTCGGTCGCCTTTCGCGGCGCCGGTCGCAGCTACGGCGACGCGGCGCTGAACTCCGAGAACATCGTTCTCGACATCACCCGCCTGAATCGCATTCTCTCGTGGGATCCCGTGCAGGGGATCATCACCGTCGAATCCGGCGTGACGATCGCCCAGCTCTGGCAGTACGTGCTGCCCGACGGATGGTGGCCCGCGGTCGTGCCGGGCACGATGGCTCCGACGCTCGCCGGTTGCGCCGCGATGAACATTCACGGCAAGAACAACTTCAAGGCGGGCCCCATCGGCGATCACATCCTCGCGTTCGAGATGATGACGCCGACGGGGGAGATCCTGCGCTGCACCCGTGAGGAGAACTCCGATGTCTTCCATGCCGCGATCGGCGGCTTCGGCATGCTCGGCTGCTTCACCACGATCACGCTCGAGATGAAGCGCGTGTACTCCGGACTGCTGCGCGTCGAGGCGATCAACACAGGATCGCTCGCCGAGATGTTCCGGGTGTTCGAGGAGAAGCTGCCGGAGTCCGACTACCTCGTCGGGTGGATCGATGCGTTCGCGCGCGGCAAGGCGTTGGGAAGGGGACAGATCCACAAGGCGAACTATCTCGAGCCGGGCGAGGACGCCAGGCCGGCGCAGACGTTGCGCATCGAGAAACAGCAACTGCCCGACACGATCTTCGGCGTGCTGCCGAAGTCGATTCTCTGGCGTCTGATGCGGCCGATCACGAATCGACCCGGCATGCGCCTGTTGAACATGGCCAAGTACCGCGCAAGCTGGCTGATGGATCGAGGCACGCACGTGTTCCTGCAGTCGCACGCGGCGTTCGCGTTCCTGCTCGACTACGTTCCCGACTGGAGGCGCTCCTACGGCAAGGGAGGGTTCATCCAGTACCAGAGCTTCATTCCCGAAGAGACGGCGCTCGCCGCGTTCACCGAGCAGCTCGAGATCTGCCAGCGCGTGCGACTGACGCCGTTCCTCGCGGTCTTCAAGCGCCATCGCCGCGACGACTTCCTGATGCGCCACAGCGTCGACGGATACTCACTCGCGCTCGACATCCGACTCACCCGCCGCAATCGCGACCGCGTCTGGAAAATGGCGGCCGAGCTCGACCAGGTCGTCCTGCGCGCCGGAGGCAGGTTCTACTTCGCAAAAGACTCGACCCTGACCCAACCCTCAGCCGAACAATACCTCGGCCCCGAAGCCGTATCCGAATTCCGCCGCCTAAGACACCGCTGCGACCCCAACAACATCCTGGAAACAAACCTCTACCGCAGACTCTTCGCATCAACAAACCCGCCCCCGTAACGACTCCACAACCCGTCCCCTCGGCGCCAGCCGTGTCCCCTCGGCAAAGCCGTGTCCCCTCGGCTCCGCCGTGTCCCCTCGGCGCCAGCCGTGTCCCTACGGCGCCAGCCGTATATTCGCACTCCACGAGACAGACGCCATGCCCCATACCATCGAAGGCAACTTCAACGCCGCAGGACATCGCTTTGCGATCGCGGTCAGCCGCTGGAACGAGTTCATCACGCGTCGTCTGCTCGACGGCGCGCTGGAGTGCCTGAGGATGCACGGCGTCGACGACGACGCGGTGACCGTCGTCGTCTACCCCGGCGCCTTCGAGCTGCCGCTGGTCGTGCGCCGGCTCGCCGAGAGCGGCCG
>DATLHO010000320.1:0-7732 GCA_035539855.1 Kapaibacterium sp. (SeqCode) | reverse complement strand
GCGCGGCGGAGGTTGTCGGCCTGCGCGAGGGTGAAGCCCCCGAGCTGCTGGGCGATCTGCATGATCTGCTCCTGGTAGACCGTGATCCCGTAGGTCTTGCCCAGGATCGGCTCGAGCATGCCGTGCAGGTACTCGATCGCCTTGCGCCCGTGACGGCGCTCGATGAACTCCGGGATGTTGTCCATCGGCCCCGGACGGTACAGCGCGTTCATCGCGATCAGATCGTCGAGCACCGTCGGCTTGAGATCCTTCAGGTACTTCTGCATCGGGACCGACTCGAACTGGAAGACCGCGGTCGTCAGCCCGTTGCCCACCATGTCGTAGGTCGTCCTGTCGTCGAGCGGGATCGCGTCGATGTCGATGTCGACGTCGTGCCGCTGGCGGATCAGCTCCAGACACGTGTCGATGATCGTCAGCGTGCGCAGGCCGAGGAAGTCCATCTTCAGTAGACCCGCCTCCTCGAGGTACTTCATCGTGTACTGCGAGGCCAGACCCGAGTCGGGCGTCTTGTACAGCGGGATGTAGTCCTCGAGCGGACCCGGAGCGATCACGACGCCCGCCGCATGCAGCGAGGCGTTGCGGCAGAAGCCTTCGAGCACCTGCGAGTGCTCGATGAGCTTTCGGAGCTGCGGGTCGGTCGACTCCTTGACCCAGCGCAGCTCCGGTCCTTCGATCGCCTCGCCGATCTTCTGCACGCGCCCGAACTTCACGTCGATCTTCTCGGTGATCGAGTTGATCGTTCCCAGCGGCACGCCGAGCACGCGGCCGACGTCCTTGAGCACGGCGCGCGCCGAGAGCGTGCCGAACGTGATGATCTGCGAGACCGCCTCCTCGCCGTACTTCTGCTTGACGTAGTCGATCACTTCCTCGCGACGACTGTCGGCGAAGTCGATGTCGATATCGGGCATCGACACGCGATCGGGGTTCAGGAAGCGCTCGAAGAGCAGGTCGTAGCGGATCGGATCGATGTTCGTGATCCACAGCGCGTACGCGACGAGGCTTCCCGCGGCGGAGCCACGGCCCGGACCGACACTGATGCCGCGGTCGCGCGCCGCCTGGATGAAGTCCTGGACGATCAGGAAGTACCCGCTGTAGCCCATGCGGATAATGACGTCGAGCTCGAACTCGACGCGCGCGCTGATCTCCTCGTCGATGCGGTCGTAGCGGCGGTGGATGCCCTTCCACGTGATCTCGCGCAGGTAGTCGTCGAGCGTGGTCGCCGACGACTCCGCGGGGATCGGGAAGTTCGGCATGTAGAACTCCTTCGGCATCGAGATGCTGCACTTGTCGGCGACGACGAGCGTGTTCTCGATCGCGCCGGGGAAGCGCCCGAGGAGCGCCGCCATCTGATCGGCGGACTTGAAGTAGTACTCCGGCGTGCCGTAGCGCAGGTCGGTCTCGATGTCGTTGCGCACACCGTTCTTCGAGGCATCGCGGATGTGCAGCAGCACGTTGTGCGCGATCGCGTGCTCCTTGCGGATGTAGTGGCAGTCGTTGGTCGCGATCAGCGGAATGCCGAGCTCCTGCGCGAGGAGCGGCATCCCCTCGAGCACCGGCTTGTCGACGGCGATGCCGTGGTCCTGCACCTCGAGGTAGAAGTCCTCGCCGAAGAGCTCCCGATACCAGATCGCCGCCTCGCGCGCGGCCTCCATGTTCTCCTGCACCAGGTGCGCCGAGACGACGCCGCCGGCGCACGCCGAGAGCGCAATGAGGCCCTCGTGATGCTCGGCCAGTAGATCGCGGTCGATGCGCGGCTTGTAGTAGAAGCCCTCGGTGTGTGCGCGGCTCGTCAGCCGGTTGAGCGTGCGGTAGCCCTCATAGCTCTTCGCGAGCAGGACGAGGTGGAAGTAGTTGCGTTTCTTCTTCTGCTTGCCGGTCTCGTGCAGCGACCGATCGCGCCGGCTGCCGTCGGCGACGTAGACCTCGCAGCCGAGGATCGGCTTGATCCCCGCCGACTTCGCCTTCTTGTAGAACTCCAGCAGTCCGAAGTTCACGCCGTGGTCGGTCAGCGCGACCGCGGGCATGCCCTGTTCGACCGCGGCCGCGACGAGTCCGTCGACCGTGCACGCGCCGTCGAGCAGGGAGTAGTGCGTGTGATTGTGAAGGTGTATGAACTCGGCCATCGTTGCGGGGGACCAGGGTTGGGGAGCGGTCGTCATTGCGTCGCCCGGTGACGCGAGGGCGGCGACGTGGGGTGCAAGTTAGAGAAGGCGTCGCGCCGGAGCGGACACGAGTTATCCCCCGGTTATCCACACGGCGATTGCGTCTCAATGTGGGGTGGTATTCCGGATGCGGCCGCGGCGCGCTACATGCCGAGGTAGGCCTTCTGGACTTCCTCGTTCGAGGCGAGCTCGGCCGCCGGACCCTCGAGCGTGACCTCGCCGGTCTCGAGGACATAGGCATACGATGCGATGCCCAGCGCCATGTGCGCGTTCTGCTCGACCAGCAGGATCGTCGTGCCGAGGTCGCGGTTGATCTCCTGGATCTTCTCGAAGATCAGCTTGACGAGCAGTGGCGCGATGCCCAGCGACGGCTCGTCGAGCAGCAGCAGGTGCGGTCGCGACATCAGCGCGCGCGCGATCGCGAGCATCTGCTGCTCGCCGCCGGAGAGCGTTCCGCCTGCCTGCTTCAGGCGCTCCTTGAGTCGTGGGAAGATCGAGAAGTTGTACTCGAGGTCCTTCTCGATCTCCGCGCGGTCCTTGCGCAGGTACGCTCCCATCATCAGGTTCTCGCGCACGCTGAGGCCGGGGAAGATCATGCGCCCCTCGGGCGACTGGCAGACACCCAGTCGCACGATCTCGTGCGGAGGACGGTTGGTGATGTCCTTGCCCTGGAAGGTCACGGTACCCGAGACCGCGCGCAGCAGTCCCGAGATCGTGCGCAGCGTCGTGGTCTTGCCCGCGCCGTTGGCTCCGATCAACGTCACGATCGAGCGCGACGGCACGTGGAAGCTGATACCCTTGATCGCGCCGATCGCGCCGTAGGAGACGTGGAGGTCCTGGATGTTGAGCACTGGGCGATCTTGCGGATTACGGGGTTACGGATACTCGGCTCGCGGCTAGACCGCTTCGCCCAGGTACGCCTCGATGACCTTCGGATTCGACTTGACCTGCTCGGGCGTTCCCTCGGCGATCTTCACGCCGTAGTCCAGGACCGTGACGTGCTCGCAGATGCCCATGACGACCTTCATGTCGTGCTCGATGAGCATGATCGAGATGCCGAGCGTGTCGCGAATGTAGCGGATGAGCTTCATGAGCTCCGCCTTCTCGGTCGGGTTCATGCCCGCCGCCGGCTCGTCGAGCAGCAGCAGCTTCGGGCGCGTCGCAAGCGCGCGCACGATCTCGACCCGACGCTGGTCGCCGTAGCTGAGACTCTTCGCCAGCTCGGCGCGCTCCGGAAGCAGCTTGAACATGTCGAGCAGCTCGTCGGTGCGCCGGTCGAAGTCGGCCTCCTCGGCGTGATAGCGTCCGAGCTGCACGATCGAGCCGACCAGACCGGTGCGCGCGAGGTTGTTGAAGCCGACGCGCACGTTCTCGGCGACGGTCATCGACGGGAACAGGCGGATGTTCTGGAACGTGCGGGCGATCCCCGCATGCGCGATCTCGTGCGGACGCCGACCGACGATGCTCGCTCCGTCGAAGGTCACCGATCCTTCGCTCGGCTCGTAGACGCCGGTGATGACGTTGAACACCGTGGTCTTGCCCGCGCCGTTGGGACCGATCAGGCCGACGAGCGCGCGCTCGGGCACGGACATGTTGAGATCGCCGACGGCCGTCAGGCCGCCGAAGCGCATGGTCAGGGCATCGAGTGTGAGAAGGGGCACCGGCGGCTGTTGATTTCGATGTCGGTTGCGGATTGCGGATCAGGCTACGGGAGCCCGTCGTCATTGCTCGTCGGGCGCGTCGCGCTTCGATAATTGCGCCGGTCTCGTGCCGCGGCCGCGAGCGTCAGTGCGTGTCCGGCGAGCATTGCGAGCGCACCAGCTCCGGGCTCTACGTCGCGAGTGCCGGAGATGACCACGAAGGCGAGTACGGCGATAAGGCCGACGACCGCCGGGACCAGCAGATGCCGCGCGGACGACCACCACGTCGACAGCAGGATGACGATCGCGCCGTAGAGCACGGTGATCGTTCCCACCACGGCAAGTGTCGTGCGCAGTCCCTGGCCCGTGTCACTGTCGCGCGCCGGAGCGCTCGCGCCGAGCATCCGTACGACGACCTCGCCGTCGATCGCGAGCGGCAGAAACGCGCCGACGATCAGCGCCGCGCCACCTGAGAGCGCCAGCAATTGCGATCGACTCAGACCCACGACGCCACCTCGGGCCGACGGCCGGCAACATACGAAGGAACGACGGCGAGCACGTCGCCTACGACCGGCGTGGAACGTCGTACCGCAGCTCGGCGAATCCCTCTCCGAGCGCGCGGGCCGAGGTCAGCCGGAGCGACGGACTCGTGATCATCCTCGGAAGCAGCGGGCGTCCCGCGCCGAGCGTCACCGAGCCGAACGTCACGATGATCTCGTCGAGCAGGCCGGCGTCATGGAACTGTCCGACGAGATCTCCGCCGCCGACGAGCCAGATGTTCCGCCCGCCCGCGGCCTCGGCCATTGCGGCGTGCACCGGGCGCACGTCACCGCGCACGAAGCGGATGTCGGCGCCGGGCACCGGAGGCAGCTCCCGCGTCGAGAACACCCACGTCGGCATCGCGTACGGCCACGGCTCGGGATGCGTCGCCTCCGGGCCGACCGCGTGTCGCAACATCCACTCGTACGTCGTCGAGCCCATGGCGAGCGCGCCCACGTCGGCGATGAACTCGGGGTACGACGTCGTCTCGACATCGCCGAGCGCGAAGAGCCACTCGAGCGAGTCCTCGGGCGTGGCGATGAATCCGTCGAGGCTCGATGCGGTGTAGTACTGGGTCTTCATCGTGTTGGAGCTCGTTCGGAGTGTTCCAGGCGATGCCGTGTGGAGCTATACGCGCGCGGTCGACGCGAACTCGCGGATCTCCGCGAGCGACCGCAGACGGATGAATCGAATGTGCGACCACTCGGGAGCCGACTGCAGCCGAAGCATCGATCGTCGCTTGCGGGCGTGCTGGGTGACGATCCACCAGATCAGCGAATCGTCGCCGCGCCAGAGCTTGAAGTGATCGAAGAAGCTCTCGTAGTTCGTTCCCCAGAGCAGCTCCTTCGTCCGCCAGCGCCGCCACGATCGCGCGAGCACACGCGCCAGCAGCAGGCTCATCGGAAGGTCGAGCCAGATTACGGTCTCGAGGCGATCCCAGAAGGCCCGCCGGGTGAACGCGGCATACGAGCCCGCGACGACCCATGCGTCGCCCGCGGTCGCCTCGCGGATGCGCCGCTCGAACTCCTGCGGATCGGTTTCGTTGAGCCCGACCCAGCCGGGCAGCCAGTTGAGCGCATCGAGCTCGACGAGCGGAAGGCCGAGCGATCGCGACAGCTCCGCGCCGAGCGTGCTCTTTCCCGCGCAACTGTTCCCGAGGATCTGGATGCGGCGGCCGATGCCCTCCGCCGCCGCCGAAGGACCCGCCGCGATCACCGGATCACCGGCTCCTGCTGCTGCTTGCGCGAGCGGATCGCTCTGATCGAGCGCAGCAGATTGAAGTCGCCGAAGAGTCCCTGCGGGCGCAGCAGCATCAGCACGATCAGCGCCAGCGCGTAGATCGACATGCGGAACTCGCTGAGGCTGACGCCGGCGATGTCGATGTCGCGCAGCCACTCCGGCAGGTATGTCAGGATCGCTGCGGCGAACAGCACGCCGTAGGTCGAGCCCATGCCGCCGAGGATCACCATCACGACGATCTCGACGGACTTGAGGAAGCCGAAGTCGTCCGGGCGGATCAGGCCGTTGAAGTGTCCGTAGAGCGCGCCGGCGACGCCGGCGAAGAACGCGCCGATGACGAACGCGGTGACCTTGTAGCGCGTGGTGTCGATGCCGGTCGCCTCGGCGGCGATCTCGTCGTCGCGCACGGCGAGGAAGCCCTTGCCGTAGGTCGAGCGCATCAGGTTCTGCACGATGAACACGAGCACCGAGAGCGTCAGGAAGATCCAGATCCAGTTCGAGTAGATCGGGATGTTCGCCAGCCCGAGCGAGCCGCCGACCTCCGGGATGTTCTGGATGATCACGCGGATGATCTCACCGAAGCCGAGCGTCACGATCGCCAGATAGTCACCCTTGAGCCGCAGCGACGGGATGCCGACGAGTAGACCGGCGAGCGCCGCGACGATGCCGCCGGCGAGCATCGGCAGCACGAACAGAAGGCTTCCCCCGAAGTTCTCCGGCGCCGAGCCGAACATCTCCGGCGCGACGATCGTCGAGACGATCGCCGAGGCATAGGCGCCGATGCCCATGAAGCCCGCGTGGCCGAGCGAGAACTGTCCGGTGAAGCCGTTGATGAGGTTCAGCGACGTGGCGAGGATCATGTTGATCCCGATCGTCAGCACGATCCGGCGGTCGTACGAGCCGAGCCCGTCGACCGCGAACGAGAGCGCGACGACGGCGACGCCCGCGACGAGCAGGCCGATCCAGGGTCCGAGGCGTCGCATCATACCTTCTCCGCTCCGCCGCGCCCGAAGAGTCCGCTCGGCTTGAGAATGAGGATCAGGATGAGGATGCCGAAGACGATGGCGTCGCGCAGGCCCGGGCTGACGTAACCAGCGGTGAGCGTCTCGGCGATGCCGATGAGGAAGCCGCCGGCCGCGGCGCCCGGGATGTGGCCGATGCCGCCGAGGACCGCCGCGACGAACGCCTTGAGTCCCGGAAGAATTCCCATCAGGGGATTGATCTTCGGGTAGCTCATCGAGAACAGGATCGCGCCGGCGCCCGCGAGGGCCGAGCCGAGGAAGAACGTGAAGCTGATGACGCGGTTGATGTTGATGCCCATCAGCGACGCGGCGCTCATGTTCATCGAGACCGCGCGCATGGCTGTGCCGATCTTCGTGTTCATCACGATGATCCGCAGCAGCACCATCAGCGAGATCGCCACGACGAAGACGAGCACGTCGTTGCTCGAAAGATGGATGCCGCCGGCATCGACGAGCGACGTGTACGGCACGAGCGTCGGGAACGTCTTGTAGTCGGCGCCGAAGACCATCGGGAGCTGTCCGGTGTACTCCAGAAACAGCGAGACGCCGATCGCGGTGATCAGCACGGTGAGCTTCGGACGATTGCGCAGCGGGCGGTAGGCGAGGAACTCGATGATCACGCCGAGCAGGCCACAGCCGAGCATCGCGGCCAGCAGCACGCCGGCCGCGGCGGTGTAGCCGTCACCCGCCGCCGCGACCAGTTTCGGATAGGCGTAATAGCCGATGTACGCTCCGACCATGAACACGTCGCCATGGGCGAAGTTGATGAACCGGAGCACGCCGTAGATCATCGTGTAGCCCAGCGCGATGAGCGCGTAGATCGCCCCGAGCGCCAGGCCGTTGATGATCTGTTGGAGGAATTCGTTCATCAGCCGGGCTGGACCGTCGAGACGTACGTCGGACGTCCACCCTTGATCTCGAGGACCACCGCCGGCTTCGTCGCGTTGTGCTGCGCGTCGATCGAGATCGTGCCGGTCACACCCTGGTAGTTCGTGAGCTTCGCCAGACCGGTGGCGATCGACTCGCGATCGGCCTTGCCCGCGTCGGCGATGACCTTCGCGAGGATCTTCATCGCGTCGTATCCCAGCGCCGCCATCGCGCCGGCCTCCTCGTTGAACTTCGCGCGGAA
>DATLHO010000319.1:0-1805 GCA_035539855.1 Kapaibacterium sp. (SeqCode) | reverse complement strand
CCGCGGAGGTATGTTCGCACGTCACACCCCCCGCCCCCCATTCCGACTCTCAGCTCCGACACGCAGCCTCTGTGTTCGCACTCTGCGCTGTCACCGGATGACGTTCTCCGAACCTCGACCGCTGCCTCCTCGCCGGCCGAGCGCTCATCCCGTCCCGTTCGGATCGACCGACGTTCCTTCCGTCGACGCACGGCATTCCCGCCATCACCGGGAGCCTTGGCGGACCCGCGCGCGTTGTTGCAAGCCCCCACGCATCAGACCCCCCATATAGCCCACAGGGCCGTGCCGTCCGTTCGGCCGGTCTGCTTAACCGCATTGCTCTACTTCTGGGAGGGAGCCATGACTTCTCGTTTCTTCTCCGCACTCGCCATCGTCGCGCTTTGTCTGTTCGGCGCCGAGCGCGCACTTGCGCAGGCCTCGAACGACCACACCGTTCTGATCCTCGGAGAGTCCGTCACCGGAGGCAGCAGCAGCCTCGAAGCGCAGGCAGCGGCCAATCTCGGGTACGATGTCGAGGTCGTCACCGATGGGGACTGGAGCACGATGTCGGCCGACGACTTCGCGACCTATCGCGCAATCATCATCGGCGATCCGACGTGCGTCTATAACACCAATCCCATCGACGCGGCGATCGCCAACGGCTCGACATGGGGCGGAGTTCTCGATGGCAACATCCTGATCATCGGCACCGATCCGGTGTACCACGCGACGTACTATGACTCCGATGAGGAGCAGAGCGGCGCGCTGGCGCTGATCCAGCAGGGCATGGAGTTCGTGCTCTCGACTCCGATCGCCGCCGGTCGCACCGGCGCGTACATCACGCTCTCGTGCTCGTACGAGTACACCGACGGCAATGCCGATCTGCTCGACGGTGTCGGCAACGGCAACTTCAACGTCGCACACACCGACTGCCACAACGATGCGCACATCGTTGCCTTCCATCCGGCGCTCGAGGATCTCACCGACGCGGACCTGTCGAACTGGGGATGCTCGATCCATTCTGTGTTCACGTCGTGGGATACCGACGACTTCGAAGTGCTCGCGATCGGTGAGGGACTCGGATCGTCGTACACCGACGAGGACGGCAGCAGCGGCTCGCCGTACATCCTGGCCAAGGGCGTCTGCAACGTCATGCCGACGATCACGGTCTCGCTCTCGCCGGACGTCCTCTGGTCGCCGAACAACCAGATGGCGAACATCACCGCCACGGTCAACGTGACCGGCGACAACACGACCGTCGAGCTCGTCTCGATCACGAGCGACGAGGGCGACGAGGCCAACGACGTCGGCAGCGCGACCACGGGCACGGCCGACTACGCCTTCCAGCTCCGCAAGCAGCGCGACGGCAGCGGCGACGGACGCGTCTACACGGTCACCTATCGCGTCACCGACGACTGCGGCAACACGGCCACCGCGAGCGCGACCGTCTCGGTTCCGCACGACCAGGGCAACTGACGCAGCGCGTAACGGCGCAGCCCCGCCGATCGCCGGCGGGGCTGCGCATTCTTCGTCGACGCATCGATCCACATGCACGAGTCAGCACCATGAGCGCTTCCACACTGCAGCCGACACGACTCCGCGTCATCACCGCGAAGCTCCTCGCCACAATGCTCGTCAGCGCCCTGTTCATCACCGCGCTGCTCGCGGCCGCGCTGCTGTTCATCGGCTTCTCGATGAGCGAGCCGGCGCACTCCGCGCAGGCCGGCGATCCCGTGCAGGTTCAATCGACGAGGATCGACCGCATCGTCCCGAACCCGTACGAGCCGACCACCGGAACCGCGGCGATCGAGATCGTGACCGCCGCC
>DATLHO010000318.1:0-1880 GCA_035539855.1 Kapaibacterium sp. (SeqCode) | reverse complement strand
TCGCGGCTCCCGCTTCCCCGACTATAGGTGTCGCGCCATGCGACTCCACCGCCAGCGTCGAGTGCAACGACCCTTGCATCGGCGCCGCCGCTGGCGCTGACCGTCGATGCGACCCGAGCCATCCCGCCTCGATCGATCGCGATACCGGCGGGAATGTTCGCGCCGGCCGCGAATGCGCCCTCGACGGAGGTCCACATGACCATGCCGCGCACGTCGAGGCGCTCGACATGGAGCGCATGCGACATGTGCTCCTGCGACCAGGACGTGTACGCGAAGAGGGCTCCGCCGCCGCGAACCGAGGCGACGACGGCGCGGTTGTCGAGGTCGCCGCGATCGATCGACCGCAGTGTCGTGGGCGCTCCCCGCTCATCGTAGCGCACGAGAACCGACTGCGTCCGGCTGATGGCCGCCGCGGCATACGCCCCGCCGAGGTCATCGGCGACGAGGTGCGCGTTGAACACCCAGTCGTCGGGCCCAGGTCTCCAGAACCACCATCGGCGGTACGCGAACGCGGTGTCGAAGACTGAGAGCTCGATCGGGCATCCGCTGAAGATGACGCGCTCGCGAGCGTCGAGGGCGATCGTCGAGCATTCATTGCAGTGAGTGACGCCGCCGCTGTCTCGCGTTGCCAGGGGCCGTGCCGTCACGTCGATGAAGTCGTACGTCTCGCAGCGTCGATCGAAGAGCACTCGTCCGACATAGCGACCCGTCGCCCGTGCCGTGATCGACCGGCTCGTCGCACCAGTCGACCAGCGATACCCGATCGAGCCCGGGATCTCAGGGAGCGTCAGCACGACGGAATCCCCCTGATCGAAGACCGGAGTCCGGCTCGCCTCGATCGATCCCCCCTCGCGACGGCACGGCAGTCGCCACAGGGCCCCGGATGGGCTGGAGGCGTAGCCGCGATCGGGTGTCGGGAAGTGCATCCCGAGCGGTTCTCCACGGTCGATGGCATAATTGGGGCTGCCACCCGTCGTCGACGCGACCCACGTCCGGCCCGCATCGGTCGTCCTGACGAAGAACGCGGTGCGTTTGCCGAGGCTCGCACCGAAAAACGCGCTGCCCGCGACGTATCCGACCGAGTCGTTGACGAACTGCATCGAGAGCATGTCGAAGTCGTAGGTCAGCCCCGGCACTCCTGCACGAATCGCCTGCGTCAGCCCGGTCCAGGTGCTCCCACTATCGCCCGAACGAATGACATCGTCGAACTCCGTGGAGAACCTCTGCTCGAAGCGCGCATACACTACCGATGGCGACGTCGAGATGATCTGACTCGTCTGCGGATGAAGGACGCGGATCGAGTCCCACCGTGTACCGCCGTCGGTGGTTCGGTACAGCGTGCCCGTGCTCACCATCGCCACACCATTCAGCCGCGTCGACATCGAGATCGATCCGCGCCGGTAATGGTCTTCCCTGAACTTGAAGTAGGGGTTGCGGCGGAGCACCGTCGTCCACGTCCTGCCGCCATCGGTCGTCCGTCTCAGTCCGGCATAGTGTCCCGGCTCGACCGGAGCGTCGAGAACGAGGAAGCCGTTCAGTGTGTCGAGGAACGACACATCCAAGACGCGAATGGTATTCTCGTAGTCGTCCGCGCCGACCCGCGACGGTGTGAAGATCTCCGTGAACGACGCCCCGCCGTCGACGCTCCGTAGCACATGCTCGCCCACGGGCCGCGCACCACCGGCGCGCGCATGCGCGACGACGTGAATGACATCACGCGTCAGCGGACGCACGCGCGAGAACGCGAAGAACGACGAGTCGCCGTAGATCTCCGTCCAGCTCTCGCCGAAGTCGGTGCTCTGAAGAAGTAGTCCGCGCCCTCCGAGCGCGCAGGCGAGATAGCCGACAGAGTCGTTGACGAAGCGCACGTCGTGGACGAC
>DATLHO010000317.1:0-5620 GCA_035539855.1 Kapaibacterium sp. (SeqCode) | reverse complement strand
CACGCCGAGCTCGAGCTTGTCGCCCGGCAGCACGGTGAACGGACGTGCCGGCCACGGCGTCGTCGCATCCTCGCTGAACTCCGCGGCGTCGTCGCCCACGAACGCGATGCTGGCGATGCCGACGCTCGCGGTCTGCGAGTTTTCGAGCCGTGCGGTGCCGGTGACCGAGCTGCCGATGACGACAGGATCGAGCACCAGGTCCTGCGCGTCGAGTCCGGCCAGGCCGCGACCGCTGAGGTCGAGGTAGTAGCTGCCGCGCTCGACCAGGCCCGGTCTCGTCAGCGTCGAGTCGTTGGTCTGAATCCAGAGCGTGGCCATGCGCGTTCCCGAGCGCGACGGCGTGAAGCGCACCGTCAGCGTGTCGACCAGTCCCGGCGCCAGCACGTAGTCGCCGGTCGCGGCGTCGAGCGTCGCGCGGCGCAGCGAGGTCAGCAGGCGGAACTCGTTGACGTCGCCGGAGGAGATCCGCAGCTTGTTGCGGTTGATGCGCAGGTCACAGGCGCCGGAGTTGGCGATCGTGAACGACATCACCGCGGTGTCGCCGATGCGGGTACCCGGGAAGCTGACGGTCTTCAGCGACAGGCCGGCGGCGTTGGCCGCGAGCTGGCTTCCGATCGCGCGGCCGACCAGGTCGAACGTCAGCAGGCCCATGACCGAATTCGGCGCTCCGTTGAGCGTCGTGTCGGTGCCGAAGGCGTTCTGTGCATTGCTGCGGATGAACACACGGCCGAAGCGCTTGCCGGGGAACTGTCCGATGAACGTCGCATAGAGCGTGCGCGTCTGTCCGGGGTCGATCGTGAACGGCACCGGCACCGGCGGGTTGACGCCGATCGGCGCGACGCCCGGCGTCTCGCTGATCTGGTAGTCGGTCATCGCGACGACGCGTCCCTGCGCGTCGCGGATCAGCGGGAAGCTCGGCGTGCCCTGCTGATCGGTCGAGTCGGTGCGGTAGAGCTCGATCGACGTGACGGTCAGCGCGAACTGTCCCGGGTTGTTCACCAGCAGCGGGATGACCGTCGTCTGCTCGCCGACGCAGGAGAACGTCTGGTGGAAGACGGGGTTGCCTGGATCGGCCGTGACCCCGAGCGCGGTGATCGCGATGCCCGGAGCGCCGGAGATCGCCTTGAGCGGGAACGACCGAATCTCGCCGTCGGCGTTGATCGTCAGCGTCGCGTGCTGGATGCCGAGACCGGTGCCGGTGAACCGGATGATCGGCGTGTGTGACTGTCCGGGGCCGAGCGAGACGGTCGACGGCGTCTGGAGGGTGTATTGCGTCGAGATGCCGCCTGCCGAGTCGATCGAGTAGGTGATGACCGCCGGCGGGATCGCGCCGTTGGTGCTGAAGTTCCGCAGGGTGATCGGCGTGAAGTCGCGTGGATTGAGTCGCAGCACGACGATGTCCTTCAGCAGCGTGTCGCCGCTGGTGAGCGTGGGCGTGCCGCCCTGTGCGAGATCGGGCGTCCAGCTGATGCGGGGTAGGCCGGTCGCGCGCAGCGTGTAGACCTTCGGCGTGCCGAGCGGATCGCTGATCGTCAGCGTCGCCGTACGCTGGCCGATCGACTGCGGCGTAAACGTAACCGTGAACGTCACGGTCTGTCCGGCGGCGACGGGAACCGCGCCGAGCGGCGAGACCGAGTAGTCGGCGGCGTTCGCGCCGGCGAGCGTCACGGTGAGATTGCGCGTCGCGCAGCTTCCGGCCACGAGCGTGATGCTGAACGGCTGATAGGTCGCCGAGGCGCCGCGCTCGACCGACTTGGTCGACAGCAGGATGTCGCCGCTGGTCATCGTCGCGGTGCCGCCCTGGGCCACGTTGCCGATGACGTCGAGATTGCACGGCGTGAACGTATACATCGTGTTCGCGTTGATCGCCGTGCTCGCGAGGTTCACGCTGTTGTTCACATCGGTGCGGCTGATCGATGCCGCGCTGCCGTTCGGCGTGACGCTGATGAAATCCGATCCGCTGGCCGCGAGTCCGATCGACGCGCTCGTCGATGTCGAGCCCGATCCCCACCAGTTCTGAGCGCACGTCGGCCAGGTCGCCGACGCGTCGGGATACAGGAACTCGATGCGATTCGTTCCCTCGTAGATGCGCACCTGGAAATCCATGAATTGCGGACCGAACTGGCAGTTGTCGCAATACTCTCGCGACAGCCTGTTGTAGTCGATCACGAGCGTGCGCGTTGGCGAGCTGCCCACGACGCCATATCGGATTGCCGGCGAATAATTGCAGCCCGGACCGGGCGCCCCGCCGCTGATGTAGATCGCGTCCCAGAACGGTGAGATCACAGGCCCGCCGGCGCCGGCAAGCGAGTTCGACGCCGAGCCGGTGACGCTCGATCCGAGTCCGATGAGCCCGTGCGAGCTCAGCGTGATCTGCGAATACGAGGTGTTGTTGAACAGGATGTTGAACGGGAGAGTGATCGTCCGGGTGGATCCGGCAAGGTTGCGCCGGCTTCCGCTACTGCCGGACCACACCGTCGTCCAGCTCGATGGTGTCATCGCGCTTCCGCTCGAGACCGAAAACAGATAATCGGTCAGAGCTGCGTCTGCTGTGGTGCCTGGCAGCGCGAATACGGCGCATGCGAGCAGCAGGAGGTATCGCAGTCGATTCATGTGAATGAATCTCCAGATTGGTGAGTGGGTGAGTAGCCCGTGGGAGTCTGGTAATTGTTGCCGTGGGATGTACGCCCGTGGTACTGTGGACCGTACTGGATTCTGTTTGGAGACGACGCGTCTGACCTCGCCAGATCCGAATATGGACGCGGCAGGTCTTCACTGGGATGTAGTCGATGTCGAGGAATTCACACGGTCATGATCGCGACGTCGTCGAACGACGCAGCGCGGTCGTGGCCGAGCTCATTACTGGGGTGAGAGCCGACGGAGTCGGGCGTGCGAGCGGGGGTGAGCGACGAGCTGGTGGATGAATGGTCATCCGACTCGTCCGCTGCCGGCGTGCGATCAGAAACGAGGTGTTCTGCCGGCTGTGGAAGGAACACCATTGCCGCGGTTATGTTTCAGGACCACGCGGAGGCGTTTCGACCGTGCGCAAAATATACAAGGCCGGACGGGAATCCTCCCCGTCCGGCCTTTTTTTTCATCACGACTGTTCCGGCGATCGCCGGACTCACGGGTTTACCGAAGCGTCGGAATCTCGACGCCGTCGCGGCGCTCGCCGAGCTCGGGCGTGCCGTCGGCGTTCGGCGATCCGGTCATGACCGGATCGATCGGATCACGACGGATCTTCAGCGCGGTGCCTCCGAGGGCGACCGTGTAGGTCATCCCGTTGCTCGCGGTCACGACGAGCTCGGCGCTCGTCTGACCCGGAGCCGTCGGCGCGTACGTCAGCTCGAGATACTCGGTCTGACCCGCCTCGAGATCGCGACGCGGGAGCGTGCCCGCGCGGTAGCTCGACGCGTCGGCGCCCGAGATCGTCATGCCCGTGATGACCACCGGCAGCGTGCCCGTGTTCGAGATCATCAGCGTCTGGCGCTTCGTCTGACCGACGGCGATCGAGACGTCGCCGAACATGCCGGTCGGGGAGACCGCGAGGGTCTGCGTGCCGGCCTCGCCGCGCACGAGAACGCGGACGGTGTCACCGCCACCGGTGATCAGCACGAGGGTCGTGCGACGCACGCCCGCAGTGCCGACCGGCGTCAGCCGGACGCCGAGCTGGAGCTTCTGACCGGGCAGAACGCTCGCAGGGATCGCCGGCCAGTTGACCGCCGAGAACTCCGCTGCATCGCCACCATCGAAGAACGCGCGATCGATGCCGACGGCCACGTTGAGCGTGTTCTCGAGCACCGCCGTTCCTTCGACCGAGCCGCCGATGACGACCGGTGCGAGCGAGAGATCCGAGCCATCGAGACCGGCGAGGCCGCGGCCGTGCAGGTCGAGATAGTACGTGCCACGCTCGACCAGACCCGGTCGCGTGATCGACGAGTCGTTCGTCTGCAGGCGCAGCGTCGCAAGGCGGGTGCCCGCGCGCGACGGAAGGAAGCGGATGCTGATCGTGTCGACCATGCCCGGCGCGAGAACGAAATCTCCGGTCGCCTGATCGATGCGCGCGGTGCGCAGCGACGTCAGCATCCGGAACTCGTTGACGTCACCCGACTGGATGCGCAGCTTCGTACGGTTGATCCGCAGGTCGCACGCGCCGGCGTTGGCGATCGCGAACGACATCGTCGTCGAGTCGCCGACACGCGTGTGCGGGAAGACCACCGGCTTGAGCGACAGGCCCGAGACGTTCGCCGCGAGCTGGCTGCCCGTCGCGCGGGCGGTGACGTCGGTCGTGAACAGGCCGAGGACCATGTTCGTCTGCACCGTCGTCTCCTGTCCATACAGGTTCTGAGCGTTGGTACGGATGAACATCCGGCCGAAGCGCTTGCCCGGCTCCGCGCCGGTGTAGGTGAGGTAGAGCTGATGCGTCTCACCGCGGCCGACCGTGTACGGGAGCGACAGCGGTGCGCCGCCCGGGGTCGCGCTGATCACGTAGTCATACATCGGGATCGGCTGGCCCTGCGCGTTGCGCAGCAGCGGGAAGGGCGGCGCGCCCTGGGTGATCGTCGTGTCGGTCTGGTAGACATCGATGTCGTTGATCACCAGCGGCAGGACACCGTAGTTGTTCACCGTAAACGGAACCGTCAACGCGTTTTCGCCGACGCAGGTCAGCGCGAGGTTCATCGCCGGGTTCTCGGCGTCGACCGTGACGCCGTTGGCCTTCACCGCGATCGCCGGCGCGGCCGAGACCGCAAGCAGCGTGTAGACGCGCGTCTCGTCGTCCGCCACGACCGTGAGCGTCGCGAACTGCGGACCGACGCCCTCTCCGATGAACCGGATCACCGGAGTGAAGCTCTGGCCGGCAACGAGCGCGGCCGTCGTCGGTCCGATCAGTTCGTACTGCGTCGACGGGCTGCCCAAAGAGTCGATCGAGACACTGACGAGCGCCGGCGATGCCTCGGGATTGTCATTGAAGTTGAGGAGCGTGATCGGCGAGAGATCGCGCGCCGTACGGCGTGGGACCTCGATCGTGCGCATCAGGGTATCGCCATCGGCGAGGCCCGGCGTCGCGCCGTCGGAGATCAGCGGCATCCACTCGATGCGCGATCCCGCGTTCCCGGCCAGCGTGAACGTGCGCGAGAAGTAGTTGTCGTCGGTGATGATCAGCGTCGCAGCGCGAACGCCAGGTCCGGTCGGCGAGAACGTGATCGTCGGGATGATCGTCGTGCCCGGCTCGATGTAGCCACCCTCGATGTCGAGGCGGTACTCGGCCGCGGCGTCACCCTCGATCGACATGCTGAAGCTGCGCGGACCGCATCCGCTCATGCCGTTGGCGATGGTGAAGGGCTGGAAGGCCTCGGAGTTGCCGCGCTGCGTGACGATGTTCGACATGAGCACGTCGCCATCGGCCATGCGATCGGTGCCGCCCTGACGCGTGTCGCCGACGAGCTCGATGTTGCACGGGGAGAAGCGGTAGATGGTATTCGCGGGAATCCGGAACTGCTCCTGCGACATGTCGACCCAGTCGTAGCTGCCGCCGCGATTGAGATACGCGCTCGAGTAGTCCGGGATGACCGTCATGACGTCGGCATCGCTCGTGGCCAGGCCGATCGTGGCTCCGGTC
>DATLHO010000316.1:0-15439 GCA_035539855.1 Kapaibacterium sp. (SeqCode) | reverse complement strand
GCCTGGAGCTGCTGCCCTATGTCGCGACCGACGTGCGGATCGACGAGAGAGACGTCACACTGGATCCCTTCGAGGACCACGTCGGTGGCCGTGCCGGGCTCGACCTGAAGATGGGCCTCGGTCCGAACCTCACGCTCGACGCGACGATCAACCCGGACTTCGGTCAGGTCGAGGCCGATCCCGCGCAGGTCAATCTCAGCGACTTCGAGTCGGTCTTCGACGAGCGACGGCCGTTCTTCGTCGAGGGTGCGCAACTGCTCGGCGGAGGAGGCGCCCGCTACTTCTACTCGCGGCGAATCGGTGCGCCGCCGCACGGCGCGCCCGGCGTCGAGCTCGTCGAGGCGCCGGAGAACACGACGATCCTCGCCGCCTCGAAGCTCACGGGTCGCCTGCCGTCGGGGCTGTCGGTCGGCGCGCTGGCGGCAGTGACCGAGCGCGAGCACGGCGTACAGATGCTGCCGGGCGGCACGACCGGGCCGGTTGAGGTTGAGCCGTTGACGGCCTACGGGGTCGTGCGGATGCAGCAGGAGCTCGGGGAGGACCACTCGACCGTCGGCGTCATCGGCACGATCGTCGATCGTGCGATGGAGCAGGACTCGCCGCTTCGTCGCGACCTCGCCGACCTCGCGCTGACCGGCGGCCTCGACTACGCCATCCGCTTCGACGGCGGAGCGTGGCAGCTCGATGGCTTCGCCGGCGCCAGTCACGTGCGCGGCGACCCGTCGGCGATGCTGCGACTGCAGAGCTCGAGCGCCCGCTACTTCGGCCGTCCGGACGCCGACTACGTCGAGATCGACTCGACGCGCAGCTCGCTCACCGGCTACGCCGCGATGTTCGAGCTCTCCAAGAATGCGGGTCGGTGGCAGGGGGAGCTCGGGCTCTCCGCCGAGTCGCCCGAGCTCGAGCTCAACGACCTCGGCCAGCTCAGCACCGCCGACGACATCGACGCGTGGGTCAATGCGAGCTACTCGGAAAACGAACCCGGAGAGCTCCTCCGCAGCTACCGGATCGGCGCGAGCGTCGACGCGGGATGGAACTTCGGCGGGGTCAACACCTATCGGTCGATCAACGCCGACTTCAACGTGACGCTGCTCTCGTTCTGGAGCGTCAATGGTTGGGGAGGGATGAATCTGCCGAGTCGCAGCGACAACCTCAGCCGCGGCGGTCCGCTCATGGGCACGGCGCTCGGCGGCTACGGAGGCGTGTCGGTGAACTCGCCGTACACCGACAGGGTCCGCGGCTGGCTGCAGGTCAACGCCTCGGGCAACGCGATTGGAGGGTGGAGCTTCGAGCTGTACCCGGGTGTGCGCGCGGAGCTCAGCGACCAGGTAACCGTCGAGCTCACGCCGACATTCTCGCGCAGCATGACGCCGCGGCAGTACGTCGCGACGATCGACAGCGGCGGCGAGCGCACGTACGGCCGCCGCTACGTCTTCGCGCGCATCGACCAGGCGTACCTCTCGGCGCAGCTTCGCCTCAGCTACGTGATCACGCCGCACCTCAGTCTCGACCTCTACGCCGAGCCCTTCGCCGGCACCGGCCGCTTCTATGACTACGGCGAGCTTCCAGAGCCCGGGTCCACCGAGATCCGTCGCTACGAAACCAGCGGCGGTGCGGTTCGCGGGCTCGGGCACGGCTCCCTCGAAGTCGACGACGCAGGGCGTACCTTCGAGGTCCGCGACGGCGACTTCGCGTATCGATCGTTCCGCGCGAATCTCGTGCTGCGGTGGGAGTGGCTTCCGGGCAGCACCGCGTACTTCGTCTGGCAGCGCAACGCCGAGGACTACGAGCCGAGCTTCCAGCCGCTGCGCGCCCGGCACGTCGGCGATGCGATCACGGCCACGGGCGACCAGGTCGTCGCGATCAAGGTCGCGTGGTGGCTCCCGGTCGATTGAATGGATTCGCGCCCTCTACGATTCTTCACCACGCGCGGGTGGCCTTCGCTTTGCGGGAGCGCTCCCGGTTTCGGAACTTCGCCCCGCTATGGATGACAACACCGAAGAGAACGCCGGCGGACGACGACTCGTCATCGCGATCGACGGCCCCGCGGCCTCCGGCAAGAGCACGACCGCGCGCAACGTCGCGCATCGTCTCGGCTACACCTACATCGACACCGGCGCGATGTACCGCGCGGCGACGCTTGCGGTGCTGCGCGCGGGCATCGATCCGAGCGACCGCGAGGCGGTCGAGCGGATCGCCTGCCGCACGTCGATCCGCTTCCGCCGCGCCGACGACGGCTCGCTCGACACGCTCCTCGACGGTGAAGATGTCTCCGCAGAGATCCGTTCCCCCGAAGTCACCGCGCACGTCTCGGCGGTAAGCTCCTACCCGCGCATCCGCGAGCATCTCGTCGCCCTGCAGCAGCAGATGGGCCGCGAGGGCGGCGTCGTCCTCGACGGTCGCGATATCGGCACGGTCGTCTTTCCCGAC
Source organism: Kapaibacterium sp. (SeqCode) (assembly GCA_035539855.1). GTDB lineage: Bacteria > Bacteroidota > Ignavibacteria > OLB7 > OLB7 > DATLHO01. The sequence continues at coordinate 13,009 of DATLHO010000316.1, read as the reverse complement.
GCCGACGTCAAGGTCTTCATGGTCGCCGATCTTCGCGCGCGCGCCGAGCGACGCAAGGCAGAGCTCTCGACCCAGGGCACCGACGTCGATCTCGGCGGTCTGCAGGCCGATCTCGAGCGCCGCGATCACCTCGACTCCACCCGCGAGCTCTCGCCGCTGACCAAGGCGGAGGATGCCGTCGAGATCGACACGTCGACGATGTCGATCGAGGCGCAGGTTGAGAAGGTGCTGGAGTTGGTGAAGGGGAAGAGGATGGGGTAGGTGTGGTGGGGGTGGTTTTTTGTTTTTTTATTGGTTTTTGGGGGTCGGGTGGTGGTGGATTGTTGTGTTTCGTTTCGATCGCTGGCTGGGTTTTCCTTCTTTTTCCGCTTTTCGCCTTTGGCGCTCCTTTGTCCATGACTGCCCTTGTACTTCGCAACGTTCGTATGGTCAACCCCGCGCAGGCGCTGGATGTGCGTGGTGATCTGGTCATCGTCGATGGTGTCATTCGGTCGGTCGACGGGAGCGACGTGCCCGAGGGGGCAGACGTGCGCGACGGGTCGGCGTGGGTGGTGACGCCGGGGCTGTTCGACATGCACGTGCACCTGCGCGAGCCCGGCGGGACGCACAAGGAGACGATCGCCAGCGGGTGCGCCGCGGCCGCGAACGGTGGGTTCACCGGCGTCTGCTGCATGCCGAACACGACGCCCGCGATCGATTCGCCCGAGGTCATTCACTCGATCCTCTGGAAGTCGCGCGAGCTGCCGGTCGAGGTCGTGCCGTCGGGTGCGATCACGAAGGGGCGGCAGGGCGCCGAGCTTGCGCCGATCGGCGGACTGTACGACGCGGGCGTGCGGATCTTCACCGACGATGGCGACTGCGTGTCGAGCGCGGAGGTAATGCGGCGAGCCTTCGAATGGGCGTCGATGTTCGATGGGGCGGTGCTGAGCCAGCATTGCGAGGATCACGCGATGACCCGCGGCTTCGGCATGCACGAGGGCGCGGTCTCGACGCGCATGGGTCTGCCCGGCTATCCCGAGATCGCCGAGGAGCTCATCATCGCGCGCGACGTGATGATCGCCGGCTACTGCGGCGATCGCCCGTACCACGTTTCGCACATGAGCACGCGCGGCGGTGTCGACATCGTGCGCAATGCGAAGAAGAGCGGTCGCACGAACATCACCTGCGAGGTCACGCCGCACCACTTCGTCCTCACCGACGAAGCGGTCGAGCGCTACGGAACGCACGCGAAGATGAATCCGCCGCTGCGCTCGCGCGAGCATGTCGAGGCGATCCTCGAGGGCTTCCGCGATGGCACCATCGACGTCATCGCCACCGATCACGCGCCGCACGCGCGCTCGGAGAAGGACGTCGAGTTCCTGGCGGCTCCGAACGGCATCGTCGGTCTGGAGACCGCGCTGGGACTGAGCTACACGTACCTCGTCGAGCCGGGCGTCATCCCGCTCTCGCGACTGGTCGAGGTGATGGCGATCAATCCCCGCCGCGTTCTCTCGCTCCCGATTCCCGAGATCGCTCCGGGCGCGCCGGCGAACCTGACGATCTTCGCGCCCGAGGAGGAATGGACCGTCTCGGTCGAGCGCTTCGAGACGGCGTCGCTCAACACGCCGTTCGACGGCTGGACGCTGCGCGGACGGCCGATCGGCATCATCAATCGCGGCGCGGTCGTCTGGAGCCGGCTATAACCACCAGCGCCGCGCTCTAGCTGAACTCCACCAGGTCGTGTCGCGTCAGGATTCCCGCGATCACGCCGTACTCCTCGATGAGAATCGCGCGCGCCTCCTTGAGGTAGCGAATCGCGCTGCCGACGTCGGTGCGGTTCGACAGGACCGGGAACGGCGGCTCCATGATCGTGCGCACCGGCTGCTCCATCAGCTCCCGGTTCTCGAGCACTGCCGACATCATCCGGTTGTCGCGCAGCGAGCCGACGGCGCTCGCTCCGTCCATGACCGGCAGCTGGCTGAAGCCGCGCTCGTTCATGAGCGTCAGCGCGTCGCGCACGCTCATCTCCGGCGTCGCCGCGACCAGCGTCTGTCCTCCGTCGGCGTCGCGTGCCTTCATGTCGAGCACGACCTGCAGCGACACCTTCTCCGGCTCGAGGAATCCCTTCTGCTGCAGCCACTCGTCCGAGTGATGCTTGGTCAGGTAGCGCTCGCCCGTATCGCAGATCACCACGACCATCACGTCGCCTTCCTTGAGCTCCTTCGCGCGCTGCGCGGCGACGACGATGTTCATGCCCGAGGACCCGCCGCAGAAGACGCCCTCCTCACGCGCCAGCCGGCGCGTCATCATGAACGCCTCGCGATCGGAGACGTTGACAACCTCGTCGATGTAGTCGAAGCGCAGGTTGCCGGGGATGCGCTCCTGGCCGACGCCCTCGATGAGATACGGCAGCGATTCGACCAGGCGTCCGGTATCCTTGTAGGTCTTCAGCGACGAGCCGACCGGATCGGCGCCGATGATCTGGATGCCCGGGTTCTTCTCCTTGAAGTAGCGGCCGCATCCGGAGATCGTCCCGCCGGTGCCCATGCCCGCGACGAAGTGGGTGATGCGGCCTTCGGTCTGCTCCCAGATTTCCGGCGCGGTGCCGACGTAGTGCGCCTCGGCGTTGGCGGGATTGTCGTACTGGTTGAGCATCAGCGAGTTCGGGATCTCGCTCGCCAGGCGCAGCGCCGTGTTGTAGTAGTACTCCGGCGAGCTCGGCTTGGCCGCGGAGCTGACGACGAGGATGTCGGCGCCGAGCGCCTTGAGGTAGCGCACGCGCTCGACCGAGGCCTTGTCCGTCATCACGAACAGGCAGCGATAGCCCTTGGCCTTCGCCGCGAGCACCAGGCCGATTCCGGTGTTGCCGCTGGTCGGCTCGATCAGCAGTCCTCCCGGCGCGATGCGACCCTCGCGCTCCGCGGCCTCGATCATCCGGATGCCGATGCGGTCCTTGACCGACCCGCCCGGATTGGCGCTCTCCATCTTGGCGAGGACGATGCCCCGGGTCTCGCCGATCACCTTCTGCAACTGGAGCAGGGGAGTGCGGCCGATCATTTCGGTGACGTGGCGGTAGTACTGCATGCCCGAAGTCGAAGCGTTGTCGTGATGTGACCGCACGGGCGTCGGTTCGACGGCTTCGTGCGAAATGAGCCACGAAAGTACCGAAATTCGCAATCGGGTGGTACAGGCTTTGACCCCCGACTCCGTAACGAACATTGCGACACCAACCACCGCGGACGTCCACCCGGCCGCGCCCACACTCAGGACGCATCATGCCACGATCCGCGCGCTCCGGCGATGTCCCGGCGAAACGACCGCGCATCACGAAGAAGTTCCTGCGCGAGACCGCGCAGGAACGTTGCGGCTACTCGACGTTTCGTCCGGGCCAGGAGGAGGCGTTGCGCGCTGTCCTGGCGAAGAAGGACACGCTGGTGGTGATGCCGACCGGCGGGGGCAAGTCGGCGATCTACCAGATCGCCGCGGCGCTCATGCCGGGTCCGACCGTCGTCGTCTCGCCGTTGATCGCGCTGCAGCGCGACCAGCTCGAGCGTCTCGACGACCACGACGTCGGCGAGGCCGCGCTCGTCAACTCGACGCAGACGCCGCGCGAGCAGGAGCACTCGCTCGACGGCGTCACGCGCGGTCGCGTCGAGTTCCTGTTCCTGTCGCCCGAGCAGTTGCGCCGGCCCGAGGTCGTCGAGCGCGTGGCCGCGGCGAAGCCGTCGCTGTTCGTCGTCGACGAGGCGCACTGCATCAGCGAGTGGGGCCACGACTTCCGGCCCGACTACCTGCGCCTCGGCGCGGTCGTCACGCAGCTCGGTCATCCGACCGTGCTCGCGCTGACGGCAACGGCCGCGCCGGCGATTCGCGAGGAGATCGTCGAGCGCCTTCGCATGAGGAAGCCCGAGATCATCGTCCACGGCTTCGATCGCCCGAACATCTGGCTCGGCGTCGAGACGTTCGAGGAGGACGCCGCCAAGCGCCTGGCCCTGGCCAACGCCGTGATGCGCGAGCCGAAGCCCGGCATCGTCTACTGCGCGACGCGAAAGCACGCCGAGGAGGTCTCCGCCGAACTGGCGACGCGGGGACTGCGCGCTCGGCACTACCACGCCGGGCTGCCGGCGTCGGAGCGGGCGGAGGTCCAGTCGGCGTTCATGGACGACGAGCTCGACGTCATCGTCGCAACCATCGCGTTCGGCATGGGCATCGACAAGGCTAATGTGCGCTTCGTCTTCCACCACGACATCTCCGATTCCGTCGACTCGTACTACCAGGAGTTCGGGCGCGGAGGCCGCGACGGCATGCCGGCGCGGGCGTTGCTGTTCTACCGCGAGGAGGACACCCGGCTGCACCGGTTCTTCGCCAGCGGCAACAGGATCGACGAAGGCGAGGTCGCGACGATCCTCTCCGCAATCCTCGAGCGCGAGGGTCCATTCGATCCCGACGAGCTGCGCGAGGAATGCGACCTGCCCGCGGGGAAGATCGACCGCGTCATCAACCGCCTGCAGGACGTCGGCGCGATCTCGCTCGTCGACGGCGGTGACGTCGTCGCGGGCGAGCAGAGCGAGAGCATCGAGGACGTCGCCGAGGAGGCGATCCGCGTGCACGAGCGGCGGCGCGAGTTCGAGCTCGTGCGCGTCGAGCTCATGAAGGCGTATGCGGAGCATCGGGGATGCCGTCGACAGTACCTGCTGCGCTACTTCGACGAGGAGCTGGCCAGTCCCTGCGGCAACTGCGACCAGTGCGACGCCGGGGTCGTCGCGGCCGAGCCGCACGAGGAGCCCTTCCCGGTCAACAGCCGGGTGTATCGCAAGGGGTGGGGCGAGGGAGTCGTCGTCGGCTACGACGATGGGAGGATCGTCGTCGTCTTCGAGCGCGTCGGCCGCAAGACGCTCGCGCTCAGCGTGGTGATGAAGCGCAACCTTCTGCGTCCGCTCGACGATGCCGACGACCGCTGAACATTTTCGGGTATGCGACGGCGGCGAGCTCTTCGCAAACGAAGCATGATGCGAAGCGGCCGGTCGGGAATGCCGACCGGCCGCGTGATCATCATCGGTCGAGCGTTGCTACTCGATCTTCGGCTGGCCCGGGCCCGCGCCCGGCCGCTGCGTCGGTCCGCCCGGCTCGACCTCGCCGGACTGGATGGCCCCGCGCCATGCGCCGGTCTCGCTTCCACGATCCTCGATGAACGACTTGAAGCGCTCGAGGTCGCCCTCGACGCGGCTGTCGACGGCGCCGAACATGTCGCCGATCTTCTCGATGACTCCGTCGGTGTCGTACTCGATCCGCAGATCGATGCGCGTGCGGCCCTCGTCGATCGGATGGAACGTGACGATGCCAGCGTTCGTCGCACCGCTGACGCTGCGCCATGCGACGCGCTGATCCGGGACCTGCGACGTGATCTCTGCGTCCCACTCGTCCTCCTTGCCGCCGATCTCCGCGCGCCAGTGCAGGTGCGCGTCGTCGAGCTGGCGGACTTCCTTGACACCTTCCATGAACCGGGGGAACTCCTCGAACTGCGTCCACTGGTTATACGCGGTCGAAACGGGCACCGCGACTTCGATCGATTTCTGTACGCTTTCCATCGGATCCTCATGAGTGTTGTGCTTCGATTCCCAATCGTTCAATGAGCATGCCATCAAAACAGGGCAGTGTGGACCATGCAATGAGCTCCGAATCAGAATCCCCTCGATACCTGCCGCGAACGTATGCATTGCATGGCGACGCGATCGTCGCGTCGCTGGCGGAGTGGTTCGAGCGCGAGGGCAGAGCCTTCGCCTGGCGCGCCGATGCGCACGACGTTGCCGAGCGCACCGAGCGCGGTGTGAACGTGGGCGATCCGTACGTGGTGCTCGTCAGTGAGGTGATGCTTCAACAGACCCAGGCATCGCGCGTGGCTGCGATGCTCCCGGCATTTCTCGCGCGCTTTCCCGACGTGCGAGCGCTTGCCGCTGCGTCGCGCGGCGACGTGATTCGCGCTTGGCAGGGACTCGGCTACAACAACCGGGCGGTGCGACTTCACGAGACGGCTACGGCCATCGTGCAGTCGTACGGAGGGGAGTTCCCGCGCGACCTCGCGAGGCTCAGGACGTTGCCGGGCATCGGCGCCTACACCGCGTCGGCGATCGCCTGCTTCGCGTTCGGCGCACAGGTTCCGGTCGTCGACGTCAACATCCAGCGCGTGCTCTCGCGGCTGTTCTACAAATGCTACTCGGTCGACGCGCGCATGGCCATCGATGCGATTACGCGGCTCGACGCGGCGCTGCTTCCGGAGCGCGGCGCGTATTGGTGGCATCAGGCGCTGATGGATCTGGGCGCGACGATCTGCACGGCGCGTCGGCCGGCGTGCGAGCGGTGCCCGCTTGCGGCGCACTGCCTCTCCGCGTTCCCGAGAATTGACGCGACGTTCGGGGCGACGACCGCGGCTGAGCCGATGATCGCCGCAACACCCCGGCGCATCTGGCGAGGCCGCATCGTCGAAGTCCTGCGTCGCATGCACCGTGGGCTTGCGCTCGCCGAGCTCATCGACGCGCTGCCTCAGGCCACTACGCTCGGCAGCGACGATCGCCTGGCGCTGCGACGTCTCGTCTCCGCGCTCGTCGCCGAAGGTATGCTCGTCGTCGAGGCGAGCTCGGTGCGCGACGGAGACGTCGTCGTCGATGCCACGATCGTTCGACTTCCGGAATGAAACGAAGCACGCGCTGGCGCACGAATGCTCCGAGGGCATTCGAACGTCAACGCGTGTCTCGGTCTCATCGGCGCGATGCGCTCGTCGTCAGTTCATCCACGCCTGCAGACGCTCGCCGGCCTGCGCGGCGGCACGGTAGCTCGGCTCCAGGCGCGACGCCGCCTTGTACTGCGCGATCGCCTCGCTGTAGGCGCCGGTGCGCTCAAAAATGCGTCCGAGATTGAAATGCGGGTAGTGCCGTGCGTTGTAGCGGCGTGCCGAGCACGCGAGCTCGAGCCACGGTACCGCTTCGTCGTACCGCTCCAGGTGGATCAGGTACGCACCGATATCGTTGTACGGATTTCCGAAATCCGGGTCGAGAATGATCGCGCGCTTGCATTGCTCGATCGCGTTTTCATACTCGCCTCTGAAACTGAAGGTCCAACCCAGAAACGTATGCGCTTCGGCGGTCGGGTGCACTTCGATCGATTTCCGATAGAGCTCGACGGCCTCCTCGAGCTGTCCGCTCATCTGGCAGGTATAGGCCAGCCGGAAATAGTACTGCGCTTCCTCGATCGTTGACGTTCTCATGACTCTGCCTCCTCTCCACGTCATCTCCACAATTCCTGTTCACATGTCGGTGGCGCCTACAGCATGCCGCTTCGTTTTCTCATCGTCCATTCAGCGACGAAGGCTGCGATCGCTGCCGCAAGCACCCACGGATTGCTCCATAATGCGAGCTCCCGTTCCGACTCCACCGACCGCGGTGTGAAACCGCTTTCACGTCGTATATCGTCAAGCAGCGTGCCGCTTTCGCGCGCGGTGTAGAAACGGCCCCCCGTACGCTGCGCAAGGGCTCGCAAAAGCTCGGCATTCATCGCCGGCTGCAGGAATTCCAGGCCTATCTCGCCGATGACGAACCGTCCGCCGTCGCGCCCGATTTCCACGCCGGCGCGCGTCGCGCGTCCGTCGAAACTGTAGTCTCCGGCCGGCAGATCGGTCAGCGTGCCCTCGTAGCGACCATTGCCGGAGACCGCCAGCGTCTGCGTGCGCCGTCCGCCCGGTCCGCCGACATCGACCGTGACGGTCGCGTCGCTGATCGGATCGAAATTGTCGTCGTAGACCTGCGCGTGGAATCGCACGGGCTCGCCGAGATTGTAGAGCTGTTTCGTCGTCGCTATTCTCACGCGCCGCTCGTCGTCGATCGTGCCGAGCCAGCGCATCGCGTTGCCGATGAACTCGTCGAGCACGCCCGGCGCGGCCTCGCCGCGCAGCTCCCGCGGACCTTCGCCGAGAAGCTGCCATCGGAACAGTCCGTAACCGGCGACCATCATCGAGCGGCTGTGACCGAGCCGGCGCGCGACGATCAGCGGCTCGTCGAGGCGGGTCGATCCGAGCCGCGCCCACGCGAGGACGTCGGCCTCGGCGCGCGCGGCGATCTGCGTCTCGCTGCGAAAGATCGGCGGCAGCGCGCGCCACGCCTCGGGATTGCTCACGTGCATTCCGGGATGCGTCGGTGCGCTCTCGGTCAGGTCGGCGAACACCTGCATCTCGTTTCCGCGTCCCTGGCCGATGGTCACCGGCAGGAATGCCTCGAGCGTCTCGAGTCGCGCCGCGTCGGTGCTCGCGCCCATGACGACGAACAGCGAGAGCGATCCGCCCGCGAGCGCGCCGCGCACGCTCGAGAGCACCGCGTCGGTCGTCGCCGCGGTCGGGTAGCCGATCAGGATCAGCGCCTCGGCGTCGCGCAGCAGCGCGGGGGAGAGGGTTCCGCCGAGGAATGTGCCGCCGGCGCGCTCGACGAGCGTCGTCAGCGTGATGTTCCGATCGCGCTCGAGTGTGCGGCGGATGAACGCGAGGTCCGGACTCGGAGCCCCCGAAAGGATCACATACCGGCGCTTGTCGCTGCGCACGCGCACGAACGTGCTGCGCGTGTTGTTGCGTGAGGTGAGCTCCCCGCCGGAGCCCGCGATGTCCGCGCGCAGCCGCGCCATTCCCTCGCTGCGCGGGCGATAGACGAAGCTCGTCGTATACTCGTTCGTTCCCGGCGCGAGCGCGACCTGCTGCGACGCGACGATCCCGGCGTCATCGCGCAGCGTCACGCTCGCCAGACCGCTCGGATAGCCGGAGGATTTGATCCGCACCTCCACCGGCAGATCGCTGCCGACGTAGGCGATGTCGTTGGTGAACACCTGCTGCACCGAGAGGTCGCGCGGCTCGACCGAGTCGCCGAGGCCGACGGCATAGACGGGGACGCCGAGCTGCTCGGCCTCGAACAACGGGTTGCTGCCGCTGTTGTAGCGCCCGTCGGTCAGCAACACGATGGCGCGAACGTTCTTGCGACGCAGCGAGTCTGACAGCAGCGCGAACGGACCGTCCAGTCGCGTGGCGGGTCCCTTCGCCGTGAGACTCTCGTACGGCACCGGCATGGCCACGCCGTGCACCGTGTCGGCGAAGACGGCGACGTCGGTGCGCTCGCCGAGCTCCGAACCGACGATCCGGCGCAGGATGCCGCGAGCCTCCGCGATCCGCGAGGAGTCCTGTCCGCCGAGCGTCATGCTCTCGGAGTCGTCGACGGCGACGAGCACCGACGGCTCGTCGGCGCGCACGTCGAGGAACGACAGCGCCGGCTCGAAGATCGCGATGAGCAACAGCCCGATGGCGAGCGTGCGCAGGCCGATGAGCAGCCAGCGACGCGAGGTCGACACCTCGGGTCTGGTCTGGCGATACGTGACGACCGCGAACGCGAACGCCGCCGCGACGATCGCGGCAACGATCCACGGACTGGCGGCCAGGCCGAATGTAAACTCGCTCACAGGACTCGATCGGGAATTGGTAGTTCGGCGTACGCTAGGGTGCAGGCGGCGCAAAGGTAACCCACGAATGCTCCCCGTTACAACGTTGCACATCTCGGGCGCCGTCGGGTTCTCCGCGATCGCCCTTACTTGCGCGGCGCGAACATTGCGCCAGACCTACGCATGACACGAACACTCCTGGCCATCGAGACCTCCTGCGACGAGACCTCCGCCGCGATCATTCGCGACGGCGCCGTCAGCTCGCTCGTGATCGCCTCCCAGATCGATCACGACAGCTGGGGCGGCGTCGTGCCGGAGCTCGCCTCGCGCGCGCACCTGCGCGCGATCGGTCCGGCGCTGCGGCGCGCGCTCGAGGAGGCCAACGCCGAGCTTGGCGAGCTCGACGCGATCGCGGTGACCATCGAGCCAGGCCTCATCGGCTCTTTGCTCGTCGGCGTCAACGCGGCGAAGGGACTGGCCGTCGGACTCGGCCGGCCGCTCATCGAGGTCAACCACCTCGAGGCGCACCTGTACTCGGTGCTGATTGACGAGCCGGATCTCGCGTTCCCGTACATCGGCCTGGTCGTCTCCGGCGGTCACACGCTCCTGTACCGCGTCGACGCGATCGACCGCGCGACGCTCATGGGCTCCACGCGCGATGACGCGGCCGGCGAGGCGTTCGACAAGGGCGCGAAGCTGCTCGGGCTCGGCTATCCCGGGGGACCGGAGATCGACAGGATCGCCGCCGACGGCAACCCAAAGTCGCACCAGTTCCCGCGCGGCCTGCAGAGCGATCCCGCCGACGACTTCAGCTTCAGCGGATTGAAGACGTCGCTGCGCTACTACCTGCGCGACCATCATCCGGACGCGCCGCCCGTGGGTCGCGAGCTCGCGGACCTCTGCGCCTCGTATCAGGAGGCCATCGTCGACGCGCTCGTCAGCAAGACGGTGCGCGCGGCCGTGCGTGACGGTGTGCCGACGGTCGCGGCGGTCGGTGGCGTCTCGGCCAACTCGCGGTTGCGCGCGAAGCTGCGCGAGGCCGGCGAGGCCGCGGGTCTCGGCGTGCACGTGACACGCCCGATCTACAGCACCGACAACGCCGCGATGATCGGACTGGTTGGCTGGCACAAGCTGGCGGCGGGGGCGTTCGCGCCGCTGACGACCGTCGCGCGCGCCTCGACGGTGCGCTCGTCGCGGGGACGGAAACACCAGAAGAAGGGGAGCGCGGAATGATCGAGCGGGCAAATCGTTTTCTCCTCGGACACACGATGGAGCTCGTCGCCGAGATCTTCGCGCGGCCCGCGACGCCGGCCGATCTGACGATCAGCCGGTTCTTCGCCGCCCGGCGCTACCTCGGCTCGCACGATCGCGGCTTCATCGCCGATACGACGTACGCGCTGCTGCGTGACGTCATCCGATTGCGCATGGCGCTCGGCGAGCTGCTCTCGAGCGCGCATGCCGACGACCAGCCGTACATCCTGGCCGCGGCGTTCCTCGTCGATCGTGGCCTCGATCGCGCACTCGTCGCCGACGCCACCGAGATTCCGGAGCGTGACGTCGAGCGCCTCGGCGCGGCGCTGGCGGGCGCCGACGCGGGTCTCGATGCGCTCGAGCCCGACGAGCGTGCGGCGATGCGCCACAGCATTCCCGTCTGGCTGGCCGAGCGACTGCGCGCGCAGTATGGCGACGAGGAGGCTGACGCTCTGATGGCGGCGCTCAAGACACAGGCGCCGATCGTGCTTCGCGCGAACCGGCTCGTGACCGATCGCGAGCGCCTGGTCGCCGCGCTCGAGGAGCTCGGGATCGAGGCGACGCCCGGCGCGCTCTCACCCGACGCCGTCGTGCTCACCCGTCGAATCAACGCCTTCACCGTTCCGCAATTCAAGCAGGGATGGTTCGAGCTGCAGGACGAGGGATCGCAGCTCATCTCGCTCGCGCTCGACCCGCATCCGAACTGGCGCGTCTTCGACGCGTGCGCCGGCGCCGGCGGCAAGACGCTACACCTGGCCGCGATCATGAAAGGACGCGGCGAGGTCATCGCCCACGACATCAACGATCGCCGCCTGGCCGAGCTCCGGCCGCGCCTGAAGCGCAGCGGCGCGCAGAACGTGCGGATCATGGACAACGCGACGTACCTCCAGCGCCGCGAGTCGATGCTCGGCGAGCTCAACGCGGTGGTGATCGACGCCCCGTGCAGCGGCACCGGCGTGCTGCGGCGCAATCCGGGCGTGCGCCTGACGATCGACGAGTCGACGGTCGAGCGCCTGCTGCCGCAGCAGGCGGAGATCCTCGACGAGTACAGCACGCTCGTGCGGCCGGGAGGACTGATGCTCTACGCGACGTGCTCGCTCCTGCGCGAGGAGAACGACGCGCAGGTCGAGGCCTTTCTCGAGCGCGCGAGCGGCTGGGAGCGCGTACCGATCACGCTCCCGGCCGACGTCGTCGATGCCGACGGATACTACAGGGCATTTCCGCATCGCCACGGGACCGACGGGTTCTTCGGCGCGCTGCTACGCCGGGGTTGATTGGACACGAACACGACGACCTATTCCGTACGCGCCGTCAGGTCGAGCTCGAGCGGCAGCGCGCCCTCCGACGGCGCGGCGCTCGTCCCCCGGTTGGCGTCGAAGAACGCCCAGAACGCGTTCGCCGCGGTGATCGGGCTGTTCGTGCCGTTCGGGTACGCGTGGCCGAGATCCTTGATCAGCGTGAAGCTGAAGCGTCCGGGAGCCGTTCCCGCAAGTGGCGTGTTCCAGAGATAGGTCAGCGTCAATTCGGTCTGCGCCCGCTCGAACGTCTCCTCGAGCTCGAGCGCGCCGAGGAAGCGACGCACGATGCGGCCCGTGTAGATGAGGACCGAGTCGTTGAAGGGGAGCTCCGGGATTCCGGCGGGCGTCGTCACGCGGTCGTCGAGCGAGCCGGTCGAGTACGCGATCGGGACCTTTGCCGGAGGCGTCACCGAATCGAGCTCGTGGAGGCCTCCCGCCGAGACGGCGATCGCCGAGAAGACATCCGACATCTCCATGGCGAGCTTGGCGGTGAAGCCGCCTCCGTTCGAGAACCCCGATGCATAGATGCGGTCGCGATCGATCGGCAGCAGCGCGGTGATCGTGTCGACCATCGCGCGGACGAATCGAACGTCGTCGTAGAGCGTCTGTCCCTCGCACGCGATCGAGACGAGCTCGCCGCAGTTCCACTTCGTCGTGCGCTTGCGCTGACCGTCCTCGTTGATGCAGACCTCGAGCGACGACGGGAACACGGTGACGACGCCCTCACGCTCGCCGAGCTCCTTCCAGCCGGAGATGTTGTAGAACTTCTCGCCATCGCCGCTGGAGCCATGGAACATGAACACGAGCGGGAAGCCGCCCGCAGGCGGATTCGACGATGGACGCACGACGATGAACTGCCGGTTCTGGCCGTCGACGACGATCGTGGCATCGACTCGTTGCGCCTGAGCTGACGCGACAGTCAGAACGAGGGCTGCGATAATGAAGAGCAGACCGCGCATGGAAATCCTCCGGAGAAGTTGTTGATCGAACACCGGGGGGAGGAGACGGGGTGGGGT
>DATLHO010000315.1:0-9208 GCA_035539855.1 Kapaibacterium sp. (SeqCode) | reverse complement strand
AGGATGAACTTCCCCGAGGAGTTCCGACAGGATGTGCTCGGGCAGGGCGATGTCTTCGAGGGCGACAAGCGCTACGACGGAACCGACATCGGCGGCGAGTGGGTCAAGCGGCTCGCGCTCACGCTGGCCACGGCGTGGAATCGCGTCGACGTAACCGACTCCGGCGACGTCTGGCTTCCGGTCGTCGGCTTCGGCGCGAGCATCGCGACGCTCGAGGGCATCGTACACTTCGACGTCGACCCCGCGAGCTTCGTCGAGACGCTCAGGCTGCCGCCGGCCGGCCGCACGCGCCGACTCGGCGTCAACGGATACTACGCGTTCCGCAGCTCGGTGCCGGCGAGCTTCGAGCCGTCGCAGGCGATCCTGCGTCCTGGCTTCGGAGCCTCCGACAGCTCGCGTGCGCTGGGCTGGGGCGGATCATTCGGGCTTTCGGCGGTGGTTCTACGGCGAGTGCGCATGGACGAGGAGCTCTCGATCGGCTCACCGCTCGATCCGGAGCACCTGCGCCGTCAGCGCGTCACGACGCGCGACGCGATCACCTTCGGGGTGACTGTCGACGAGATCGGCTCGCTCGACTGGGAGGGTTTGAACCTGCAGCGCGCGCGCACGATCGATACGGTCGTCACCGACCGCGGCGGCGGGCTCACCTACGAGGTGCTCTGCGGGTATCGCGGAGAGCTCGACACGGTCGGATCATTCACGACGTCGCTGCCGTCGCAGCTTCGCATCGGCGGCGCGGTCGACATCACCGCGTTCGTCCCGGCGATTCGTGGTGATCTGCTCGCCGGCGTCGAGGCGGCGTTCGATCTCAATGATGCGATCGGAGGCGAGGGAGCGGCGCGCGTTTCGGTGGGCGGCCAATGGACGCCGTGGCGATTGCTGACGCTCATGAGCGGCGTGCAGGTGGGCGGGCGGCAGGGATTTGCGTGGAGCCTCGGCGCGCGCTTCCAGCCGTTCCCGTGGCTCTCGCTCGCGGCGGCGACCTCAGACTGGACGAGCGCACTTGACGCCGGGTCGCTTGCGTACGACGTCACGTTTCGCGCGGCGACTCACTTCCGGTTCTGAATGCCGATCAGTCGTGCGTCGCGGGCACGATGCGCGTCGTCCGGCCGATGAACAGTCCGATCGCATCACCCTCGACCGTCCACCTGACGATGTCCGATCCGGAGCCGAACGGTCCCATGTCGTCGCCGCGATAGTAGGTGCGCTGGAATTCGTAGTACGGCTCGTCATACGTGACGACGACGGCGGCGAGCCCCTCGGGCTCGCTGTACGCGTTCCATTCGTCGACCATGGCGATGCGCCCCTGCGCGTTCGTGTCGCGCGAGCGCGCGATCGGCGCGCTCGTGAACATCGGCATCGGCGGCTCGCCGAAGGACGAATCGAGCTGCGTCGAGGCGAGCAGATAGACCTCGCCGGGATTGGGATCGATCACCGCCCGTACGCTGAACATCTCCATCGGCCGCCCTTCCCACGACCAGCTCGACGGCACGAGCGTCACCGAGTCGACCGTCGCCGATCGAGGGACGATCGTGCGCGCGCCAGCCGAGCGCCCGCGCCACGAGACGTCGAGGCGGTACTCGAAGCCTTCCTTTGGAACGACGGCGCGGTCGGCCAGGCGCGCGGTGTAGTGACCGTTGCCGACGTGGACGAGCGTCGCCTGCTGACTCGCGCCCGGAGCGGCGGGATCGACGATCGTGAGGGTCCCCGCAACATCGCTGAGTGCAGCCTCGGCCGCGTCGTACGGACGGTTGATCGGCAGCGTCCGGGTGATCGTGATGTCGACCGAGTCGACCGGATCGAGCACGGCATGGATGACCATGCGCTCGCGGTAGGTCGCGTCGGTGATGTCGACGGTCTCCTCGCACGCGCCGAGCGTCAGCGCGAATGCAAGAGCCAGAGCGATCGAACGGAGTTTGGTCATCGTGCGCATCAGAACTTGAAGGAGAGCCCGATCGTGGGCACGAACGGGAAGAGGGTGAAGCGCTTGAACTTGTACTCGTCGTAGTACTCGCCGGTGGTCGGATCCTGCGTGTAGACTCGGTCGACGTACTGCGCGAAGACGTTCTTCCGGCCGTAGGCGTTGTACACGTTGAGCGACAGCTTGAACGGCAGTGAAAACCACGTGAACGAGTGCGCGAAGTTCAGGTCGAGCTTGTGGAAGGCGGGCAGCCTGTACTCGTTGCGTCCGGTGTAGTCGAGCCGCTCGTCGTAGCCGCCGACGTACTCCGGGTCGCCGCCGCCGACCTGATGGTGCGTGAACCGGTACTGCCCGGTCGGCACGGTGTACGCCTGGCCGGTGCCGTAGACCCAGGTCGCGCCGAGCTCCCACGATTCGCCCAGACGATACACGAGCACCAGCGACACGTCATGGCGCCGGTCGTGTCGCGGATAGAAGGGCTGGCCGTCGTTGAGCTCCTCGAACGTTCGCTTCGTCCACGCGAGCGTGTAGCCGATCCACCCGGTGAACGATCCGATCCGCTTGTTGATGAACAGCTCGACGCCGTACGCCTCGCCGTCACCGGCGGCGAACGAGTTCTCGAGCGGAACGTCGAGCGAGAACGACGCGGTGTCCTTGTACTCGAGCACGTTGCGCATGGTCTTGTAGTACCCCTCGACGGTCACGAGGTACTCGCCGTCGAGCAGCGACGTCTCGACGCCGAGCACGCCCTGCTGCGACTCGCTCGGCGCGATCGTGGAGGTCGATGGGAACCACACGTCGGTCGGCAGCGAGATGTCGTTGCGGGCGACGAGATGGAGGAACTGATTGCCCATCGAGTACGCGCCCTTGAGCGTCACGACCTCGTCGAGCTGATATGCCGCCGACAGGCGCGGCTCGACGCGCACGTAATCACCGCTCTCGAAGTAATAGAGTCGCCCGCCGATGTTCGCCGACAGCCGCGGGCTGATCTGCCACTCGTCCTGCAGGTACAGCGACGCGTCGAGTGACCTGCGGATCGTCGGGTCGCGCTCGATCCGCGGGAAGTCGCCGAGCTCGGCGCTCGCGTCGGCGCGGAAGCGATGCTCGGTCGCCTCGATGCCCGTCTTGACGATGTGATCGGCGTGCGGAAACCACTGCGCCTCGCCACGCAGCATGACGTCGCGGATGCCGGTGACGGACTTGAAGTTCGATGAGTTCGTGCCGCCGCCGTACTGATCCTCGAACAGCGTCGAGAAGTCGTAGTCCGTGTAGATCGCCGAGAAGTTCGTGAACAGGGAAGGGGAGACGATGTGCATCCACCGGAGGTTCGCCGTAACGTTCCCCCAGGTGATCTCGAAGTGATCGCGCGCGACGCCGTCGGCTCGCGAACCGGTCGCGCTGTTGAGCACGTCGCGACCGAAGTAGCCGCTCAGGTAGAGATGATCGCTCTCGGACAGCCGGTAGTTGAGCTTGGCGTTGGCGTCATAGAAGTAGTACGTCGGGATCTCCTCGGACTCCGGCGCCAGCGACGTCAGCAGGTCGAGATACATCCGGCGGCCGGAGACCATGAACGTTGCGTCCTCGGTGATCGGTCCCTCGACCGTCAGGCGCGAGTTGATCAGGCTGATTCCTCCGGCGCCGGAGATCTTCTCCTTCGTGCCCTCGCGCATCGTCATGTCGACGACACTCGAGAGGCGGCCTCCATACTCGGCGGGGAACGCGCCCTTGATCAGGCGCACGTCGCGCAGCGCATCGGAGTTGAAAGTGCTGAGGAAGCCGCCGAGGTGGGTGGGGTTGTAGACGATGACTCCGTCGAGGAGGATGAGGTTCTGATCGGGCGATCCGCCGCGGACGTACAGCCCGCTCGAGACCTCGCTGATCGACTTGACGCCGGGCAGCAACTGCAGCGTGCGGAAGACATCGACCTCGCCGCCGAGCGACGGTAGCTGTTCCATGAACCCCGGGCGCAGCTCGACCGCGCTGATCGATCCGGTCGGCGAAGCGTCGCGGTCGGCCTCGACGACGACTTCGCGCGTGCGCACCGATGACTCGGACAGGCGCACGTCGAGGCGCAGATCGTCGGCGCGCTCGCCGATCTCGATCGCCTGCTTCGCCGGCGCGAGACCGATCGAGCGGACCTGTACGAGGTAGCGGCCGGGAGCGATGCCGGCGATCGAGTAGAAGCCGAACTTGTTCGTGATCGCGCCGCGCATCGCCGAGCGGCCGAGCGATGCGCTGTCGGCGTAGATCGCGACCGACGCGCCGATCACCGACTCGCCGGACTCGGCCTCGGTGACGATGCCCGAAAGCGTGCCGCTGACGCGCTGTGCAAGCACCGGCGTCGCCGAGACGATCAGAAGAAGAACCAGACGGACGAGTCGTTGCATGGCAATGGGAACGGGGAGATGAGAGCGCGAACCTCGGTCGCCGCGCCGAAGCGATGCAACGCATTTCCCGTGCGCGGGGCGAGGAACGACGAAGGTGGCCCGGTCGGTTCGACCGAGCCACCTTCAGGAAGAACACGGTTCGTCGGGCGAACCTGACGCGGCTATCCCTTGTCGAACATGAACTGTCCGGTATCGCTCGCGCTGACGCGCACGGTATCGCCCGAGGCGAACGCGCCCTCGAGGAGCATCGTCGACAGCGGGTTGACGAGATGGCGCTGGATGACGCGGCGCAGCGGGCGGGCGCCGTAGGTGATGTCGTAGCCGAGCTGTGCGAGCCAGTCGAGCGCTTCGGAGCTGATCTCGAAACCGATGCCGTTGGCCTTGAGCATACGCCCTACGCGCTCGGCCTGCATCTCGACGATGTGACGGATCTCGACCTCGGTCAGCGGCTTGAAGACGATGATGTCGTCGACGCGGTTGAGGAACTCCGGCGGCAGTTTCTGCCGCAGCATCTCGCCGAGCTGCGTCCGCAGCTCGCCCATGATCCGGTCACGGTTGTCGCTGGTGACCCCGGTGAGCCGCTCCTGGATCAGGTGCGAGCCCATGTTCGAGGTCATGATGATGATCGTGTTGTTGAAGTTGACCGTGTGCCCCTTGCTATCGGTCAGCCGGCCCTCGTCGAGCACCTGCAGCAGCAGATTGAAGACCTCGGGGTTGGCCTTCTCGATCTCGTCGAGAAGCACGACCGAATAGGGACGCCGACGCACGGCCTCGGTGAGTTGACCGCCCTCCTCATAGCCGACGTAGCCCGGCGGGGCGCCGATCAGTCGCGAGACGGAGAACTTCTCCATGTACTCCGACATGTCGATGCGGACCATTGCCTGTTCGTCATCGAAGAGGAACTCGGCGAGCGCGCGCGCGAGCTCGGTCTTGCCGACGCCGGTGGTGCCGAGGAAGATGAACGAGCCGATCGGGCGGTTCGCATCCTGCAGTCCGGCGCGCGAGCGGCGGATCGCGTTCGAGACGGCGACGACCGCCTCGTCCTGGCCGACGACGCGCTCGTGCAGGCGATCCTCCATGCGCACGAGCTTCGTTCGCTCGCTCTCGAGCACGCGCGAGACGGGAATGCCCGTCCACCGCGCGACGACCTCGGCGATGTCCTCGCCGTCGACCTCCTCCTTGAGCATGCGCGTTGTCGCCTGCGCCTCCTCGAGACGCTGGTTGGCCTCGACGAGCTGGCGCTCGAGCGCCAGCGAGCGTCCATAACGGATCTCTGCGACCTTGCCGAGGTCGCCCTGGCGCTCGTAGTCGAGCGCCTCCTGTTTCGCCTCCTCGATCTGACTCTTGATCGAGCGAATCGTGCCGATGAGCTCCTTCTCGAGCTGCCATTGCGCCTTGAGCCCGTTGCGCTCCTCGTTGAGCTGCGCGAGCTCGTGTTCGATCTCCTCGAGCCGGTTCCTCGTCGCGGCGAGGATATCCTGATCGACCTTGGCCACGTTCCCTCCTTGTCCCGGCACGAAACCGGGATCGCGGTACGATTGTTGAACTGGACGATCGCGACGGCGGCGTCGCGACGCCGAAAGTTACGAGGCGTGTCGCGGCGGTCTGCAAGGAAACGTGTGCAATGAATCGTCCGGCGAAACCGTTGTACCCCTACGGGGTGTTCGGTATCTTTGCACGCTTTCCGGAATCCCCCATATGCCGGAACAACCGGCTCGAAATCCTCACACGGCCACTTGATGGAAATCCTTCTCATCGTCGTCGTCAGCTATCTGCTCGGGTCGATCCCGACGGCAGTCATCATCAGCAAGGTCTTCTTCGGCTTCGACATCAGGAGCAAGGGAAGCGGCAACATGGGAAGCACGAACGCCTTCCGGGTGCTGGGCTGGAAGGCAGGCGTGGCGGTGCAGGTGCTCGACATCCTCAAGGGTGTCGCGGCCGTGGCGATCGCGGTCAAGATCTTCAACGGCGTTCTGCCGTTCCCGAACGCGACGCCGTTCGAGGACATCACCATCGTCAAGATCATCGCCGGCACGCTTGCGGTCGCCGGTCATATCTGGACGGCGTTCGCGGGCTTCCGCGGCGGCAAGGGAATCAACACCGCGCTCGGCGTGCTCATCGGCATCACGCCGGTTGAAGTCGCCGTCGCCGCAGGCATCTTCATGCTCGTCGTCTTCTCCAGCGGCTACGTCTCGCTCGGCTCGATCCTCGCAGCCGTCGCACTGCCCACGACGATGGTCGTGCGGCACAACATCTTCGGCGTCGAGATCGACGGGTACCACACGCTGATCTTTTTCTCGATCGGCATCGCCCTGCTGCTGATCTTCACGCATCGCGAGAACATCCGTCGGCTGCTCGAGGGGCGGGAAAACCGCTTCAACAAGCTCCGGATCTTCAGTCGATAGCCCGCCATGCGCATCGGATGCATCGGCGCCGGTAGCTGGGGCACGACCCTGGCGGTTCATCTCGCGCAGCTCGGTCACGACGTCGCCCTCTGGGCCCACGGCGCACCGCAGCGCGAGCGCCTGCGCTCCGACCGCGAGAACCGACTCTACCTCGCCGGCGTACCGTTCCCGAGCGGCATCGCCGTCTGCGATTCGGTCGAGGAGGTCGTCGAGGCCTCCGATCCGCTGCTTCTCATCGCCACTCCGACCCAGCACATCCGCACCACCCTCACGCCGCTAGCATCGGACGCTCTCTCGTCGCGCGTGATCGTCTCGACGTCGAAGGGCATCGAGCAGGGATCGCTGCTGCGCATCTCCGAGCTGTTCGAACAACTGTGGGACGTCGGCGCCGAGCGGTTCGTGAGCCTCTCCGGACCGAGCCACGCCGAGGAGGTCTCGCGCGGGATCCCGACGACCGTTGTCGCGGCGTCGACGTCGCGAAGCGCGTCGGAGCTCGTGCAGGACGTCTGCTCCAACGACACGCTGCGCGTGTACACCAACGATGACCTCATCGGCGTCGAGCTCGGCGGAGCGCTCAAGAACGTCATCGCCGTGTGCGCGGGCATCATCGACGGACTCGGCTACGGCGACAACACCAAGGCGGCATTGATCACGCGCGGCCTCGCCGAGATCACGCGCCTGGGCGTCGCGCTCGGCGCGAGCGCGTCGACCTTCAGCGGCCTTGCCGGTCTCGGCGATCTGGTGGTCACGTGCTTCAGCCGGCACAGCCGCAACCGGTTCGTCGGCGAGCAGATCGGTCGCGGTCGTCGCCTGGCAGACGTCGTCGCCGAAATGAACATGGTCGCCGAGGGAGTGACCACGACCGAGTCGGCACATCAGCTCGCGCAGCGTCACGGCGTCGAGATGCCGATCATCAACGAAGTCTACCGCATCCTGTTCGCCGAGCGCGATCCCCGCACCGCGACGCTCGACCTGATGCGTCGCCGGACCAAGCACGAGCTCTGGACCTGAGACCCGCCGATCTCCACTTCACGAAAGGCTTCACCGTGTGGCCGCTGCTGTACCGGTTCGTGCTCGGCCCGCTCGTCTCCGGGGGCGCGCGTGTCGCCGCGCTGTTCTCGCCAAAGGTCCGCCGCGGCCTTGCCGGCCGCCGGCGCCAGCAGGTTCGGGCGCAGGTCGAACCAGCGCCCGAGCGCTTCGCGATTCACATCCATGCCGCGTCGGTCGGAGAGTTCGAGCAGGCGAAACCGTTGATCGAGGCATTGCGCGCCGGAGCGCTCCCGTTGCGCATCACCGCGTCGTTCTATTCGCCGAGCGGGTTCGAGCAGCAGGGGAACTACGATCGTCTCGACGAGGCGTGGTATCTGCCGGACGACCGACCGCGGAACGTGCGCGCGTTCCTCGATCGCGTGCGGCCCGACCTGATCATCATCATCCGTTATGATCTGTGGCCCGAGTTCCTGCGTCTCGCCGGTGAGCGAGACATCGCATGCGTGCTCGTGTGCGCGACGCTCCGCGAAGACTCGGCGAGGCTGCGCCCGATCGCGCGCGGGTTCTTCCGCTGGCTGTACAACCGGCTGAGCCTGATCGACTGCGTCGGCGAGGCCGATCGTGCCGCATTCGGTACGCTTGCGGTCAGCGTGCCGCTTGAGGTCTCGGGAGACACGCGCTACGACCGGGTCGTCGAGCGTGCCGCCGCGGGCGCGCGTTCGACGCTGCCGATCGAGCGCTCGCAGCTCGGAGCCGACACGGTGCTCGTCGCCGGCAGCACGTGGCCGCCGGACGAGGCACTGCTCGCACCACTGGTCGGCCTCGAGGGCCTGCGCCTCGTCGTCGTTCCGCACGAGCCAACGCCGACTCACGTCGCGTCGTTGCGCGCGCGGCTCGGTCGCGCCGTGCTGTTGTCGGAGATCACGCCGGGCGAGGTCGTTCCCGCCGGCACGGCCGTCATCGTCGATCGCACCGGCATCCTACTCGGACTCTACGCGCTCGCGGACATCGCTTACGTCGGAGGTGCCTTCGGCGCCGGAGTGCACAGCGTACTCGAGCCTGCCGCGTACGGAATACCTGTACTGGCCGGTCCACGCATCGAGCGCTCTCGCGACGCGACGGCGCTGCACGACGCGGGTCTTCTCGAAGTCGTCGAAGACGCCAAGGCAGCGTATGCGTCGATCTCGCGCCACGTGAGCCTCTCGCGCCGGCGCGACGAGCTTGGCGCCCGGACGGAGTCCTTCGTGGGCGAGCGTGCCGGCGCCACCGCGCGCATCCTCGAGGGCCTCGTGCGCCGCGGCCTGCTCCCGGCCGATGCGCTCGCGCAGCATGAAGCGACATCGGGGCCGTCGAAGTGACCTCCACCCCGGGATGTCGAATCTCTATCTTTCCCGACTCTGCGGCTCTGATGCGCGACGGCGCGACAGGACCGTCGAAACCCTCGGGCATCGTCGACATGCTACTTCCATGAAGACTCTCTATCTCGACTGCTTCTCCGGCATCAG
>DATLHO010000314.1:0-18188 GCA_035539855.1 Kapaibacterium sp. (SeqCode) | reverse complement strand
GGTGAAGTAGTAGTCGCCGGCGGTGAGGTGTCGCGGTGCGTTGAAGCTCGCGATGCGCACGCCGTGCACCATCGTCATGACGTTCTGCAGGGCGCCGTCGGTGTTGAAGCTGTTGTTGTGCGTCACGGCGTAGTTCAACGCGAGGTCGCGCAGCTCGAGGCTGTCGTAGGAGATCTCGACGGTGCGCTTCGCGGGGGCGATCCAGCGATTGCGCATGATCGCCGAGAACTGCGGCATGAGCGCCGCGACCGCCGGATCGTTGCCCACCTGGTAGTAGTCGTCCTTCAACGCGCGCTGGCGCGTGGCGATCTCCGAGCCGATCGACGTGTACGCGTAAAGGTAGGCGCCGTCCCAGTCGTGCAGCGACGCGTAGGCCGGCAGATACAGCATCATCTCGGCGCGGTTGCGATTGGGATAGATGTGAGCGTAGCCCTCGCCGATGAAGGGCTTGCCGGCGATCGCGACGCGCGAGAACTCGGGGATCTTCTGATCGCGTGAGGCGAGCACTGAATACTGGCGGATCACCCAGGTTGAATCGGAGTAGGTAAGTCCGGGACGTGCGCTCAGGTAGTCCCACGTGGCGCTCTCGCTCGTGAAGTCGAACGCCGACTGCGCGCGCGCGTCGACGCTCGATGAGGCGCTGTTGGTGCCCGCGATCGGAGCGCGGACGCCGAGCGAGCGCAGGTGCGCGGTCATGTCGCGGTAGTAGCTGCTGCCGAGCGAGTCGTAGAACTCTCCGAGGTCCGCGGCGCGGCGGCGCGGCAGGCGCCAGGCGACGCCGAACTTCGCGCGGCCGATGTTGCGCGCCTCGAGCGTCTCCTCGGCGGCGAGCCCCTCGCGGCCGCTCTCCTGCACCTCGATGCCGTCGAGGTAGACGTCGCCGGCGCTGCGGCCGATGTAGAAGCGGAAGATCGACGCGATGCTGTCGGTCGAGAACGAGCGGAAGGTCGTCTCATAGGTCTGCCAGCTCGTCGACAGTGTCACGGTCGTGTCGAGACCCAGCGTCGAATACGGCGGTGTGCCGCGGAAGAAGCTCAGCCTGAGCGTCCGTCCGGCGGCCGTGTCGGTCTTGGCGCTGAACCGCACGCGGTAGATCCCGTCGCGTCGCACGGGGATGGCGGTCTGCTGCAGGTAGACGCGGTTCTCCGCACCGTTGCTCGCGCGCACGACGACGCGCAGCGCATTGGCGCCGGCGCCGGGCGCGACGTCGGTTCCCTGCACGACGACGAGGTTGGCCTGCGCGCCCTCGCTGACGGTCAGCTCCCAGTCGTCGGTGAACGATTCGAAGCCCGGATTGCGCACGATGTTCGCACCGAGCGCGCCGATCCCCTCGCGATAGGCGGCGCGCAGCGCGGCGGTGTTCCCGTAGCGCCGCTCGAGGAAGACGCTGAAGAGCGAGTCGATCATCAGCGAGTGCTCGCGGCTCAGAACGTTCTCGCGCTCGTTCAGGTAGTCGACCATCCAGAAGTACCACGGCGACGACTGGTCGGTGATCGTCATCAGGGCGATCGCCGGATCGTCGGCGTAGCGCTGGCCCGTGTACGGGCTGCGATGGTTCATCAGCGCGGCGATCATGCGACGCTGCATCGCGCGCATGGGCTCGGAGAAATACTGGAGCTGCTGGCCGGAGTTGTAGGTCGTCGCGAAGCCCGGCACGCCGTCCTCGCTCCGTGGCCCGTTGCGGGACTTCAGCACGAGGTGCGAGTAGATGCCGCGGTTGCGCAATTGATGGATGAACCAGTCGAGGCGCTTCATCTGCGCCGGCGAGAGCGTGTCGCTGCGGTTGCCCGGTGCGAGCACCGAGGCGCTTCCGTAGTTGTGGTAGTCGAAGTAGATGAAGCGGACGAGGTTGACGCCGAGCTTCTGGAGCCGCATGGCGACGGAAATCGCCGACGCGCTGTCGGGGAAGCATGCCGTCGTCGACAGGCTGACGCCGACGAAGCGCGCCGGTGTGCCGTCGCCGTGCTCGAGGTGCCCGAGCGCGCCGACGCGCACCGCGCCTCGCGCTCCGGCGATCTCGCTCGGCAGCGCCGGCAACCACTGCGACTGCGACGAGTCGCCGTTGGGAATGACGAAGGTGAACGGACGCAGCAGCGGCTGCGCGCCGGCAGGCACGCCGAGCACGACGGCGACGAGACCCATGAGAACTGCGAGTGCGGAACGCTTCATCGAAGAACGAGCGAAGAGGAGAACGGAACCGGCCGAGCGCCGGAGGGATTGAAGCGGGGTGGAGGACGTCGGCGTAATGTAGAGCAGATGCCGTCCGGAACAAAACGCGTCGCGCACCGCGCGTCAGGCGCACACGCTAACGCCAGGCCCACGGCGCCGCTCAGCGCACACGCTTGCGCCAGGCGCACGCCACGCTCAGCGCACGAGCTTGAATTCGACGCGTCGGTTCATCGCGCGGCCCTCGTCGGTCTCGTTGGTGCCGACCGGCACCGATTCGCCGTATCCCTTCGAGACCAGGCGCGCTTCGTCGATTCCCTTGTCGACGAGATAGTCACGAACCGACTGTGCGCGGCGCGAGGAGAGGTTGAGGTTGTAGGCGTCGGAGCCTTTCGAGTCGGTGTGGGCGCCGATCTCGACGCGGATCACCGGGTATTCCTCGAGGAGCGCGACCAGCCGGTCGAGCTCCGATGAGCTCTCGCTCTTGAGGTCCCATCGATCGTAGTCGAAGAAGATGTTCTTCAAACGGAAGACCGCGCCGCTGGCGATCGCGGCGTCGATCGACATGACGCGCAGGTCGCGACGGATCTCGGTGCCGCGCGGGACGCGCGCGTCGATCTCCTCGGGGAACGGGATGTAGTTCTTCGCCGTCGGCGTCAGGCGGTAGACGCGGTCCTCCTCGAGCGTGACCTCGTAGAGTCCCCCGGCCGCGAAGACGGTATCGAAGCGCTCGAGCGTCGTCGCGTCCTCGACGCGCACGTGGGCATCGACCGGTGTTCCGTTTTCGTCGGTGACCCGTCCGACGACGGTCGTGTTGCGCATGCGCAACCGGAAGTCGCGCGTGACGGTGTCACCCCTGGTGACGCCCGTGAGGTCCACGCGCTCCTCGAGCGGCAGATAGCGATCACCGCCGAGCCGCGCGGTGTAGGCGATCCCTTCGGTGATCTCGGTCTCGTACTCGGCGGTGGTCGCGTTCGTGGCGACGCGCAGCGGTCCGGCGCCGGCGGCCTCGAACTCGATCGTCGACGGCACGGGCGCGCCCGAATCGTCGCGGACACGGCCGCGCAGGATGGTGACCTTGGGGATCACGATCTCGCGCTGCGCCTTCGACTCGTACACCAGCTCGTAGGTCGTCGTCAGATCGCTGCCGATCTCATCGAGGATGCCGGTGAACGGCGCGCGAATGTCGAACTCGCGACCGAGCGTCAAACGCGTCATCACCGCGCTGTTGTTCTTGCACGGAGTGATGATCGAGTAGAGTCGAGCCCGCGTATCCCAGAGCATCTGCGTCAACTGCGACTCGTCGAGCGTCGCGTTGTTCTGGACGGTCCAGTCGTCAGTGATCATCACGAACACGCGCTGGGCTCCCGGACGGAAGTTCATCTCGGTCGCGGCCTTCAGCGCGAGCGTCGTGATCTCGTCGCCGCCGATCGGCGCGGCGCCGGCGACGAACTGCTTGTAGCGACCGATGTCACCGGTCGGATGGAGCGTGTCGTAGATGACGCTGCCGTAGAGGACACCTCCGATGCGGTAGTCGATACCGCGCGCGACCAGGTTGTCGGCGAAGCGCTCGATGTTCTGGCGGACCGACTCGATCTCGTCGGACATCGAGCCCGAGCAGTCGACCATCACGACGATGTCCACCGGCACGTCGAACGTCGAGTCCGTCGGTCGCACCGAGACGATACGCAGCGACGGATCGCGGAACTGGAAATCCTCCGTCCCGAGCCCCGGCAACGTGCGACCGGACTCATCGGTCACGCGCATGATCACCGAGACGAGCGGGAACGTCGACGCGTCGACGGACTGCACGCTGATCGCGTGGCCGTCGCGGGCGTAGAGCGAGAGCGTGTCGCCGCTGGTGAGCTCGCGGTTGCGTACCGGTGGCGAGTAGTAGCGCCGGCGAACCTCGCGCATCAGGTTGTTCGGGTTCGGCGAGATCTCGCGGATGCGCGCCGCCAGCGGAGCGTAACTCGCGCCGCCTCCGTTGATGATCGCCGCCAGACCGGACGCGGAGCCGAACTGCGCGCCGCTCGCGCCGGTGCACGGCAGCTCGATCGCCTCCTGGTTCTTCATCGCGTCGTTGTTGCTTGCCGGCACGGTGTACTCGAGCCCCGACGGCACGTACGCGCGATCCGGCGCCCACCCCATGGGCAGCTCCTCCGGATCCGCCGGCAGCGCGTCGCCGAGCGACGACTCCATCGTCGACGACCATCGCGCCAGCGCGATGCCGCCCGCGAACGACTCCGACGCGTCGAGGCCGTTGATGCTTCCGAACGTCACGTTGCCGAGCATCGCCTCGAGACCGAAGCGCGCAAGGCGGCGGTTGAAGTCGTAGCTGCCGCTGAGCATCAGCGAGTTGTCGCTGATGCCGAGGCTGAGACCGAGCGAGGGAGAGATCGTCCCGTGACCACCGACGGTGTCGCGGCTGTCGAGGCGCACGCCTCCGAAGAGTGTGAGCCAGTCGCTCGGCGCGTACGTCGTCTGCAGATCGGCCCAGATGCTCGCGTCGTTGTTGGCCGTGAGGTTGCCGATGGTGAGACCCCCGAGCAGATCGGGCCGTGGCTGATAGAGTCCGGCGACGATGAATTCCGCGCTGGGCATGAATCCGAGGCCGTCGGTCCATCGCACGCCGATTCCCGCCCAGACGAGATCGTCGACGACCGGCACGCCGAGTCCCGCGTGGTACTGGCGGGCGGCGAAGACGTCGGCGCTATCGCCGAGCGGACCGGTGGAGCCGAGGGCCAGCGGTCCGAATTTCGCGAAGAGCGCATACAGGGTGTGCGACAGCGCGAGGTCCCGATCGTAGCTGCCGGCGGCGAGGAAGTCGAACTCCGCCGAGCGCACGCCGAGCAATGCCGGATTCCATCCCGCTGCCGATGCGTCGTTGAGCTGGCCGAGCCGACGATACGACAGGCTCTCCGGCGCGATCGTCGGCTGAGCTGCCACCCGCAGCGTGTCGGCCGTCAACGCGAGGGTGATGGCGAGGGCCGCGGCGAAACATTGGACGCGAATGGACAACGGGGGCATCGTACGCACGGGAGGTTCGAAGTCGAGTGCCGGCGCATGAGTGTGCGCCGAGGAGATTGTCGAGATACGGGGTAGTACCGGAACGGGTGTTGCCGGCCGCCGCGAGGAGGGCGGCCGGGTTCAAAGTTAGCAGAATCGGCGCCGGGGAGGGATTGCGATGCAAGCGGCGTCGGCAGCGCGCCGCCGCCGCGAGTCGTCGCCGCTACAACGTGACCGAGAACTCGCCGCTCGTGATCGTCACGGTGCTCGACGCGTCGTTGCGGTTGGTCGGCGTTCCTGTGAACGTGCCGTCGATGATGCCGCCGCTGTTGCGCGTCAGCGTCATCGCGCGTGCACTGTTGTGCGTCACGCAGTCGTAGACGACATCCTGCCCGCCGACGCGCTCGATGTAGATGATGTTGACGTCGTCGCTCGCAAGCGTTCGTGGAAACGAGCCCGTCCGGATGTCGGACGTGAAGCTGATCGTCAGTGTCTTCGTCGAAGCGCTCACGCCGGAGACGAAGGAGTAGGTGGCAAACGCGTCGTATCGCTGTTCGACGAGCGTGAACGTCTCGGTCGTGCCGTTGATCGTCGCCCGCAGGAGGTTCCCGCTGCCGGTGCCGGGCCCGGTCGGAACCGAATCGCACGACGAGACCGACGACGCCAGGAGCGCGGCGCCGATGAAAAGCCAAAGACGGACGAACGACATGTGGGGCACCTCGATGATTCCGGAACGTGGTGAGCGAATCTACGACTCTGACCTCATCCTTGACACGCGAGCGTGCGGATGTCACGCGGGCGAGACCTAGCGCACCTGCTCCCACTCCTTCGAGTAGCTCCGACCGGCCACCGCAACGGCGATGCCGTTGAGTGTCCACTGGAAGAGCACCCGGAGATAGCCGTAGCGACGGAAGCGGCGTGGCGATTCGTAGACGAGCAGGCCCTGGTGATGGGCGATGCGGCCGTGCTGGGCCAGGCGATTGTAGAGATCGAAATCCTCGCCCGCGGCCATCGTGTCGTTGTAGCCGCCGACGCGCACAAAGAGCTCGCGCGGCATCACCTGGCACTCGCCGCGGCCGGCGCCGAGGCCCAGGCGGTTGAGCAGGCGCACGTAGGCGTTGAAGAACGTGTGGAACAGCCGGTCGCTCGTGCGCCGCTCCGCCGGCTCGATCTCGACCGGACAGGCGACCGCCGCGACGCCGGATCCGACGGCGATCCCTTTGGAGACCTCGACGAGCGCCGCGAGAAATCGCTCAGGATCGACCGGGATCGTGTCGCCGTTGATGAACACGAGCAGCTCTCCGCGCGCGCGCTCACCGCCGCGGTTGCGGCCCTCGGCGATCGTCTGGCGGCGCTCCTCGCGATGCTCGACGACGAGGTCGGCGTGGCGCCGCGCGATCTCGACCGAACGGTCGGTGCTGCCGCCGTCGCTGACGATGAGCTCGACCCCGTGGCGCTCGCGCAGATCCGGACCGAACGCGGCGAGCGTCCGCTCGAGCAGTCGCTCCTCGTTGAGCACCGGTACGACGATGCTGATCATCGGCATCTCGATGCCGGAATCCTCACCCTCGAACGGGGAGCGGTCGTGGTCGACGTCGGCCTCGAGGGTCGCCGTGGGAGCGGTCGATTGGATCACAGCGAGAAGGGGTAGACGAGTTTGAACGCGACGTCCGGCCAGACCTGGATCGCGGGCGCCGGCAGGAGCTTGAAGCTGTTGAGGCCCTGGACGAGCCAGTTGCCGAAGGAGCCGAGATCGGGCAGCATCTCGACGAGGTCGTAATCGAGCGCAATGTGCACGACGCGGT
Organism: Kapaibacterium sp. (SeqCode); assembly: GCA_035539855.1. Classification (GTDB taxonomy): domain Bacteria; phylum Bacteroidota; class Ignavibacteria; order OLB7; family OLB7; genus DATLHO01. The sequence goes on along the minus strand of DATLHO010000314.1, from coordinate 11,208 downwards.
ACGGCCGGTAGCCGACGAGCTCGACGTCGCGGGCGCCGGCGCCGACGGCGAGGCACAGCCACTTCGGCCAGTAGTCGCGCCAGGCTTCCGGCAGCAGGTAGTGCACCTTCGCCGAGAGCCAGACATCCTGCCGGTCGTAGTCGTCGGCGATGATCCGCGAGCGGATCTGCGACGCCTCGCGGGCCGAGTCGCGCGGGTTCGGACCGAACGACCACTTCGGATGGAAGTACTGCAGCACCGGGATGTGCTGCTGGGCGAAGAAGTAGCCCGAGCCGATCGCGTTGGAGACGGCGTCGGTCGGATCGAAGCCGTAGGAGAAGAACCCGTCCTGCACCTCCATCATCGTCTGGAAGAACAGTCCGCCCAGCATTCCCCAGAACGCCGCGTCCTCGCGATCGAAGCCGGAGGCGATGAACGATTCGTACGAGCAGTACGACGACATCCATCCGCCATACATGTGGCCGGCCTTGTCGAACTGCTTCGAGTATCCCCAGTCGGTCTGGAAGTGGAAGGGGGCCTTGGTGCTGTCGGGATACCACGCCTGCTGGTACCACGTGATCGAGCCGGCAAGGGCCAGCAGCGCGCCGCCGAAGGTCGCGAGCGTCGCCGGCTGCACGTTGGTCTCACGGTACGGCATCTTGCCGTTCATCGTGAAGCGCTGGACTCCGGCGTACCAGTACTCCTGCGGCGTGAGCCGCGGCGGATCGACGGCGTGGACGGTGTCGATGCCGTCGGGCGATTCCTCGGCCGCCACGGTATCGGTCACTGTGGCGCCGGTCACTGTGGTGCCGGTCGTGGAGACATCGCTCGTTGTGGTCCCGTTGCCGGAATCGAGCGGGGCAGACTCGGAGCTGCCGCCCGGGAGACCCGCGACGATCCTGGCAGGATGCACGCTCGTCGTCTCGGGCGCCGTCGACGACGGAGCCGTCGTTGGCTGGGAGGGCTGATCGGCGGGAGCATCGGGCGGCGGCCCGTCGACCTGGGCGATCGCGCGCAGCGTCAGCAGCGTCCAGACGAGCAGGACGATCGTGACGATGCGAAGGGGGGATCGATCGGAAGGAAGCATCATGAGTTCTCTGAGCCGGGCGCCATCATACGCCCTCTGGGGCGGTGCGCACAAGCCAGCGCGCCGGCGCCTGCATGGATCGGTCGCGACGCCGGATCACACGCTCGTGATCCGCTGCCGCAACGCGATCCGCCATTCGGTGGCCCCGCCGAGGTCCCACAGCGCCACCAGCAGCGAGCCCTGGTAGTTGCGCTCGAAGCCGTCCTCGGAGAGCGACACGGTTTCGACCGGCGACCGGAGCAGACGTGCCGGTCGGGCGAGCTCGACGTCGATGCGCGTCGCGAGCCACTCGTCGACGAGCGCGAAGCGCTGCGCCGGGGTCTCGTCCTCGCTGTTCAGCCGGCCGTTCGGGTCGGCGATGCGGCGGCCGTCGATCTCGTAGTACCGGTCGGGCTCGTTGCCGGCGGACATCGAATAGGAGAGCTCGACACCGAAGAGACCGGTCAGCGACCGGCCGTCGAGCGACACGATATGCCACGCGACATCGAGCGTCGCCGTGGCGTCGTCGACGCTCAGGATCTTCTCGAGCGCCACCGGCGCGCCGTCGACCGTCCCGCGTCGTCGCAGGTGGATCCTCGTGCGGCCGTCGACCTCCCCGCCCCACGCGTACTCATAGCGTCCGGTCACGAAATCGCCGCGCTCGTGGGCGCTGCCGTCGCGCAGTGTCGCCGGCGTGATGCCGTGGCCGTAGAAGTGATCGAGCAGCAGCGCGTGACGGTACCGATCGTACGTCAGCCTCCGCTCCAGACCTTCCTCCTTGACCTTGAACGCGTCGTGGATGCTCCTGGCGCCGGCGCCCTGCGCGTCGGCCTCGGAATGGACGTTTCCGGCCGATTCCGCGGCTTCGACGAGCTGCGCGTGGTAGCCCTCGCGCCGCCGCTGTAGAAGATCGCAGAAGTTATACCGGGCCGGTTTGTGATCCAGCTCAAAAATGCCGCCGCCGCGGGCGGGGGAGATGTAGAGGTTGAGAACGGGACCCTCGACGATGATCTCGTCGTACCCGTCGACGTCGTAATCGACCACGTCGACGTGCGGCGCGGTACGCCGTTCGAACCTGTCGAGCACGCGCTCGGCGGTAATGAGCTCGCGGTAGATCGCCGCGCGGATGTTCGAGAGGTAGAGCCCGCCGAACACGCCGTGCCAGTACGGGCAGTTGCACTGGCCGGCCATCAGGTGCTCGGCCGCCTCGTCGAGGAGCGACACGGCCGGGTTGCCGGTCGACCCGCCGGTCGAGGCGCCGGTAGAGGCGCCTTTCAAGGCGCCGGAATAGGCGCCGCTCGAGACGCCGGCCGACCCGTCCACGTTTCCTGCTGCGCCCTTCGCCGCCCTGCGCAGCGCCTCGAGCCTCGCCGAAACACGGAGCATTTTCTTCTGCATCGCATTTGCCTCGGGGTACTTCACGAGGAAGTTCCTCCAGAAGCCGCCGCGCACGAACTGACTGTAGCTCTCGAACGTCTCGTCTTCCTTGAGATGCTTCTCGAACTCCTCGTACTCATGGTACGAGCGGGCGCTCGGCAGAGCCCAGTGGAGCATCTCGACGTACGACGCGGTCGGCAGGTAGAGCCGGCCGGCCGGAGGCAGAGTCGCGAGCGCCTCGCTCGGTCGGACCGTGCGCAGCCACCCGGCGTTGGCGCGGAGCAGCTCGCAGAAGCGACGCAGCCAGCCCTTGGTGTAGACCGTTTCATAGGTGCCTGGCCAGGAGCCGAATTTCTCGCCGTCGTCCGCGAAGACGACCAGCCGGTCCTGTCCCTTGCGATTGAGCGCGTGTAGATACGCGAGCGTGGTCTCCGGCGGCTCGAACGGCATCGTGTAGCGAAGCCGACGGTCGATCGGCAGCACCGCCAGCGGCGTGCCCTGATCCTCTGTAATGAAGTAGCCGCTGAGGTCGGATTCGACGAGCCCGGCGTGCTTGAAGTGGGTGTCGTCGAGGAACGTGTAGCGCAGTCCCGCGTCGCCGAGCGTCGACGGCAGCGAGGGCTCCCAGACGCGCTCGGCCAGCCACATGCCGGTCGGGTGCATCCCGAAGTCGCGCTCGATGCGCTCGTTGAGCTTGCGAAGCTGCGACTGGCGATCGCGCTCCGGAAGCATCGCGAGGATCGGCTCGTAGTAGCCGCCGCTGATGAGCTCGGTGCGTCCGTCGCGCACCGCACCGCCGATCATCGCGAGGAACTCGGGATGGTGCTCGGCGAACCAGTCGAGGAGAATGCCCGTGTAGTGCTGGCCGAAGCGCAGCTCCGGATACTCACTGAGCACCTCCATCAGCGGCCGATACGATCGGGCGTAGGCCTCCTCGATGACCCATCCGAAGTTGCCGACCGGCTGGTGGTTATGGAACGCGAGAACGAGGGTAATCATGGTCTCTCGATGCTGTTCGATCTAGCGGCCGTGCGATCTAGCGTCCGCCGAACGCGGCGATTCCGGCAACAACCGAGCCGATGCGAATGGCCTCTTCGATCTGCTCGACGCTCGCGCCGAGCTCGCGGCACGTCGCGACGTGCCCGCGCACGCAGCTCTGGCAGCCGTTGACCGTCGAGACGATCGAGCCGACGAGCTCGACCTGGAGCTTCGTCATCACATTCGGCCGCAGGAAGACCGAGAGCTTGAGTCCCGGCCGCAGCGCGTCGTACTCCGCGCCGGCCATGTGGCCGAACGTGTAGAACGTGTTGAACGTGGTCATCGACGCGGCGACCGCGAGCGCCTCGACGATGTAGTCGTCGCCGACGCCGTCGGCACGCGCATCGAGCGCCCGCGACTCGACCAGCGCCGCGCTTCCGGCGGCGGAGGCGACCGCGATCGCGATCAGGTGCTTCGTCGTCAGGTCGAGCGCGCCGTCGACGAGCGTCTTGCGGAGATTGAACAGGCTGTCGTTGAGATAGCTCTGGCTGAGCGAGAGCGTCCGGTAGGATTCGGGCAGCTCGGTGAGCTTCTCGCGGACGCGGCCGAGCAGTTCCTCGGTGCGCGCGTCGTCGCGCGTGGGGTGCAGTATATCGGTCAGTGACATCGTCTGGCTCCGTGATTGGGATCGACCGGGAAAGATAGCGGCGGCCGCCGTGTCGGTTGATCTCAAGCTGTCAGCGCCGTTCAAAACGTTACCGGCGCCATCAACGAGGGCCCGTAGTTTTGCCGCTACTCCTTCCAACTCAACCGAACGGATTACCGATATGGCAGTCATGATTGGCCAGCCGGCGCCGGCATTCGCAGGCACCGCGGTCGTGGGCGGTCCGGCCGCCGAGCTCACTCCCGACAACGCGTTCACCGACATCTCGCTCGACGGGTTCAAGGGCCGGTGGGTCGTGCTCTTCTTCTATCCGCTGGACTTCACCTTCGTCTGTCCGACGGAGATCGCGGAGTTCGGCCGGCAGTACGCGGACTTCCGTGATCTCGACGCGGAGATCATCGCGGTCTCGACCGACTCGAAGCACTCGCATCTGGCGTGGCGTCGTCACGAGGAGAAGCTCGTCGACCTGCCGTACATGATGCTCGCCGATCCGACGCGGCAGATCGCCCGCGACTACAACGTGCTGATCGAGAGCAAGGGCTTCGCGCTGCGCGGCACCTTCATCATCGATCCCGACGGCGTGCTGCAGTACATGGTCGTGCACAACGAGGATGTCGGCCGCTCGGTCGACGAGACCCTGCGAGTGCTCGAGGCGCTGCAGACCGGCGAGCTCTGTCCGTGCAACTGGAAGGCCGGCCAGCCGACGCTGTAGGAGCCAGGCCTGAGATCGTTCCCACGGCGGCGGCGTGACCTCCCGGTACCGCTGCCGCCGATAGGGAAATCCCCGAACACCTGTCAGATCGCCCCTCGTTGCCTGATTCCTCCGCCGGTGCTACTTTCGTCCGCCCCCTCCGTACCCCCCGGATCTCCCCTCGCATCGTCACACGTCCCGTTCTTCTACAGGGCATCGTTGCCCGGAGGTCTCCATGCACCCGTTGCTCCGACTTCGCTTCATCCTGCCGATCCTCCTACTGGCCGCCGCACCTGTGTTCGCGCAGGTTCCGCGGACGTTTTCGTTTCAGGGCGTTCTCGCCGACGGCGCGGGCGCGCTCGTTCCGGACGGCGCACACACGCTGGTCGTCCGTATCTATGACAATGGCGGCACGGCGTTGTACACCGAGTCACACTCGGTGACCACGCTCAAGGGCATCTTCAACGTGCTCGTCGGCTCGGTGACGCCGATTCCCGCGGGTCTCACCTTCGACGCAGGACACACGCTCGGCGTGACGGTCGACGGCGGCACCGAGCTCGCGCCGCGCACGCCGCTGGCCTCGGTCCCGACCGCGCTGCGGGCGGCGACTGCCGACGCGCTCGCGCCCGGCGCGACCGGCGTCGTGACGTCGATCAACGGAGGCGATGGTGCGATCGTTCTCGCCGGTGGCGGAGGAACGACGGTCAATCGCGTAGGCAACACCGTGACGATCAGCTCGACCGGCGGCGGTGGCACCGGCGTCGCGGGTCTGCAGAGCCCCGACGCCTCGATCAACATCACCTCCCCGAACGGACCGGTCGCCGGCGTGAGCATCGCCGACGGCGGCGTGACGCAGGAGAAGATCGCGGCCGGCGCGGTCACTCCGGCGAAGATCAACACGTCGACCGCGACCGAAGGCAACGCACTCGTCTACCGGCTCGGCGCCGTTTCCTGGGGAACGCCCAACGCCATGCTGGTGCTTCCCTACACCCAGACCGGAAGCGCGGCGCAGGATCTGTTCTCGCTGACCTCCTCGAGCGCCTTCGGCGCCGGATACTTCCGCAACACGAACACGTCGCCGACGCGCAGCGCGCTCTACGGCGAGATCAACATCGTCTCGGCGTCGACGCTCGTCGCGGGCGTCGAGGGCCGCAGCACCAACGGCTTCGGCATCATCGGCAGCGGCGGCGCTTCGAGCACGGGCATCTTCGGCCGCGTCATCACCGGCGGCTCGGCCGGCGCGTTCTTCGCGGGCACCGGCGTCAGCGGCTTCGGTGACGCCGGACACGGTGTCGGCGGCGTCACCTACAGCGGAACGCACGCCGGCGTCATGGGCTCGGCGACCGGAACCGGCATCGGCGTCAAGGGCACGAGCACCGGCGGCAACGCCGGCCTCTTCGAGAACACTACCGCCGGCAACGCCGAGCATGCGCTCGTGGCGACCACCAACGGCGCGGGCAACGGCATTCTCGGCGCCACGACCGCGGCGACCGGACTGGCGATCGGCGTGCGCGGCACGGCCTCCTCGACCAGTCACGGCACCGGCGCGACCGGCGGTGTCACCGGCGTGCAGGGCGTCGTCACGCCGACGACGCCGGGCGGCTACTCCGCCGGCGTCCGCGGCGTCAACAACGGCACCGGCGGTACCGGCATCGGCGTCGTCGGCTACCAGGCGGGCTCCGGCTGGGGCGTCTACGGCGAGACCCCGTCGGGCTTCGGCGTCTACGGACTGACGACCAACAACTCGGCAACCAGCGTCGGCGTCCGCGGCGAGACCTTCTCGAGCAACGGCGTCGCGGTCGAGGCGAAGTACTCCGGCACCGGCGCCGGCATCGGGCTCGAGCTCGACAACGGCGCGATCAAGGTCGCCGGTGTCAACCGCGCGGCGTTCGTGCACACCGCGACGGTCGCCAACAAGCTCAGCTTCAACGGCACCGACGTGACCCACCCGTTCTGCGACGGCGATCCCACGGCAATCCTCATCGTCACGCAGAAGCTCAATCCCAACGGCATCGTCTACAACAACAGCCCGATCGGCGTGTACTACAACACGATCCGCAACAAGTGGGAGATCTTCAACGAGGCCAACACCGTGATCCCCACCAACGCGCAGTTCAACGTCCTGGTGATCAAACAGTAGTCGGTCGCCCGGAACTCATTGAAACGCAGCGGGGCTCTCCTTCTCGAGGGGGAGCCCCGCTGCATGTCGGCGCGGCCAACTCGGAACAAATGTTGCAGTTGCCGATCGCGATTCACCTATTTTCGGGTTCGTCCGTTCCGGAATCCACCGAGAGGGCCGAACGTGAACCATCGTTGACAACCATCACTTCGAAGACGCTGATGAAGGACGAACCGCTCGCCGACGTCGACGAGCCGCAGGGCGCCGTCGACCTCCCCGAGGCCGACTGGACGATCGAGGATGCGCGCAGCATCTACGAGCTCGACAAATGGGCGGCGCCATACTATGACGTCACCGCGCGCGGTCACGTCGCGGTGCGTCCGGTCTACGGCGCCGAGACCGAGATCGACATCCACGACGTCGTCGAGGAGATCAAGCGTCGCGGCATCCAGCTGCCGGTGCTCATCCGCTTTCAGGATCTGCTGCGCCGGCGCGTCATCGAGCTCAACGAGTCGTTCCGCACGGCGATCGCGGAGTTCGGCTACCGCGGCGAGTATCGCGGCGTCTACCCGATCAAGGTCAACCAGCTCCACGAAGTCGTCCTGGAGATCCTCGAGGCGGGCGAGCCCTACGATTTCGGACTCGAGTGCGGATCGAAGGCGGAGCTCTTTGCGAGCCTTCCGCACCTCGAGCGCGACAGCATGCTGCTGATCGTCAACGGCTACAAGGACGGCACGATGCTGCGCACCATCCAGATGGGCCAGCAGCTCGGCAAGAACATCATCCCGGTGCTCGAGAAGTACAAGGAGTTCGAGGATCTGCTCGTCGAGAGCGACGCTTCGAACACACCGCTGAGCTTCGGCGTGCGCGTGCGCCTGTCGGTCGCCGGCAGCGGACGCTGGGCCGAGTCCGCGGGCGACGTCTCGAAGTTCGGCATCGCGATCCCCGATGTGCTCAAGCTCGTCGCCACACTGCGCGACCGCGGCATCACCGACGCCTTCAAGCTCGTGCACTTCCACATCGGCTCGCAGATCCAGGACATCATGACGCTGAAGTCCGCCGTCCGCGAGGCGACGCGCATCTACGCGAAGCTCGTGAAGATGGGACTGTCGGTGAAGTACCTCGACGTCGGCGGCGGCCTCGGCATCAACTACGATTCGCCCGAGGCCGGACTCGCGCAGAGCATCAACTACTCGCTCCAGGAGTACGTCAACGGCGTCGTCTACACGATCAAGGAGATCTGCGACATCGAGGAGGTGCCGCATCCGATCATCGTCTCCGAGAGCGGCCGCGCGCTGACCGCGCATCACTCGATGCTCGTCGTCGGCGTGCTCAACGCGACGCAGAAGAACGTCCCTGACGAGCTTCCGGAGATCGACGCCGACGACGAGCCCGTCGTCCGCGAGCTCCACGACGCGCTCGTGACGTTCGATGAGCAGACCTCGCGCGGCGTCGGCCAGCGCAAGGCGCGCTACCTCGAGATCTACCACGATGCGGTCGAGAAGCGCCGCGAGGCCGACCAGCTCTTCGCCCTCGGCTACTTCTCGCTCGAGGACAAGGGCAAGGCCGAGCAGCTCTACTGGGCGATCATGCAGCGGCTGCACCGCGGCATCGCGCAGCTCGATCCCGACGCGCCGCTGCCGCTCGATCTCTATCACGTCGAGGAGCAGCTCGTCGACCAGTACCTCTGCGACTTCTCGGTGTTCCAGAGCATGCTCGACCACTGGGCGATCGATCAGCTCTTTCCGATCGTGCCGATCCACCGTCTCGACGAGCGCCCGACGCGCCGCGGCACGCTCGTGGACATCACGTGCGACTCCGACGGAAAGGTCGACCAGTTCATAAGCAACGAGGGCGAGCAGCGCTTTCTCGAGCTGCACGCGACGACCGGCGAGCCGTACTACCTGGGGATCTTCCTGACCGGCGCCTACCAGGACATCCTCGGCGACATGCACAACCTCTTCGGCCGCGTCAACGAGGTGCACGTCTATGCCGACGAGGAGGAGCCCGGGAACTTCTACATCGAGAAGACCATCGCCGGCACGACGGTGACCGAGGCGGTCTCGCTCGTGCAGTACTTCCCGAGCGACCTCAAGAAGCGGATGGATGCGCTGATCCGCGAGCGCGTCCGCTCCAAGCAGATCCGCCCGACGCAGGGCGTCGCGTTCCTTGATCGCTACTCGAAGGGACTCGAGGAGTACACCTACTACAACTTCTGGGACGCGAGCTTCCGTGTCGAGAACGCGCCGTCGGAGAGCGCGCCGGCGGCGTCGGATGCATCGGACGAGCCCGCATCGGGCGACGGCGTCCGTGCGGGCGCGGCGTCGAGCAACGGAGCCACCGCATAACGACTCGATCATGAGGGAAGTGAAGTACACGAAGGAGGAGTACCTCCAGAAGAAGATCGCGCCGCTGTCGCCGCGCGACATCGGCGGTATCGACGACCTGCTGCGCCAGCTCGGCGGCTGCTCGTTCCAGGGACGCGCGCTCTCGCGATGCCTCGACGTGCTCGAGAACATGACCCGCGACGAAGAGTGCCTCATCGTCATGACCCTCGCCGGCGCGATGGTGCCGGGAGGCATGGAGGAGGTCGTCACGCAGCTCATCGAGCACCGCGTCATCGACGCGCTCGTCTCGACCGGCGCGAACATCTCGCACTCGATGGTCAACCACGCCGACGAGGAGAACCAGGGCCACTACGTCGGCGCCGTCGAGGTCGACGACGTCGAGCTCTACGCGCATCATATCAACCGCATCTTCGACACGTTCCTTCCGGAGGAGGGATATCACGAAGGGGAGATGCTGCTGGAGCGGATTCTTCGGCAGTACTTCGAGCGCGAGGCGATCGATCCGACCGAGCCGTGGATCGTCCGACCGCAGGAGCTCTTCAGGATCGTCGGCGAGGCGCTCGACGCGATGGGCAAGCGCGGCATTCTCGCCGCCGCCGCCCGGCACGGCGTGCCGATCTACTGCGGCGCGACGACCGACAGTGAGTTCGCGCTCAACCTCGTCAAGTACAACATGCGCAACGGCTGGCGCATCACGCTCGACGAGCTCGCCGACGTCGGCGTCTTCGCGCACACGCTACTCGAGCGCCAGCGCGCCGGCACGCTCATCATCGGCGGTGGCGTGCCGCGCAACTGGGCGCAGCAGGCGTGGCCGCTGCTGGAGATGACCGGCGCGACCGAGCGTCATGGCTATGACCGGACGGTTCGCATCTACACCGACTCGCCATCGTGGGGCGGCCTCAGCGGCTGCACGATCAGCGAGTCGGTCTCCTGGGGCAAGTACAGCGAGAACGCCGTCACGGCCGAGGTCAAGTGCGACGCGACGATCGCGCTGCCCTTGCTCGTCACCGGACTGTTCGAGCGCATGGGCATCCTGAAGACCGGAGCGGAGTGATCCCGATGCGTCCCATCCCCCTGATCCTCTCCGCGCTGCCCCTGATCGCCGGGTGCGCCACGCTCGGAAGCCTGCCATCGCTCGGCACCTACTACGTCGACGAGGAGCGCGTGCTCGTCCGCGGCATCGACGAGGCCGACACCGTCGCGACGCTTGCCTGGGGGGATAGCCTCGAGGTGCTCGACGCGCCGATGGAGGTGCGCACGAGCGAGGATCTCTTCGTCGTGCGCAGCGGTCGCGTCTACGGCCGAACCGAGCGCGACGCCCTGATGAGTGACATCCTCTTCCGCAGCCGCTACAGCAAGGGCCGGCCGATCGGTGTGCTCGCCGGCGGCGGCCGCTACTACCTCGACGAGTTCGGCGACACGGTCGTCGTCCGCCGCCGCACGAACCTCGTTCGCAAGCCCGTCGAGCGCGACGTCGACGTCGTCGAGCAGAAGGAGCTTCTCCGACCGAAGCGCGCACGGGGCCGGCGCTAGACGTCGGCAGTGACACTGGAAACGCCCGAGGGGCCGCCTGCCGCGCGGTCCCTCGGGCGTTTCTGTGTGCGTCACGCTACACGAGACGCGGTCTTGCGCGGCCGAGACGGTGATCAATCCGCCCGCGAATGCCCGCAATCTCTCTACGTAGTAAATACGTAGTGCAATGTCGCATTGCATAGCCGAAGTTGCATCCACGCCCTGACAGCGCCGGCATCTTCGATACCGGCCAGTATTTCCCCAGTAGTGCATACGCGATTGCGGTGCGACCGTGAAGCGTGAGGTGGCGCGGTGATTGAGTCAGGGCGACTGGTCAGGGGGCAGTCGCGGGAGGCCGCGTCGGAAAAATCGCACGGGGCCTTGCTCGACGCGATGGCGCGGGCTAAGTTCGAGCCGCACGATGACACCAGTGGAGGAACGGGCAACTTCCCCTGGTTCTGCCGTGCAGTCCCG
>DATLHO010000313.1:0-19849 GCA_035539855.1 Kapaibacterium sp. (SeqCode) | reverse complement strand
ACGCTGAAAAGCGGACCGAGCCGGTGGCGCGCGTCGCTGAGAAGCTCGCCGTACTCGGCGGCCAGACGATCGTCGGTCACGACGATCGAGCGTCGGCCGTCGACGATTTCGGAGACGCGATCGAGGAGCGTGTGGATCGATTGATACCCTTCGATCGTCGTGCTCTCTCCGCCGATGACCGAGTCGATGCGCCAGAGCGGCGACTCGAGACGGCGCAGCAGTTCGTCGGCGCGCTCGGCGAGCGCCTCCGGCGAGGCATCGCTGCGCATCGAGACATCGCAGTCGCGATAGTACTGAAGCCGGCGACGATAGAGCCGGGTCCATGCCGCCTGCGGGTCCTCCTCGAACAGGAGCGGGCGCGGCGCGCCGTTCTCGAGCCTGGCGATCGCGGTCTCGACGTCGACGTCGACGAAGAGCCGATGCCCGCTCGCGCGAACCAGGCTGCGCACGCCGCCGTCGACGACCGCGCCGCCGCCGAGCGCGACGACACAGGGGCCCTCGCCGGTGTCGAGCAGCTCCAGCAGCGCGTTCCACTCCATCCGCCGGAACGCGGCCTCGCCCTCGCTGGCGAAGATGTCCTCGATCGACATCCCCGAGGCCAGCTCGACACGCTCGTCGAGGTCGATGAACGGCACGCCACGGCGCTCGCCGAGCAGGCGGCCGAGCGTCGTCTTGCCGGCTCCGGAGGGTCCGACCAGCCAGATGATCATCGTCTCGTCGTTCGCGTGTTGGACGTTGTCAGAGTGCGCCGTGGATCTCCGAGAAGATCCCGGTCGGCAGGTCTCCCGGCTCGACCTCGATTCCGGTCCAGAGGTAGAAGGCGCGCGCGGCCTGACCGAGGAGCATCTGCGATCCGGCGAGCACGCGGGCGCCGGCCTCGCGCGCGGCGCGCGTGAGCTCGGTCTCCGACGGCGCGTAGATCATCTCGTACAGCAGCTCGACGCCGCGGAGCTGGTCGGCGGACAGCAGTCGACCGGGCGTGCCCGGCATGCCAACCGGCGTGGCGTGCACGACGAGGTCGGCTGCGGTGAAGTCGGCGAGAGCGGCGCCGTGCAGGCGGGGATCGTTCCATCCCGCTACGACGTGGTCGGCGCGGGCGCTGTCGCGCGAGTACAGCGTCAGCGATGTCAGACCGGTCAGTCTCAGCAGGTGAAAGACCGCGGCCATCGCGCCACCGCCGGTGCCGAGCACCGCGGCCGTGAACTCGCCGTCGAGCAGCGGCTCGCCCTTGAGCGACCAGGCGAAGCCGTGGCTATCCGTGTTGTGCCCGATGCCGCGACCGTGATCGAAGACGATCGTGTTGACCGCGCCGATCGTCTCGGCCTCCTCGGAGAGGCTGTCGAGCTCCATGATCGCCGCCTGCTTGTACGGCGACGTCACGTTGGCGCCGCGGTAGCCGCCGCGCTTCAGCGTGCGCAGCGTCGGCACGAGCTCCTCACGCGAGAGGTCGAGCAGCTCGTACTGCAGCGGGAGAGTGAATCGATCGAAGAGGTAGTTATGGATCGCTGGCGACAGCGAGTGCTCGATGTTGCGACCGATGAGGACGACTTTCTCCATGGCTCAAGGTAATCAAATGGGGTGCATCGATCCGCCGAGGCGCTCGAGGTCGAGCCAGAAGTCCGGGTACGAAACCGACGCGACATCGCGATCGTCGATCACCGTCGGCTCTTCGGCAACGAGCGCGCCGACGGCGGCCATCATCGCGAGACGGTGATCGCCCGCGGGATCGACACGACCGCCTCCGGACAGTTGCTGCCGTCCGCCGATCGCGAAGCCGTCCTCGAGCTCGTCGACCGCCGCCCCGAGCGCGCGCAGCGCCGCGACCGTCGACGTGATGCGGTCGGACTCCTTGACGCGCAGCTCGTTGGCGCCTCCGATGACGCTGTGCCCGCTCGCCTGCGTCGCGACGAGCGCCAGCAGCGGGAGCTCGTCGATCATTTCGGCGACGGGCACGTCATCGTCGCCCTCCTCGCCGAACGTCGCTGCTTGCAGTTCCGGCGAGTATCGTGCGACGATGAGCCCACGCGGCTCGATGTCGTCGCCGACGACCTCGCTCGTCACGTCGGCGCCCATCCTCTGGATCGCGCGCAGGAACGCGGTGCGCGTCGGGTTGAGGCCGACGTTCTCGATGATGATCTCCGAACCGGGAACCAGAACGGCGGCGGCGGCGAGAAACGCCGCGGACGAGAAATCCCCCGGCACGCGGAGCTCGACATCGCGCGAGAGAATTGTCGGCAGGATGCGATGCACGCCCGCCTCGCTCGTCGACGCGTCGCAGCCGAACGCGCGGAGCATCCGCAGCGTGTGGTCGCGCATCGGTCGCGCGGCGAAGAGCGTCGCGCCCGCGCGCGATCGCAACGCGGCGAGCACGAGCGCCGCGTGCACCTGCGCGGACTCCACCGCGATGAGCCCGTGCGAGGCGCCGCCGGCGAGGTCCGAGGCGCCGAGGATCTCAGCCGGGAGCCGACCATCGTTCGTCGTGATCACGGCGCCGAGGCGTCGCAGCGGCGCGGCCACGCGCTCCATTGGGCGGCGTCGCAGCGACTCGTCGCCGTCGAGCGTGAAGCGTCCGGGCTCGGCGGCGAGAAGGCCCATGGCGAGGCGCGCGGTCGTGCCCGAGTTGCCGCAGTCGAGCGCGAGCGGCGCGCCGTCGTTGCGCGCATCGCCGTCGCGCAGCACGATCGCGTCGTCGAGCACGTCGACGTCGCGGCCGAGCTCTGTGACGAGCGCGAGCGTGCGCCGGACGTCGTCTCCAGGCGACGGATCGATGATGGTGGTCGTGCGCCGATTGATGGCGCCGAAGAAAAGCGCGCGGTGGGTGATCGACTTGTCCGACGGCACGCGCAGCGTGCCGCGCAGCTCGCGCGATCGACCGACGGTGATGGAGCTGGTGTCGGGCATGTTCGCGATCGGTTCGGCCAGCGACGGTACAACTCTCGCGCGCGACGGCTCGGCGTCGACGTCGCCGCGCGTCAGATGGGCGCGATCTCGCGACCCTTCGGAAGCTTCTCCACCCGGATGACGTCCATGAACGCGCTGACGGAGAACTCGGCGTTGCCGACGCCCGGTCTTCCGTATCCCGGAGGCGCCGGCAGATTGTACTTCTCGAACGTCGTGCGCCAGGCCAGCAGCAGCTTCACGAAGTACTCGAGCGACGGTCCCTCCTGCCGCCCGAGATCGCTCGTCGGCTCCGGACACCACGTCGTGAACCGCGGGATGATCCCCTTGCTCATGAAGTACTCGAGACCCTCGGTCGTCGAGGCGATCGCCGCGTCGACGTCGGTGTAGCCGTGCGGCCGGGCCATCTCGACGCCTCCGACGAAGTTCGGGATGACGTACTCGGGACCGAAGACTTCCGCCGCGTCGACGATGCGCTTCATCCACTCGTCGCGGCCGACGTAGCGCGCCTTGCCGGGGCAGATCCAGTCGAAGAGCTTCTCGTCCCAGATCTCGTAGTTCGGATGATAGATCCGGTAGCCGGCGTCCTTGAGCAGTTGCACCTCGTTCTTTGGGAACGCCTGCACGACCGCCTTCGGGATCCAGCGTCCGGCGAACCGGCTCTCGATCGCCTCGGCGTAGCGCGCATACCACTCGGCCTCCCCCATCCCCTGCAGCGTCGACGTGATGGAGCCTCCGGTGACCGTGTACGCGCGCGAGACCGTGTCGTGCGCGTTGATCAGCGCCATCGCCTCGACGACGTCGTCGATCGTCTTGACGGCGGTGTACTCGCGGCCGTGATCGCGCTGCTGGCGGAAGTTCTCGTTGAGGTCGCAGAAGCGGCACTCCTCCTCCTTGCCCCAGTACTGGCACAGCCGGTAGACGGTCAGGTAGACGAGGTATCCCCACTCGATCGCCGGCGCGATCTGCGAGATCTTCAGTCCGCTCGAGAGGCTGTGCTGGTAGTACTCGGGAATCGGCGGGAACTCGAGCTCGGCCAGCGTCGTCGCGCCGCACGTCAGCGCCAGGCGGCCCTCGACGATGCGCACGACGTAGGGCGACGCGGGGTTGACGCGCACCGAGACGATCGTCGGACGCAGCTCGTACGGTCCGCCGGTCATGCGGATCTCCTCGGGCGAGCGGTACGCCTCGTGATGCTGCATGTCGCGCATCGGGACGAGGTCGAAGGAGAAGATGAAGTAATCCTTCGGCTTGTATCCGCTGGCGACCTGCAGGGCCGACTCCTCGAAGGCGATCCCCTGTCGCAGGAGGTCCTGCTTGAGGATCGCCTCGGCGGGCATGTCCGGGAAGTCCCCGAACATCCGCTCGAGCTCGGCGATGACCGGGGAGCCGGCGTCGACTGGTGCTGGGTGCATGGTCATGGATCCCTACTCGGTAGCGCTCTCGCTCGTCGCGACGACGCAGTGCGACAGACGGTGCATGATCGATCGATAGTTCGCGAACCAGTCGCGGCCGGCGCCGACGCCGACCATGTTCGTCACGCCGAGGATGACAGCGACCGGCAGCGGCCGTGCGGCGTGGGCGACCGAGAACGCTTCGAGGTTCTCGACCTGGCTGCCGTCGAACGCGGCGAGCGTCGCGGCGAGCTCGTCGCTCTCGGTGACGCCGAGCGTGCACGAGACGCGCGCGTCGCGGATCTCGCTGTTGAGCGATGCGGCGATCGAGCCCGCGACGGCCAGTCCCAGATCGTCGTCGCACGTCACCTCGCTCGGTAGCAGCGACGGGATTCTCATCTCGCCGCTCGCGACGTCGCCGCTGCCGAGACGGATCGTGGTCGCGCGGATGACGTCTCCGATCTTCAGCCTCGCATCGCGGTGCGCGCCGCAGGTGCCGATGAACACGACGGCATCCGGCGCGTGCTCGGCGACGGCGCGCGCGGTTCCGATCGCCGCGTCGATCGGGCCGACGCCCGTCGTGTCGATCATCGCGCCCGCCGGCACGCCGTCAGGAAACGCCGCGTTGCGCTCGAGGTCGGACGAGAACAGATACAGGATACGCTTCATACGTACTCCGCGGTAATGGTGTGCGGCAGCAATCCCCGCTCGGCGCCGAGATCGAGCAGCATCTGGATCGCCCGCCGCGACGGCTCGGTGTACTCGTAGGTCTCCTCGTTCGCGTACATGCCGAGGTAGCGATCGAGCAGCTCGTGCGTCGCGACCTCCGCCGGCCGGTGCACGTGCGTGATCAGGAACTCGATCATCTCGTCGCGATGCTCGAGTGCCCATCCGATCGAGCGCTGAAGCACCCGGCTCGCGCGGGCGATCACATCGGCGCCGAGCGCGCGACGGATGACGTTCGCGCCCAGCGGCAGCGGCAGTCCGTGCTCCGTGTACCACCACTCTCCGAGGTCGACGATCTTCGCCAGACCGTGCAGCGGATACGTCAGTCGTCCCTCGTGAATGATGATGCCCGCGTCGACGTCGCCGCGCTCGATCGCATCGAAGACGGACTCGTACGGCGTGATCGGAACGGTCGTGAACGTCGCCGTCGGCGCGATCAGTCTGGTCACGAGGTGCGCGGTCGTGCGCTCTCCCGGCGTCGCGATCCGCATGCCGGCGAGCTCTGCGATCGAGTGCCCGCTACGGGCGACAATGACCGGACCGTAGTTCATGCCGACCGAACCGCCGTGACCGAAGAGCACGAAGCGCTCGGCGAGGTACGGATAGGCCGCCACCGAGATCGCGCTGATGTCGACCTCCCCGCGCCCGGCCGCGTCGTTGAGGCTCTGCGTGTCGCTGGTCACCGGCTCGAAGCGGAGCCCTTCGGTATCGATGAGCCCCTCGATCGCGGCGCGAAACATGAACGCGTCATCCGCATCGGGACTGTAGGCGAGGCGAAGCGTGGTCACGTTGAGCGCAGGGTTGATTGACGTCGGAAACTGATTCGACCGCAGCCGCGACGCGTGCTGCAGGGAGCACGGTCCACAGAGATCCGTTAACGGACCGCCACGGGTGCCTCTCGAAGCGCCGCGCGCACGGCACGCGAGAGCTCCATGAGGCGCGAGAAGTCGTCGAGCGTAAGCGCCTGCGACGCGTCGGAGCGTGCGGACGCCGGATCGTGATGCACTTCGACGAGCAGGCCGTCGAGTCCCGCGGCGACGCCGGCGAGGCCTCCCTGGATGACGAGGCTGCGGCGGCCGGCGGCGTGTGACGGATCGATGATCACCGGAAGCTGCGTCTTTTCCTTGAGCGCGGCGGCGCCGAGGATGTCGAGTGTGTTGCGGGTGATCGACTCGAACGTGCGGATGCCTCGCTCGCAGAAGATGACCGTGGCCGCGCCGGCGACCAGAGCGTGCTCGGCGGCGCCGATCCACTCCTCGACCGTCGCGGACATGCCTCGCTTGAGCAGCACGGGCAGGCCGCTCGCGCCGGCCTCCTTGAGCAGCGCGAAGTTCTGCATCGAGCGCGTGCCGATCTGCAGCACGCTGACGTAGCGCGCCATCAGCTCGATGTCGCGCGGATCGACCGCCTCGCTGACGAGCTGCAGCCCGTAGTCGCGCGCGATCTCCGATGCCATCTCGAGTCCGGCCCGGCGGGCGCCCTGGAAATCGTGCGGCGATGTGCGCGGCTTGTACGCGCCGCCGCGGACGAACCGGAGCCCCTCCTTCGCCAGGTGCGCGAAGATCACCGCGACCTGCTCCTCGCTCTCGATGCCGCAGGGACCGGCGATCATGGTCATGCCCTCGATGCCCGAAGTCAGGTCCATCGGCGGGCGGTCACCGGAGACGTGAACGTTCTTCTCCTCCTGCTGCATCACGTCCTCGACGCCGGGCATCGCGCGGTACTCTTCGAGGTGGATCTCGCCGGCCGGATCGCCGATGAGCATCACCGAGCGCGCGCCGTTGAGCATCGACACGCTGGCCGCGCCCGCATTGGTGAGCGCGCGACGGACGGCCGCGATCTGCAGCGGCGTGGCGTCGGCGGCGAAGAGGATGGACTTCATGGGGATAGCTCTCTCGGTCGTTAGAGTCCGCCGAACACCAGGAGATCGACGAGCGTCGAGGCCGCGAACAGGATGCTGACGTAGCCGTTGAGGTTGAAGAACGCCAGGTCGATGCGCGCGAGGTCGCCGTTGCGCAGCAGCCACGCCTCGTAGGCGAGGATGCCGATGACGCCGGCGAGTCCGGCGAAGAAGATCGGACCCATTCCGACGATCAGGCCGAAGGCGACGAAGGCGATCGACGCGAGCGCGTGCACCAGGCGCACGATCCTGATAGAGCGCAGCGCGCCGAGGCGCGCGGGCATCGAGCGCAGGCCGCTCTCGCGGTCAAAGCGCTCGTCCTGACAACTGTAGTAGATGTCGAAGCCGGCCGTCCACAGCGTCACGCCGAGGCCCAGCAGCAGCGGCGGCCAGGCGAAGCTGCCGGTCAGCGCAAACCAGACGCCGATGGGCGCCGCGCCGAGGCACAGGCCGAGCACGAAATGCGCCGCGGCGGTGTAGCGCTTCGTCAGCGAATACCCGAGCAGCAGCGCCAGCAGCGGGATCGAGAGGATTCCGCACAGCGTGTTGACGGCGAACGAGGCGGCGATGAACGTGACCGACGCAAGCGCGGTAAACGCGCGCGCCTCGCCGAGCGAGATCGCGCCGGCGGGTATCTCACGGTTGCGCGTGCGCGGGTTGATCGCGTCGATGTCGCGGTCGGCGACGCGATTGAAGCCCATCGCCGCGGTGCGCGCGCTCACCATGCAGACCAGCAGCAGCAGGACGTCGACGGCCGTCAGCGACACGCCAACGCGAGCCCACGCGATCAGTCCGGAGACGAACGCGAACGGCAGCGCGAAGACGCTGTGACTGAACTTGATCATCCGCCCGAACGTGCGCGCGCGCTCGAAGAGCGACACGCCCGCCGGCGGGTTCTCGGCCTGCTGTGACTGCATAGGGTCGTCGATCCTTCGGGTGGTCCCGTCGAGGGGTCAATATCCGCCCGCGGCCGGGAACTGCGTGATAAAATCGGTTAGCGCCGGGAGCCCTCCGGCCGGCACCGCCGGCGCGAGTCGCCGACCCATCACATGCTCCACGTACCACAACTTCGGCCTCCGGGACCGCAGGATCAACCACCCGGGTGCGCGCCGCGGCTGATCGGCTCAATGATCACACGCCGGGCCACGTCGCCGTCGCTGCCGTCGAGCGAGGCGACCTCGATCGCCACGAGGCCGGGACGCATGCCAGGGGCGATCCGCCCGAGCTCGCCGAAGCCGAGCATCGCTGCGCCGTTGGCCGTCAGCGCCTGAATCAACAGCATCCCGTCGAGCGATTCGAAGCGCTCGGCGAGGAGCCCGGCCTCGTCGAAGACGTCGATGCTCGGGTTCGAGCCGCGGCCGTCGGTGCCGAGGGCAAACGGGATTCCCCTGGCGACGATCGCCTCGAGTGGTGGCAGTCGGTTGCCGATGTGCAGGTTCGAGGTCGGCGAGAGGATCACGCGGACGCCACGCGTCGCGACGAGCGCGATCTCGTCGTCCGTCGCGTCGGCCAGGTGCACCGCCGCGAGGCTCGGTCCGAGAAGCCCAAGCCGGTCGTAGTGCTCGATCGGCGCGACGCCGGGGGCGCGCCAGGATTCGTCCCATGCGCCGAGCTCCTTCAGGTACTCCTTCCACGGTCCGTCACCGTTGATGTAGAGCTCGCGCTCGGCGGGATCCTCGGTCAGGTGCACGAACGTGAGACGGCGGCGCTTCGTGTTGTGCTCGAGGATCATCCCCGCGAGCTCCGGCGAGACCGAATACGGCGCATGAATGCCGACGGTGGGCAGCACGCGGTCGTTCCAGCGGGCGTTGGTCTCGATCTCGACGGCCGCCTCGAGCGCCGGAGCGGCGCGCTCGCTTCTGAACGCGAGCAGCTCCTGGATGAATCGCGTCCGCATCCCGGACTGCAGGATCGGCTCGAGCGTCGCGATGCCGTTGCAGACCTCGCCGATGGCGACGGTCCCGGATTGACGCATGCGGCGTAGCACCTCGGCGACCGCGTCGAGCGCGACGCTCTGGCTCGGGCCATTGGCTCGACGAGGCTCGCCCTGCTCGATGGTGTCCTCCGGATCCGGACGACCGTCTCGCCGCTTCAGCAGCCGCCGCACCCAGGCGTTGAGACCGTCGCCTCCGGGCACGGGACGCTCGATCTCGGCGTCGGTCAGGTGCGTGTGGGCGTTGACGACGCCTGGCATCAGCACCTGCACGTCGTGACGCTCGGAGACGCCGGTCCGGATCGAATCGATCGGGCCGACTTCCTGCACGGTGCCTCCGTCGTCGACCACGACGCCCGCATCGCGCAGCAGCCGGCCGTCGCCGTCGAAGAGCGCCTCCGCTCGATAGAGTCTCACGAACGGCCCTCCAGCCGACCGTAGTACACCTTCGTCTCGTAGGAGATCTCGACGAAGCCGTCGACGGCGTGCCGCGCGTGGAGTGCAGCCAGCTCGTCGATCATCTCGTCGTGACGCGGCGCGCCCGCGGCGGGGATGTAGCTCGACGAAACGAGACGTCCCCGGAGTCCCTCGAAGTCCAGGCGCTGACGGTTCTCGAAGCAGATGGTGCGGTGGCCCGAGGCGCCGAAGAAGCGTTCGATGACGGCATCGCCTCGGGTGAGCCGCCGATGGTCGACGACGGCGAGGTCGGTGTTGTACTCATCGATCAGCGACTGGTACTCCACCGAGAAGTCCGAGCCGTCCTCGCGTCGGTCGTTCCACAGCAGCACGACGTAGCCTCCGGGGCGGAGGATCCGTGAGAACTCGGAACGTGCGCCTTCGACGTCGAACCAGTGGAACGCCTGTGCGGCGGTCACCAGGTCGACGCTGGCATCGTCGAGCGACGTGCGCTCGGCCGTGGCCGCGACGCTGATGAAGCCGGGGCGGTTGCCGATCAGGCGCTCGGCGGCGGCGCGCATCGGCGTGTTCGGCTCGATCGCGAACACGGTGTGTCCGGCGTCGATCAGCAGTTGCGTGAAGATGCCCGTGCCCGAGCCGACGTCCGCCACCGTCGCGCGCGGGTCAACCCCGAGCACGCCGTGCAGATAGGTCACCACAGCCTGCGGGTAGCCGGGTCGGTGCTTGACGTAATCGTCGACGCGGTCGGAGAAGCGCGCGGTGTTGTCGGTGCTCATGGCGTGCAGTACGAATGCTGTGCGGCGGTCGCGGAGGTCACTCGTCGGTGAGCCGTTCGATCGTCGAGCGATGCGCCGGGAAGCTCGGCCTCGGCGGTCGTGGACATGATGATCTACAGGACGAACATCAGGACGGCCTGGATGGCGCCGACGACCATGACGATGATGCCGAGAATGCGCATCCACTTGTCGATCGGCAGATCGCCCGGACCGTGCTCGGATCCTTCGCTGCGGATCATCCGCGGAACGAAGTAGGCGATCCCGGCGCCGAAGAGGATGATCACGACCGTGCCGAGGATCGATCCGAGATTGGTGTCCATTGATGGTCTATTTCGCGGAGACGGTCAGCCGGACGTCCATCGTCGGCATTGCCTTGCTGTCGGTCGGCACGATGACGTCGGTGCTCGCGACGCCGGCCTTCAGCGGCCTGACGTGCGCGACGATCGTCGTGCTGTCGCCGGGCTGCAGCACGGTCGGCGCGGTCATGTCGAAGCGCACGAGCATCTCGGCGGCATCCTTGAGCCGGGGCGGTCCGACCGACATCGGCGTGCTGCCGGTGTTCTTCAGCGCGACCGACGTCGCGAACTCCTTGCCGGCGGTCGCTTCCTGTGAGATCGGGAAGAAGTCGGGGACGGCCGTCAGATCGCGCACGAGGTTCGCCTTGAGCGTGACCAGCAGCGCGGGGTTGGTCGAGTCGTTCGAGTAGATCGTCATGTTCTTCGTGACCGTACCCGTGCTGTGCGCGACGTCGAGCGACACTTCCATCGAAGCGGTGTCGCCGGGCTGCAGGACCTTCTTGTCGAGCGGCGCGGTCGTGCATCCGCAGCTCGGCTTGACCTCGGCGATGTTGAGCGTGCCGTCGCCGGTGTTCGTGATCTTCATCACGCGCTTGAGAACGCCGGGCGGCGTGTTGCCCCAGTCGGCGACATCGCCGCCGACGACCTCGATCTTCGGCTTGCCGCCGGGGACGGCGCCGGAGTTCTGCGGACCGGACTTCGAAGCGTCGCAGCCCACGACCAGCGCGAGCGCGAGAATCAGAGCGGGAAAGGAAATGCGCGTCATCTTCTCTTGATGGATTGAAGTGCGTTGCGTGTTGTCATCGTCGAGCGCTCACGGCCGCTCGCTCTCGAGCTCGCGGTCGGAGCAGTATCGCCGCAGGAAATCGGAGCGTCCAAGCGAGGCCACGCGCGACAGGGGCGTGCACCAGGCGGGGATCGACCGCAGGAAGGCTTCGTCGCTGACGTCGAGCTGCGGCAGCGCCGGGTCTCCCCGGCGATTGTCGAAGAAGAGGTTGTCGTTGATCAGAAACCCGACCGGCACGGCGTTGAGCGCGAGCGCGCACTGCTGGCAATAATACTCAGCCGAATCGTATTTCGGGTTCTGGCCCGAGCGCACGACGACGTTGCGCTCGAAGCGTCCGGGCTCCTCGCCCGACATCGAGCGGCTGATGGACACTCCGCACGCACCGGTCGAGTACACGACGTTGTCGACGATCTCGGCGCGCGGGCGGCCGGAGTCACCACCCCAGAGCGCCACGCCCCACGTGACGATCTCCTCGACGACGTTGCGGCGTATGAACGCCGTCGCGTTCGAGAAGACGCCGATGCCCTTCCAGTAGCGCCGCACGAGATTCTCCTCGACGGTCGCGACGGCGTTCCAGGTGATGCCGATCGCGACGCCCCTCCCACCGCCGACGCGCGGTCCGGTCGCCGCATCGACGCCGTCGATGACGTTGCCGCGGATGTCGGCGCGCGCTCCGCGATACAGCGCGATGCCATCCCACGAGTTCCGTGTGATGTCGTTGCGCGTGATGTGCATATCGCTGCCCTCGCGACCCGCGATGCCGATGATCCCTACAACGAGGCGCCCGACCGTCGCCGAGTCGCCGAGGTTGCCGGTGATGCGGTTGTTGACGATCTCGACGCTGCTGCGGCGTACCACGATCGCCGCATCGGTCGCGGCGCCGGAGGAGTCGCGCTCGCCGCCGGTGATCGTCAGTCCTTCGATCGTGCAGCCGACGCAGTCTTCCACCAGCAGTCCGTAGCCGGCGTGCGTGACGATCTCGGCCGAGCGATCCTGAGGACCGACGAGGCGTACCGCCCGGCCGCTGATGCGAACGCCGCGCGTGTACGCGACGCGCGTCAACGAGTCGATGCAGTTGCCGCAGGTCGGCTCGACGTGGTGGGTCGGAACGAGGTGGTAACTGCCCGGCGACAGTCGGATCTCGATCGAGTCGACGCGCCGTGCAAGCAGTCGCTGCAGCTCGTCGGCCGAGCCGACGACGACGACGTGCTGCGCGCTCGCCTCCGCGGCGAGCGCGCCGATCAGACAGAGCACGAGACGGAGCGAAGCCAGACTGGGCATGATCACATCGATACGGTGCGGTCGCCTCGGCGCTCGTCGGCGACACGCATGATAGTGGAGCCGGCGGGGCTCCCGCGCAAGGCACTGCCGGGTCGCATCGGCGACCGTCGGCACCGTGCCGACGCGACGCTCGCGATCAGATCTGCCCGGGCGCGAGCTCGGCGACGATCGCGCGCGCGCGCAGCGCGTCGTGCTCCTCGCGATTCCAGTCGCTGAAGTCGCCCTTGCGCCGGAACGGTATGAACCCAGCGTCGCGGATGTAGTGCTCCATCGAGCCGGCATCCATGCGATAGGTCACGCCGGAGGCGGAGACGACGTTCTCCTCGAACATCACCGAGCCGAAGTCGTCGGCGCCGTAGCTCAGCGCGGCCTGTCCGACGTCGGGACCCTGCGTGACCCACGAGCACATGATGTGCTGGATGTTGTCGAAGTAGATGCGGCTGATCGCCTGCATGCGCAGGTAGGTCGCGCCCGACTGATCGAAGCTGCGGAGCTTCTGCTCCTCGGCCTTGCGATACGGCCAGGTGATGAACACGGTGAACGGCTCGACCTCATCCTGGAGCTGACGGATCTTCGCCATGTGCGCGAACTTGTCGCGGGTGGTCTCCCCCATTCCGTAGAGCATCGTGACCGACGCCTTCATGCCGATCTTGCCGACCTGGCGCATGACCTCCAGCCAGATCGACGAGCGGCTCTTCTTGTAGGAGACGCGGCGGCGCACCCGATCGACGAGGATCTCCGCGCCTGCGCCCGGCAGCGCGTCGAGTCCGGCGTCGCGCAGTGTGCGCAGCACGTGCTCGATCTGCGCGGGCGTGCGATCGGGACAGAGTCCGAGCACTTCGTCGGCCGAGAGGTTGTTCAGATGGATCTGCGGCCACTCGCTCTTGAGCCAGCGGAACAGGCTCGTGTAGTACTCGAGCGGGAGGTTTGGATTGACACCGCCCTGCAGCAGCACCTGCACACCGTCGGCATCGGCGAGCTCGTCCATCTTCTGGCGGATCTGCTCGCGCGTCAGGACGTAGCCCTCGTCGTGCCCCTTGCGCTTCGGATCGTCGCTGCGATAGAAGCCGCAGAAGTTGCAGTCGACGTTGCAGACGTTGGTGTAGTTGATGTTGCGCGCGATGATGTAGGAGATCCGGTTGCCCGGGTTCATACGCTCGCGGATGGTGTCGGCGACCTGGCCGAGCTCGACGAGGTCGGCCTCGGCGTACAGACGCTCTGCGTCGTGCAGCGCGATGCGTCGTCCGGCCTCGGCACGCGCCAGGATCCGGTCGATGCCGTAGCTGCGGCTGAACGGGACGACCTCGGGCGTGAAGCGCCCGAACGTGCTTCGCAGCGCGTCGGCGCCGCTCGGCGCGGCCGAGGGAGCGAACTCCAGGCGCGCGTCCGGCAGCAGGCGCATGTTGCTGGCGAGCCGGAAGAACTCCTGCAGCCCGTTCCACGCGGGGCGATTGAGATTGTACTGGATGCGCTCATCGAGGTACTCGGCGACCTCTTGCTTCGGCATCGCGTTGCGCTCGGCCCACTCCTCGACGATCTGGTGCTTGCGCGCGAGGCCGTCCCAGAAGCGACGGTTGATCCTCTCGACGATCTCGGGCGTGAGCACGCCGGGCTGCGCCGCCCAGACAGCGAAGACGAACGGCTCGCCCGTCAGACGCTTCCAGGAATCGGCGAGGTCGTGGCGGTACTTGAACCGGCGCGAATCGCGGAAGGCGACGTCGCCGATGAGCAGTCCGGCGTCGGAGGCCGCGACCAGCGGCGGGATCTCGTCGCCGCGCATGCGGATCATCGGAATGTCTCCCTTGCCGACGGAGTCGAGGAAGATCTTCGCGAGGATCACCGACGTGCGACTGGCGTTGTCGACGAAGACGCGCTCGATGCGATCGATCGGCACGTCGCTGACGATGACCACCGATTCGACGCGCCCGTTGGCGCCGATGCAGGGACCCGGCACGACCTCGAGGCCGCCGATCTCCGCAAGCGCGGCGACCGGCAGAAGCGCGATCTCCGCCTCCTGCTCCATGATCCTGCGCGCTCCCTCGCTCGGCACGACGTACTCGAACGCGAACTCGTCGTCCTCGGCCATCTCGACCGTCAATGGCAGCGAGTTGAGGAAGTCGGCGGCGACGACGCGGAGCTTCCGTGCGGGTGGAACCGGGTTGGTGCTGGTCATAGTGCCTCTCTGGTGATCGCGTCCATGCGCGGCGTCATCGTCAGGTCGACTGCGGTCGGCACGAATCGCGCCTCGATGAGGCGCGACGCGACGAGCTCGGTCTCGGCGGCAGCGCTCGGAGCGCTCTGGTCGAGCACGGGCAGGTCGAATCCGACCTGCGCATCGCTCTCGAGCATGCGCACCGATGCCGGCGTGATCGTGGTATCGACGACGTCGGCGCCGTAGCTCATCGCGATGTACGCGACCTCGGCCCCAACGAGCGCGGGCGCGACCCCGATGTGCTCGACGTTGTCGAGCGCGATGCGCGCGATCGCGACGGCGCGCAGCGACTGGTGTGCCGTCGGCGTCGCACGGTAGCTCGCCTCGTGATGGCGGTTGTGCACCGGCAGCGGGACGAACGCCGCGAAGCCTCCCGTCGCGTCCTGAAGCAGGCGGATGGCCTCGAGGTGCGCCGCGTAGGCTTCCGGATGCTCGGCCGTCAGATACGTCATCGTCGCGATCGAACGGATGCCGGCCTCGTGCGCCGCCCGGTGCACCGCCAGCCAGGTATCCGCCGCGACGGCGCGCGGAGCCAGACGCGCGCGCAGGGACTCGTCGAAGAGCTCGGCGCCCTCACCGCTCACGTAGATTCTTCCGGTCGAGCGCATGTGGGCGATCACGTCGGCGTACGAGCCGCCCGTCAACTGCGCGGCGGCGTCGATCGACTCGGCCGTCTCGGCGCGGTAGTCGGAACCGGACGCGTCGGTGTAAAACGCGGCACGGCCGAAGCGGCGCTCGCGCGGCACGCGCGCGATGCGGGCCAGGGCGTTCGTGTCGGCGACGGTGAACAGTGCCGCGATGTCCGCGGCGGGAACGCGCTCGCCGCGCTCGACGAGCGCGCGCACGCGCGCGAGGATTCGTGACTGGGCGTCTGCCTGGTTGCTCATCGCTGTGATGCTCATGCCTCGCCCCACTTCGCCCGCAGTCGAACGTCGAGGCCGAGATGGTTGATGACCTTCTGCAGGACGAAGTCGACGAGGTCGTCGAACGTCCGCTCTCCGCCGTAGAAACCGGGCATCGCCGGGATGACCGTCACGCCGAGCTCCGCGAGCGTCAGCAGGTTGCGCAGGTGGATCGCCGACAGCGGCGTCTCGCGCGGCAGGATGATCAACTGGCGCTTCTCCTTGATCGACACCGCCGCGGCGTGGTGCAGCAGGTTCTGATCGATGCCGTGCGCGATCGACGCGACCGTGCTCATCGAGCACGGGATGATCAGCATCTGCTCGGCACAGTTCGAGCCCGAAGCGAACGGCGCGCTGTAGTTCTGGTTGTTCCAGACGGTGATCTCGCCCGCGTTCTCGTCGAGCTCCGCCATCGTCCAGCGTCCCTCGCGCGGCGCGTCGGTCTCGACCTCGGTCGCGAGCACCTGGCGCGCGGCATTCGACATGACGACGTCGACGCGCGCATAGTGGCGCGCGAGGATCGGCAGCAGCCGCACCGCGTAGACCGCGCCGCTTCCGCCGGTGATCCCGACGGTGATCGAGCGTCGCATCGCTGCCATCACTCGACCTCCGCGACGTAGAGCCAGGCGATGCCTCCGAACAGCGGGCGCCACTCGACCCGCTGCATCCCGGCTCGGTTCATCAGCTCGACGAACGCCCGGTCGCATGGGAACTTCGCGGCGGTGCGGTCCAGGTACGCGTAGGCGTCGCGATGCCCCGTGATGATCCCCCCGACGATCGGACCGATGCGGCCCGTGTAGAAGCGGTAGAGCGAGCCGAAGAGTCCACCGGGCTGGCCGAACTCGAGCACGACGACGCGTCCGCCCGGCCGCGTGACCCGGCGCATCTCCGCTAGCGCCCTGACCGGGTCATCGACGTTGCGGATGCCGAAGGAGATCGACGTCGCGTCGAACGCGTCGTCGGCGAAGCGCAGGCTCATGGCGTCGCCGACCTCGAAGCTCATCGACCGGCGCTGGTTTTTCGGCCGTCGACGCGCCTGCTCGATCATGTCGG
This sequence comes from Kapaibacterium sp. (SeqCode), assembly GCA_035539855.1. Classification (GTDB taxonomy): domain Bacteria; phylum Bacteroidota; class Ignavibacteria; order OLB7; family OLB7; genus DATLHO01. The sequence continues at coordinate 3,274 of DATLHO010000313.1, read as the reverse complement.
CGCAGAAGTCGACGCCGGTGACCGAGCCTCCCTCACCGACCGCCGCGGCGAACAGCAGCGCGATGTCTCCGGTTCCCGTGGCCAGGTCGAGCACGCGCCCGCCCTTCGGCACCCGCGCGGCACGCACCATCCTCCGCTTCCAGAGGCGGTGCGTTCCGAAGGAGAGCACATCGTTGCCGAGATCGTATCCCGGCGCGATGTCGGAGAACATCAGGCGAACCTGGTCTGACATGGAGTTCCGATGCGAGTGTGCGTTTGTGTTCGGGCTGCGCCCGCAGTCGTCGTCGGCGTCCGTTGCTACTGGTCGATCTGGGCTCCGGGCGAATCGATCGTTCCGATTTTGCCTCCGCCGGATGCCGTTGCCTGCGATTCGCTGAGGACGCCGCGTCGGCGGACCGTGTCGGTGCCCTTGAGTGCGTCGGGCAGGCCGTATTCGCTCCATCGAGCCGACACCTGCTCGATGACCGCGGGCGTCATCGAGAGCTCGGCCGGCCACTCGCGCGGGAATCCCTCGGACTTCCACTTGCGCGTCGCGTCGATGCCCATCTTGCCTCCCCACCCGCTCATGTTCGTCGCGTGGTCGAGGACGTCGATCGGGCCGCGGACGATCTGCACGTCGCGCTCGGGGTCGACGTTCGAACCGACGTAGAACATCACCGAGTCGGTGCTCTGCACGTCGACGTCGGCGTCGACGATCACGAGGTACTTCGTCGTCGACATCTGTCCCAGGCCCCAGAGCGCGTACATCACCTTGCGCGCGTGATGCGGATACTCCTTGCGGATCGAGACGAAGGCGAAGTTGTGGAAGACCCCGAAGATCGGAAGGTTCATGTCCACGATCTCCGGCAGCGTCTTCTTCAGGATCGCCAGGAAGATCCTCTCGGTCGCCTTGCCGAGGAAGTAGTCCTCCTTCGGCGGCTGTCCGACGATCGTCGTACAGTACACCGGATCGGGTCGCATCGTGATCGCCGTGATGTGGAACGCCGGGTACTCGTCGCGCAGCGTGTAGAACCCGGTGTGGTCGCCGAACGGTCCCTCGGTCCGGATGTCGTCGAGGTCGATGTAGCCCTCGAGGATGATGTCGGCCTGCGCCGGTACCTTCAGGTCGGTGTCGACTCCGGCGACGAGCTCGATGGGCTCCTCGCGGATGAACCCGGCGAGGATCCACTCGTCGAGCTCCGGGGGCATCGGCGCGGTTGCCGCGTAGGTCGCCGCCGATGCGCCGCCGATCGCGACCGCGCACGGGACCTTCGTGATGCCTCGCTCGCGGTACATCCGCAGGTGCGCCGCGGTGCCGTGATGCGTCTGCGAGTGCAGGATCGCCGTATTGCGATCGAGCACCTGGATGCGGTACATCCCCAGGTTCTGTGAGCCGGTCTCGGGATTCTTCGTGATCACCTGCGGCAGCGTGATGTAGCGTCCACCGTCCTCGGGCCAGCACGTGATGATCGGCAAAGCGTCGAGGTCGACCTGCTCGCCGCGCAGCACCGTGTGCTGCGAGGGCGCCGACTTGACCGTGCGTGGAGGGAAGTTGCGCACCTGCGCGACCTGCGGCAACATCCTGAGTGCTGCGCGGAACGACGTCGGGGGCTTGATCTCGACGAGCGAGGTGATGCGGTCGGAGACGTCGTCGAGCCGATCGACGCCGAGGGCCATCGTCATCCGGCGCGCGGAGCCGAACGCGTTGATGAGCAGCGGGATCTTCGAGCCGCGGACGTTCTCGAACAGCAGCGCCGGCCCGTACTCGCGCATGACGCGCGAGGCGATCTCGGAGATCTCGAGGTCGCGATCGACCTCGGCGGTGATGCGAACGAGCTCACCGGCCTTCTCGAGGGCGTCGATGAACTCACGAGTCGTGTTGTAGCCGCGCATCTGCTGGTCCGCCGGTTCGTGAAAAGGCAATCTCCCCAACTTCCCAAAACCTGCCCTGCCGACCGAGGCGAACGCGGGGGAAAACTGTAAGAGTCGGTATGGCCCCGATCCTGTCCCGAATCAGGGTGGATCGCCTTCGGAGGCGTACATTCGCGCGACCCACGGCGGCAGCCTTGCCGCTGGAGTCAACTACGTCGAAACGCAGGAGGATATGAAGCGCATCGGAGTCTTCACCAGCGGCGGCGACGCGCCGGGCATGAACGCCTGCGTGCGCGCGGTCGCGCGCTACGGCATGGCGCGGGGCATCGAGGTTCACGGCATCCGCAGCGGCTACCAGGGCATGATCGACGACGAGATCACGCGGCTCGATCACAACGACGTCAGCGGCATCATCGGTCGCGGCGGAACCGTGCTCGGCACCGCGCGCTGCGACGCGTTCATGGAGGCCGACGGCCGCGCGACCGCGGCCGAGAATCTCCGCCGCCGCGGCATCGAGGGACTGGTCGCCTGCGGCGGCAACGGGACGTTCAAGGGAGCGACGATCTTCTTCGAGGAGCACGGCATCCCGACGGTCGGCACGCCCGGGACGATCGACAACGACCTGTTCGGGACCGACTACACGATCGGCTACGACACCGCGGTCAACACGGCGGTCGAGGCGGTCGATCGCCTGCGTGACACCGCCGAGAGCCACAACCGCACGTTCTTCATCGAGGTCATGGGTCGCGACGCCGGATTCATCGCCGTCGACGTCGGCCTGGCCACCGGCGCCGAGTTCGTCGCGATCCCCGAGACGCCGACCGACTTCGAGGATCTCTGCGACTACATGGAGAGGTTCCCTGAGCCGAAGCGTCACATCTTCATCATCAGCGAGGGCGACGAGTACGGTCGGGCGCAGAAGTTCCTCGACGACTTCTCGCGGCGCTTCGAGAGCGAGGCGCGCCTGGTCGTGCTCGGGCACATCCAGCGCGGAGGAAGTCCCACGGCGCGCGACCGCAACCTCGCGACGCGCCTCGGCGTCGCAGCGGTCGACGCGCTGCTCGCCGGAGAGCGCTGTGTAATGGCGGGCGAGATCGCCGGCCGGGTCGTGCTGACGCCGATGCGTCAGACCTGGGAGCGCCGGGCCGAGATCTCGCGCGAGCTCTTCGAGCTCATCGCGCTATTGCGATGAAGATGGCACGTTAATCGAAATCCCAATCCCGCGTCGATACATCGCACACATTCCGGGCGACGAACATGAGGAAATCCATCGGACTCATCGTTGTCGTAGTCATCGCCATCATCCTGTTGATGAGCGGCTGCGGCACGTACAACAGCCTCGTCTCGAGCGAGGAACAGGTCAACGAGGCGTGGTCACAGGTCGAGAACCAGTACCAGCGCCGCGCCGATCTCATTCCCAATC
>DATLHO010000312.1:0-6181 GCA_035539855.1 Kapaibacterium sp. (SeqCode) | reverse complement strand
TGTCGCATCGTGCGCTTCGAGGAGATCGCCGAGGACGTGCTGCAGGAGACCTTCGTGAAGGTGTGGCGGAGCTTCGATTCGTACGACGCGACCAAGGGCGCGCTGGCGACGTGGCTGATGAGCGTCGCGCGCAGCGTCGCGATCGACAAGGTGCGATCGAAGGGCTTCCGCAATTCGCTCAAGAACCAGAGCATTGATAGCGTCGTATCTCAGGTGGACCGTCAGGACAGCACGACGACGCCATCCGACGCGATCGGCGTCGAGGGCCTGCTCAAACAGCTTCGTCCGGAGCAGCAGCAGATCATCGACCTCATCTACTACCGCGGCTTCACCCACGAGGAGGCCGCGCGCGAGCTTTCGATGCCGCTCGGCACCGTCAAGACCCGGTTACGGGCAGCGATCATGCAGCTTCGGAAGGAAGTTGTCGGAACGGAGCAGCCAGGATAAGTGGACACGCAGAACTATAAGGACTCAGGCATCCTCGAGCTTTACGTGATGGATGCTCTTCCCCCGGACGAAAAGTCCGAGGTGGAGCGTCGCGCCGCGCTCGATCCGGAGATCGCCCGCGAGATCCGCGAGATCCGCGAGGCGCTCGCGCTGCTCGATCGCCATCACGAGCGGGCGCCGCGTCGCGAGCTGCGCCGCTCGATCCTCGACGCGATCGATCGCGCCGAGGCCGTGACCGGCGCCGAGGCCGTGACCGGCGGCGGCGCCGAGACCGGCGGCGAGGCCGGGCGCTCCGCGACCGTGATTCCGATGACGACCGGGCCATCCGCGCGCGGAGCCGGAGTCACGTCGGCTCCCCTGCGGAGTCCGGCACGCTACAACCTCGCGGCCTCGTGGATTCTCGTTGCGATCAGTGTGGGCGCCGCGGCGTGGTTCGGCATCCAGTGGCGCAATGCCGCCGAAGAGGCCGAGCTGCTGCGTGAGGAGAATCGCCAGCTCGCCGGCGCCAACAGCGTCATCGCCTCGCGCGCGCAGAGCGCCGAGCGGGCGATGACGATCATGCGCAGCGCCGACTATCACGCCGTGCAGCTCAACGGCACCGAGCACGCGCCGACGGTGCATCCGGTCGTGTACTGGAATCCAAGCTCGCGCGAGGTCGTCCTCATCGCCAAGAACCTTCCCGCTCCGCCGGCCGGCAAGCAGTACCAGCTCTGGGCGATCCACGACGACAAGCGCATCGACGCCGGTGTCTTCGACGTCGACGGGCGCATCGACACGATGCAGCGCCTGAAGGACATCGAAGCGGCCGAGGCCTTCGCCGTGACGCTCGAGCGCGCGGGTGGCAGCCCCATCCCCGATCTCAACGCCGTGTATGCTTTCGGCTCGCTGTAGTCGACACGCACGACACTGGTCGAAATGAAGCGGGACAGCACGACGATTCGTGCTGTCCCGCTTCGCATTGGAACCGACCGGTCTCTATCGAACCACGGTCATGGTCTTCGTCTCCGCATAGCCTCCGGAGCTAAGCCGATACAGATAGAGTCCGGCCGGAAGTCCGCTCGCGTCGAACGTCCGCGTGTGGGTGCCGGCATCGAGGTTGTCGTCGGCGAGGGTCGCGACGACGCGTCCGGCGTTGTCGAAGACCGCGAGCTCGGTGCGGCCGGCGCGAGGCAGCGTGAAGCTGATCGACGCGCTCGTGCTGACCGGGTTCGGTGCGGCGCTCGACAGCGAGTATCCCGCATTGGCGGCGGCCATCAGCTCGACCGCCGACGGCGGCTCGGGCTCGGGTCGCGAGTACTCTGGGACCTCCGGTGTGGGAATCGGCGCCTCGGCGACGGTTCCGGAGGAGCGCTCGGCGAAGGCCACGATCGCGACGGGCGCGTTGGAGATGACGGCCTCGTTCACGGTCGCGGAGCGCACGATGACGATGCGCGTCGTGCGCGGCGTCGTTCCGATGTTGCGCGGACTGGGTGCCGGTCCGAGACGCGAGATGACCGTGACGCGGTCGGCGGTCGGCGCGTGGACGGTGGCGTCGTTGTGCAGAATCTCGACGCGGCGCGCGCGACTGCGCTCACTGAACGAGCGCGACTTCTCGAGCAGCCTGGCGCCGCTCACGATCTCCATCGATGGCCGGGTCGGGATGGCGCGGTCCTCCCTGGGAGTCCTGTCCACAGGCAGCTCGGTGCCGAGGTTCGGCACCGCGATCTCGAAGGCACCCTCGGGGACCTCGACCTGCGGGGCCGCGCTCGCATCGCTGATGAACACCGGAGGTACCTCCTGTGCATATGCCGGCAGCGTCAGTGCGGCCAGGCCGATCATCGTAACCAGTGCGTTCTTCATCGGGTGTTTCTCCGTCTTTCGTTTCTTTCGATCGATCGTTGTGTCATTACTGCGTCGTCTCGATCGCTCGAGACTCCCGGGCAGTGTTGGTTCGCCGGTACTGACGGAGGGTATCGGCCGGAGTTCCGCTCGAAAAATGTTCGGAACAACGTCGTACGGAGAGCGTCACAAGCCAGGACACGGTTACGGTCGCTTCTTTTCTCATGGATGTAATCTCCGGTAGTACAGTCATTCCAGGCCGGGTCGAGTCGTTCCGAACAGAACCGCGAGTCGCGCACTCCGTGCATGATCTGTCAGCCCAGCGAGGCATCGACCGTCAGCGCATCGGAGCGCTCGAAGACACGGCGCTGGTCGCCGAGACGGTCTCGGGCAGCACTGCGGCGTTCGACGAGCTCGTGCTCAGGTACCGCGAGAAGGTGGTGCGGCTGGTGGCCTCCGTCGTCGGGTTCAGAACCGACATCGAGGACATCGTCCAGGACATCTTCGTCAAGGTCTATCTCTCGCTCGGCCGGTTCCGGGGTGACGCCTCGTTCTCGACGTACCTCTACACGACCGCGGTCAACCGCTGTCGCGACGAGCTGCGGCGTGGCAAGCTGCGGCGCTTCTTCTCGTTCGACGACTGGTTCTCGAGCGACTCGGCGGCGCATCCGCACAGCGAGAACGATCAGCAGGTCGATGCCGACGAGCGCCGCGACGCCGTGCGCGCGGCGATGAAGCGGCTGCCGCCGGATACGCAGATGCTGCTGTATCTGCGGGAGATCGAGGAGCTGAGCTACAAGGAGCTCGCCGACGTGTTCAAGGTCGAGATGGGGACGATCAAGTCGCGGCTCGCCCGCGCACGCGATCGCCTCCGCGACGAGCTGCTTCCCTACATGCGTGATGGTAACATGCCGGGCGACACTCAGAATTGATCGCGAGTTCAGAGACAGGATGACAACGAGACTTACCGATACCGAGCGAACACTCCTCTCCGCCCATTGCGACGGCGAGCTCGACGGATCCGAGCAGGATGTCGTCGAGCGGCTCCTGGCGGGCTCCGAGGAAGCGCGCGACTACGTGCGCGATCTGCGTTCGCTCACCGAAATCTCACAGACGGCGTTCCCGGCCGCGCCCGCGATCGGCGCCGGCGTCGGTTTCGGCAGCAAGCTGACCAGCGGAGCGATCCAGACCGCCGCGCGGACTGCCTCGACTTCCAGCTTCGGCATCGGCTGGGGCGTCGCCGGTCTCGCCGCCGCCGCCGTCACGACCGTCGCGGTGCTGACCACGATGCTCGGCGGCGACGACGCGCCGGTCTCATCACGGCCCCCGCGGACGATCGCGGCGGCTCCGGCCGGACGGACCGATGTCGCGCGCGCCGGGCTCGATCTGAGCTCCTCGGCGCTGATGGTCCCGGCGATCACCAGTGAAGAGCTCATCGACTTCGCGGTGAGCGGCCGGCTGCCGATCGATTCGACGCGCACGTGCTACGTCTCGGTCGCGCCGCGCCAGGGAGCCCTCTCGATCAACATGCACGCGAGCGCCGGGACGGTCCCGACGCGCCTGAGCGGCTTCGACCTTCGCGCGGTACCGGGCATCGACTCGCTCGAGCGCGCGATCCGGACCTCACTCCTGCAGTCCGACGACAATGGACTCGCCGTCAGCTTCGACCTCCCCTCGCTCCGACTCCGCGTGCTCGAGGAGCTTCAGGAGGCCGCGGAGGATCTTCCGGCCGAGTTCCGTCGCTCGATGGACGACACACGCCTGGCGCTCGAGAGGGAGTATCTGAGTCTCAGCACGGAGCTGCGCCGCTCGCAGCTCGACGCCCGCCGCGGCAGCGATGCCTCGACGCGGTACGTCGTCATAGCCGGATCGGACCTGCCGAGGCCGACCGCCTTCGGTGCGCCGACGACGTTCACGGTCACGACCAACGACCGGCGCGTCCGCACGCTCGAGCTCACGAGCAGCGAAATCGGGACGCTCGGCGCCTTCGTCGGATCGCAGCTGGCCGAGACGCCCGTGGCGGAGACGGCGCGCGCAGGGTCGCCGCGCGACGGGTCGCTCGATCGGTCTGCGCCCGTCCGCTACCGCAGCGCGACGCCGGCCGCGAGGGTGTTCATCCGACGTCATGGTGGAGCTTCCCGGACCGCCGCGTCCGCGCGGCCCACGCTGCTGCCAGATCTGGCGGATTCGACGATCAGCTTCGAGCAACTGCAGATCCTCCGCGAGCGCGGACAGACGCTCGACGGCATTTTCATCGACTCCGAGCAGCTCATCCAGCGCGCGACGATCATACTGCAGCGCGCCGACTCGATCCGCCGGCACATCGAGATCATCCGGATGCAGCAGGACGCCAATGGCGCCGACGATGGCACCGGAGACGACCTCGAGACACCGCCAGCCGACGATCAGCCAGAGGCCAAGCCGGACTGACGAAACGGCTGGTTCCGCCGACTGTGGATAACGCGAGGCCTATCCTGTGGATAACGCCTCGCGTTTTTCTTTAACTGCCGGAACCTAAGTGACTCGATTCTGACGCGAAAACGAGGCTTGATGCGTGGAGTGAGTAAAAAAGTTCGCTCCACTTCAATCAACGCTTCCAATCCGGCTCACGAGTCATTACATTTGCCCGTGGTCGGAGACAATCGAAACTGGTCCTTCAGTGTCTCCGTTGAGGTCCAACGTTTATTCCCTACCTACAATGCCCTCGCCTTTCTTCGTACTCGTCTGCGCGTTCGTCGCAGCCGCCTGCATCGTCGCTGCAATCTCCCTGACCATCCATGTCGCCCATTGGGTCCGCCTTGCCTTCGGCATGGTCCGATCCTCGCCCAATGGCCGTCCGGTCTGGGACTAGTATTCACCTGAAGCCCTAGCCCAAGCGATTCGATTCGAACCGTCACCCGCTCCTGTTCCCGGGAGCGGGTGACGACTTCTCTCCCCGGTCGGTGCGATGCGGTATCTTCGCGCCGATGATGACGCACTCTCCCGACCCCGTCGAGCTCCTCCGGGCTCTCCTTCGATTCGACACGACCAACCCCCCGGGGGCCGAGCGTGCCTGCATCGAGTGGATCGCCGGGCAGCTCGACGCCGCCGGCATTGCCTTCAGCCAGCACGGCCGCACACCCGAGCGACCGAACCTCGTCGCGCGTCTTCCCGGTCGGGGAGAGGCGCCGCCGCTGCTTCTGTACGGACATGTCGACGTCGTTCCGACCGACGGTCAGAGCTGGACCCACCCTCCGTTCTCCGCAACGATCGACCAGGGATTCGTCTGGGGACGGGGCGCACTCGACATGAAGGGTGCCGTCGCCATGATGCTGGCGACGATGTTCCGGCTAATGGGTGAGCGGATGAAGCCCCCGGGTGATGTCGTTCTTGCGGTCGTCAGCGACGAGGAGGCGGGCGGTATCGAAGGGGCGGGATTCCTCGTCGAGCATCATTTCGGGCTTTTCGAGGGGATTCGGCATGCTCTCGGGGAGCTCGGCGGATTCACGCAGCACGTGGCCGGACGACGGTTCTACCCGATCATGGTGGCGGAAAAGCAGTTCTGCCGGGTGCGGATGCGCATTCGCGGCGAGTCGGGCCATGGCTCGATTCCGGTGCTGGGAAGCGCGATCGGCCGGCTGGGGACGATCCTCCGACGACTCGATCGACAGCCTCTGCCCGTTCACGTCACACCGTTGGCCCGTCAAATGATCACCACGATGGCGCGCCATCTGCCCCCTGCCCAGGGACTCGTCCTGCGCTCGCTTCTGCGGCCCACGCTCACCGATCGGCTGCTGCCACGCCTCGGCGTTCTCGGCGGCAACCTCTCGGCGATTCTCCACAACACCGCGACGCCAACGATCATCGAGGCCGGCGCGAAGGTCAACGTCATCCCGGGCGAGGCGGCCATCGAGCTGGACGCACGGATCCTGCCGGG
>DATLHO010000311.1:0-18056 GCA_035539855.1 Kapaibacterium sp. (SeqCode) | reverse complement strand
GGAGTCGACGCCCGGCGTCGCCAACTGGTACGCCTCGACGTGCGGCGGCTGCAGCGCCGCGTGCGGCGTCCTCGTCAAGACGCGCGAGGGACGCCCGATCAAGCTCGAGGGCAATCCGGAGCATCCGCTGTCGCGCGGAGGGCTCTGCTCGGTCGCCCACGCGATGGTGTTCGATCTCTTCGACGCCACGCGCCTGCAGGCTCCGCTCGCCGGCGGCGTCGAGAGCGACTGGAAGGCCGTCGACACGAAGATCGCCGCGAAGCTCGAGCAGGTGCGCCGTGACGGACGCGCCGTCCGCGTCGTCACCGGCAGCGGCATCGGCCCGACCATGCAACGCGCGATCGACGGCTTACTTGCGACGTTCACCGATGGACGCCACGTCGTCTACGACGCCGTCTCCGGCTCCGCGATCCGCGAGGCGCACCGGCGCACGCATGGCGCACCGCTGACGCCCACGTATCGCTTCGAGCGCGCGCGTCTGGTCGTCGGCTTCGACGCCGATTTCCTCGGCACCTGGATCTCGCCCGTGCAGTTCACCCGCGGATACGCCGACAGCCGCGACGTCGAACGCCGACGCGAGCGCACCGCGCGCCACATCCAGGTCGAGTCGCGCATGTCGCTCACCGGCGCGAAGGCCGATCGGCGCGTCGTCGCGAGTCCGTCGGAGACGCTCGCGATGATCGCGATGCTCGCCGCGCGCATGAGCGGAGGGGATGCTGGCTCAGCAGCGACTGCGGACTCTGGAGCAAATGCTGACTCGACAGCGAACGGCTCGCTTCGAGCTGAGCTCACACGCGAGGTTAGTCGCATCGAGGCGGAGGTTCGTGCGCACCGCGGCGAGGCGCTCGTCGTCTGCGGCCTGAACGACCCCGATGCACAGCAGCTCGTCAACGCGATCAACGAGGCCTGCGGCGCCTACGGCAGCACGGTCGATCTCGACGCCGCCTCCGCGCAGCGTCGCGGCGACGACGCCGAGATGGCCGGACTCGTCGAGGCGATGGAGTCCGGCGCGATCGGTGCGCTCGTCGTCGCCGGCGTCAACCCCGTCTACGACCTGCCCGACGGCTCGCGCTTCCAGCGCGCTCTGGCGAAGGTCCCGCTGACGATCGCGCTGAGTCCGCGCCGCGACGAGACGAGCGCGCGGATGCAGTTCGTCTGCCCGCCGCACCATTTCCTCGAGGGCTGGGACGACCGCGCGCCGGTCGAGGGCGTGGCCTCGACGGTGCAGCCGGCAATCGCGCCGCTGTTCTCCACGCGCAGTGCGATCGAGAGCCTGCTGCGCTGGAGTGGCGACGCGCGCGACGCTCACACGGCCGTGCGCGACACATGGCGTGACGTCTTCTTCCCATTGCAGGCGGACCTCGCCGGCTTCGAGGCGTTCTGGGAGCGCTCGCTGCACGATGGTGTCTTTGCGTTCGAGCCGCGCGCCGCGGGGAAGTCCGTGGCGTCCAGCACGGGCTCCGCGTCGACTGTGCCACAAACGACTGCACCGGCGGAGGCTTCGGCAGCCGGGCACGCGGCCGCACCGGCGGCCGCACCGGAGGCCGCACCGGCAGCCGCACCGGCGGCCGCGACGACCGTGGCGGGTGCGATCGCCGCGACCGCGGCGCGCGCGCAGCGCCCGACGACGGGACTGGCCGCCGTGCTCTACGAGAAGCCCTCGATGCGCGATGGCGCGCATGCGGGCAGTCCGTGGCTGCAGGAGCTCCCCGATCCGATCTCGCGCATCGCGTGGGAGAACTACGTCTGCATCGCGCCATCGCTGGCGCGCGAGCGCGGCATCGAAGAGGGCGCGGTCCTGGCGGTGACGCGCGGCCAGGCGCGGCTCGAGCTGCCGGCGCACATCCAGCCGGGGATGCATCCGACGACGATCGCGATCGCGCTCGGCTACGGACGCAGCAACGCCGGCGATGTTGGCAGCAACGTCGGCGCCAACGCCGTCGCGCTGATGGATCCCGGAGCCCCGCGCGCCTACAGTCTCGACGGCGTGGCGATCGCACCGACCGGAAGGAGCGTCGCGCTCGCGACGGTGCAGCCGCATTCGTCGAGCGAAGGACGCGATCTCGTGCGCCGCGTCTCGCTCGATGCGACGCTCGCTCCGGCGGCGGCGATCGAGTCCGCCGCGCACGGCGACGACCAGATGTGGCATGGACGGGACTACGAGAACCTGAAGTGGGGAATGGCGATCGACCTCAACGCGTGCACCGGCTGCGGAGCCTGCGTGATCAGTTGCCAGGCCGAGAACAACATCCCGGTCGTCGGCCGCCAGGAGATCGTCAACCAGCGCGAGATGTACTGGATGCGCATCGACCGCTACTTCGACGGCGACGAGCGTAATCCCGACGTCGGTTTCCAGCCGATCATGTGCGGGCAGTGCGACAACGCGACGTGCGAGAACGTCTGTCCGGTGCTCGCGACCGTGCACAGCAGCGACGGCATCAACATGCAGGTGTACAACCGCTGCGTCGGCACGCGCTACTGCGCCAACAACTGCGCGCTCAAGGCACGGCGGTTCAACTGGTTCGAGTACCAGCACGACGACCCGATGACCAACCTCGCGCTCAACCCGGACGTCACGGTGCGCAGTCGCGGCGTGATGGAGAAGTGCACGTTCTGCGTGCAGCGCCTGCAGGAGGCGAAGATCCGCGCGCGCAACGAGGGACGCGAGCTTGCCGACGGCGACGTGATGACCGCATGCCAGCAGAGCTGTCCGGCCCGCGCGATCAGCTTCGGCAACACGATCGACGCGGCCAGCGAGGTATCGCGCCGCAAGACCGACCGCCGCAACTACGTGATACTCGAAGAGGTGAACATGCGCTCGGCGCTCAGCTATCTCGCCACCGTTCGCACGGAGGATGCGGTATGAGGATGCTCACAAGCGAAGAGAGGCCGCAGGCCGCCGTCGAGACCCTTCCCGTCGCCGCATCGAACGGCGTCGCGACGCACGCGCCGCGTCATCACGCTCCGCATCACCCGCCGGTCTCGTCGTTGCGAGAGCCGCTGGTGGAAGGCTATCGAAGCGCCGGCGACGTCACCGACGACATCGTCGGGTTGATGGAGCGACGCCCCGGTCGCGCCTGGTGGATCGGCCTGTCGGTCTCCGTCGCGCTGCTTGCGCTCGGCGCCGGCGCGGCGTGGCACACCATGACGACCGGCATCGGCACGTGGGGACTCAACCGCACGGTCGGCTGGGCGTTCGACATCACGAACTTCGTCTTCTGGATCGGCATCGGTCACGCCGGCACGTTCATCTCGGCGATCCTCTACCTGTTCAACCAGAAGTGGCGCACGTCGATCAACCGGTCGGCCGAGGCGATGACGCTCATCGCCGTCGCCTGCGCGGGCATCTTCCCGGTGCTTCACATGGGGCGGCCCTGGCTGTTCTTCTGGATCCTGCCGTACTTCAACGAGCGCGGGACGCTGTGGGTGAACTTCCGCAGCCCGCTGCTGTGGGACTTCTTCGCGATCTCGACCTACCTCACCATCAGCGCGGTCTTCTGGTACATGGGACTACTGCCGGACCTCGCGACCGCGCGCGACCGCGTCGTCTCGAAGGTCCGTCGCACCGTCTATCGCGTGATGAGTTTTGGATGGAACGGATCGAACCGCACGTGGTCGCGCTACGAGACGCTGTACATGATCCTCGCGGCCCTCGCGACGCCGCTCGTGCTCTCGGTGCACTCGATCGTCAGCTTCGACTTCGCGACGTCGATCGTTCCGGGATGGCACGCGACGATCCTTCCGCCATACTTCGTCGCGGGCGCCGTGTTCAGCGGCTTCGCAATGGTGCTGACGCTGATGATCGTCGCGCGCAAGGTCATGTCGCTCGAGCGCTACATCACCATACAGCACCTCGAGAACATGGCCAAGGTCACGCTGCTGACCGGCTCGATCGTCTCGCTCGCGTACCTGACCGAGGCGTTCATGGCGTTCTACAGCGGCAGTCCGTGGGAGCAGGCGATGCTCATCAACCGCTCGATGGGACCGTACGCCTGGGCGTACTGGACGATGGTGACGTGCAACGCCCTCGTCCCGCAATTGTTCTGGTTCAGGAAGCTGCGCCGGAGCGTGCCGGTGATCCTGACGCTCTCGATTCTCGTGAACGTGGGGATGTGGTTCGAGCGCTTCGTGATCATCGTCACGTCGCTGCATCGCGACTTCCTGCCGTCGAGCTGGGCGATGTATGCGCCGACGCAGACCGAGATCTTCATCCTCCTCGGCAGCTTCGGACTCTTCTTCACGCTCTTCCTGCTGTTCGTCCGCTTCTTCCCGGTGATCTCGATGAGTGAAGTCAAGGGGGTGATCGACTATGCGAAGCACTAGACCATCATGGCGCGGCCGCGGCGCGCGCACGCCCGGCGGTCGTCGCGTGCGCTTCATCGCGGCCTGGTTCCGCAGCGAGGACGAGATCGTCGGCGCCGCCCGCGACGTGCGCGCAGCCGGCTTCGAGGTGCACGACGCGTACACGCCCTATCCCGTCCACGGCCTCGACGACGCGGTGGGACTCCGCCGCTCGCGCCTGACGCGCGTCGCGCTCATCGGGTCGATGCTCGGCCTGGCGATCGCCGTCGGCCTGCAGCTCTGGGTCTCGCTCGTCGACTGGCCCATGAATATCGGCGGCAAGCCGAACGCGCCGCTCGCGCTCTTCGTGCCCGTCGCGTTCGAGCTCACCGTGCTCATCGGCGGACTCTCGACGGTCGCGGCATTCCTCGTGCTCGCGCGGCTGCGGCCGGGCGCGCGCAAGCCGCTGTTCGAGGGCGCGACCGACGATCGATTCGTGCTCGTGCTCCGACAGGAGGACGGGACGACCGACACGCTGGGCGCACGGAGCATTCTGGAGCATCACCGCGCCATCACGGTGCTCGACGGAGTGGAGGCAGCATGAAACGAGCTCTTGCATGGACCGGTGTCGTGATGATGCCGATCGTCGTCGTCGGAGGGCTGGCACTCGCCGCGCGCGACGTGGCCCTGCCGAACATCCAGTGGCCGACGCAGATGCAGCACTCGGCGGCGGCGAAGCCCTTCACGCGCAACGACGTGCTGCCGGGTCGCATGACGCTGCAGCCGCCGGTGCGCGGCACCGTCGCACGCGGCGCCGAGCTTTTCGACTACGCGGCAACGCCGGCCGAAGCGGAGCGCGCCGGTCGCGAGCTCGTCAACCCGCTGCCGGCCGATGCCGCGAACCTGAAGCGTGGCGCCGTCGTCTTCGCCAACCAGTGCGCGGTCTGCCACGGCGCGAAGGGACTCGGCGACGGACCGATCATCCCGAAGTATCCGAACCCGCCGTCGTTCACGACCGACAAATCCCGCGCGCTCGCCGACGGCACGCTCTACCACGTGATCACCGTCGGACGCAACAACATGCCGCCGCACGGACCGCTCGTCTCGCGCGAGGACCGCTGGCGTCTCGTCCACTTCATCCGAATACTGCAGGGGTCCCGATGAACACGCGACTGTTGAGCGCGTCGGCACGCATGATCCTGGCGACGCTCGTGGTGCTCGCCGCCGCGGTTGCGATCGCTGCGGCTCTCGCCGGCAGCGGACGCGTCTGGCCGGCGTATCTCGTCGGCGCCGTCTTCGCGATCACGATCGCCCTCGGCGGCGTGGTCTTCGTGACGATCCATCACCTGACGAACGCAGCGTGGAGCACGACGATCCGCCGCGTCCCCGAGGCGCTCGCGGCCTACCTGCCGATCGGCGCGGTCGCGATGCTCGTCACGCTCGCCGGCGCCGGCGCGCTCTACGAGTGGACGCATCCCGGAGTCATCGAGGCCGAGGGTGCGATGGCGTTCAAGGCGGCGTGGTTGCAGCTTCCATTCTTCGCCGTGCGCATGGTCGTCGTGCTCGGCGTGTGGGTCGGCTTCGCGTGGCTGCTGCGTCGCCAGTCGCTGCGGCAGGATCATCGACCCGGTGTCGCGGCGACGATGCGCTCGCGCGTGATCTCCGGCGTGTTCCTCGTCGTGCTCGCGCTGACGATCACGACCGCGAGCGTCGACTGGCTGATGTCGGTCCAGCCGCACTTCTACAGCACGCTGTATGGCTGGTACGTGTTCTCGGGCGTCTTCGCCAGCGGCCTCGCCGCGATCGCCGTCGTGGTCGTCTGGCTGCGCGCGCGTGGGCTGATGCCGCACGTGACGACGGAGCACCTGCACAACCTCGGCAAGATGGTCTTCGCGTTCTCGACGTTCTGGGCGTACCTGTGGTTCTGCCAGTACATGCTCATCTACTATGCGAACCTGCCCGAGGAGGGCATCTACTACGCGAGCCGGTTCGCGGTGCCCGGAGGCGCGACGTTCTTCATCGCCAACGTGGCGCTCGGGTGGATCGTTCCGTTCGTGCTGCTGATCGGTCGCGGCGCCAAGCGTAATCCGCGCTGGCTCGTCGCCGGCTCGCTCGCCGTGATCGCCGGACACTACCTCGACATCGCGACGATCGTGCTTCCGCCGACGACCGGATCGTCGGTGCCGGGCGTGATCGACATCGTGGTCGTCGCGGGCTTCGGCGCCCTCGTTCTTCTCGTCGCCGATCGTGCGCTCTCGCGTGCGGCGATGGCGCCGGTGCACGATCCGTATCTCGAGGAGGGACTCGGCGTCCCGATCGGCGAGTTGTCGCGACCATGACGGATGTCATAGGGGCATTGCGCGAAGTCCCGTACCTACGAGTTTCGCAAGCAATGTCAACGAAGCGGTAGACTCGCACATGGAACTCTCACTTCACCCGCGCATCATCCAGGGCGGCATGGGCATCGGCCTGTCCGACTGGAGGCTCGCGCGCGCAGTCAGCCGTGCCGGCGAGCTCGGCACCGTCTCCGGAACCGGTGTCTGGATGGTTCTCACGCGCCGGCTGCAGGATGGCGATCCCGGCGGTCACGTCCGAAGGGCGCTCGAGAACTTTCCCTTCCCCAGGATCGCGGAGAAGATTCTCGGTCGCTACTTCGTCGAGGGAGGCCGTTCTCCCGTCGAGCCGTATCGCACGCCACCCATGCTCTCGCATCCGTTGAAGACCGCCGCCGCAGCGCTGCTCGTGGCGGCGAGCTTTGTCGAGGTATGGCTCGCGAAGGACGGTCACGACGGCGCCGTCGCGGTGAACTATCTCGAGAAGATCCAGCTCGCGCACCTTCCATCGCTCTATGGCGCGATGCTCGCCGGCGTCGATTACGTGATCATGGGCGCGGGCATTCCGCACCAGATCCCGGGCGCGCTCGACGAGCTGTCGCAGCATCGGCCGGCGAGTTATCGCCTGACGGTGATCGGAGAGAAGGCGGGAGAGGGAATCGAGGAGCGCTTCGATCCGGCTGAGATCGGCGTCGACGAGGGCGCCCCGCCGTTGAAGCGACCGTACTTCCTGCCGATCATCTCCTCGCACGTGCTCGGCGCGATGCTGCTGAAGCGCAGCAACGGACGCGTCGACGGATTCGTCGTCGAGGGCCCGCGCGCCGGCGGGCACAACGCGCCTCCACGCAATCGTCGCCGCGCCGCCGACGACACGTCGCCGCTGTACGGACCGCAGGACGACGCCAACCTCGAGGAGATGCGAGCGATGGGACTGCCGTTCTGGCTCGCCGGATCGTACGCGCGCCCCGGTGCGCTCGACGAAGCGATCGCCGCTGGCGCCCAGGGCATCCAGGCGGGCAGCATCTTCGCACTCTGCCAGGACTCGGCACTGCGCGCCGACCTGCGCAGCGACGCCATCGAGCAGGCGCTCGCTGGCGAGCTCGCGGTCATGACCAACATGGACGGCTCGCCGTCGGGCTTCCCGTTCAAGGAGGCCGGACTCGACAACACCCTCAGCCGCGACGCGGTCTACGACGCCCGCGAGCGCATCTGCGATCTGGGCATTCTCCGCTCGCCCTATCGGGCCGAGGATGGCCGTCTCGACTATCGCTGTCCCGGTGAGCCGGTTGACAAGTATCTCACGAAGGGCGGTGACGAGGCCTCGACGGTAGGCAAGCGCTGCCTGTGCAACGCGCTGCTCGCGACGATCTCGCTGCCACAGGTGCGATCGATCGAGGGATCCGACGAGCCGTACGTCGAGCAGCCGCTGGTGACGCTGGGCGAGGATCTTTCGTTCCTGGGTGAGCTCGAGAATCCGAGAGGGTATTCGGCGGCCGATGCGGTGAGGATGTTGCGGGGCGGCTGACGTTCCGCTGTCGTCACAACTCCACGTTGCTCCCAGCTTGTCATGCGGCGATGCGCAGCCTGGGAAAGGTCCCCTTCGAGGATGACAGGGTGCGCTCAATTGCGGTGAGAGAGGGGAGGCCTAGTTCACCTGCCGCCACACGCGTACCCAGTCGATCTCGGTGAACACGGGAAACACGGTCGTGCTGTCGGGATTGCCCGGGTAGTTGCCGCCGACGGCCGTGTTGAAGATCAGGTACATCGCCTTCTGCGGGACCTCGCGCGTCGCGGTGAATCGCCAGGCGCCGTCGACGTACCAGCGCACCATCGCCGAATCCCACTCGACGGCGAACGTGTGGTAGTCTCGCGAGAAGTCAGGACCAATGTAGTAGCTCCTGACGCCGTCCATGAGGTTCGTGATCGAATCGCGCCAGTGCAGGTGAAAGCGCGCCCACGTCGGCGTGTTGCCGAGCACCTCGACGATGTCGATCTCGGGAGGATAGGTGCTGTCGGCCGGCACCATCCAGAAGCCGAAGTGCAGACCCTGTCCGCGCGGCATGCGCGCGCGGATCTCCCACCGGCCGTAGCGCTGCGAGAAGATCGAGTACACCCATCCGGTCGTGTAGTCGTGCCACGCGCCGCCGCCGAACGTCCGCTCGCGAGCGCTCCTGATCACCAGGTTCCCACCATCGACGTCGACATTCCCTACGCGGTAGTAGCCGAGCTCGTTGTTGATGAACGGGTACTGCTCGCGCACGCGCCAGTGCGAGTCGTCGAGCGAGTCGCCGTTGAAGTCGTCGCTGAACGTGAGCTCCCAGCGGGGCGCCGTGCCGGTGGTGTCGTCGGGCGGAGGCGTCGGCTGCGTCGTCGAGCACGAAGCCAGTGCAACGGCGAAGAGGGCGGGGAAGAGTCGCATGCGATCGAGGAGGTTTAGAGTCGGTGCGGAAGAGATGGTACGAAGGTACGCAATCGCGTTTCGGACGCCCCGCACTGACAGCTTCCATTTCCCCCTCCCATTTCCCATAAACGAGGACGCAGGTTGAAGGGGGAAGAGGCAATACACCAGTCTGGACTACTCTTCAATTGCAAACATTCACGTCTTCGCAGCCCGCACGGCCGCTTGCGTCGGCGCGACCATGACTCACGTCATATTCCGCGCGTGTGCTCACCGGCAAATTGCCATCGACCCTTTTCCCAGTCCATACACACG
Source organism: Kapaibacterium sp. (SeqCode) (assembly GCA_035539855.1). Lineage (GTDB taxonomy): Bacteria > Bacteroidota > Ignavibacteria > OLB7 > OLB7 > DATLHO01. The sequence continues at coordinate 8,729 of DATLHO010000311.1, read as the reverse complement.
AGTGCGGGGAGCGCATCATGAGCCAGGATCCCACCAACGCAACAGCACGTCGGTCGTGGGCCGAGCCCTACAAGATCAAGATGGTCGAGCTGCTGAAGATGACCACGCGTGCCGAACGGCAGCTGGCGCTTCAGGAGGCCGGCTACAACACGTTTCTGCTGCGCAGCGACGACGTCTACATCGACCTTCTGACCGACAGCGGCACCAACGCGATGAGCGACCGGCAGTGGTCGGGCCTGATGATGGGCGACGAAGCCTACGCCGGCAGCCGCAACTTCTATCGGCTCGAGAGCACGATCCAGCAGTACTACGGCTACCGCTACGTCGTGCCGACGCACCAGGGCCGCGGCGCCGAGAACCTCATCTCGCAGATCCTCATCAAGCCGGGCACGTTCGTGCCGGGCAACATGTACTTCACGACGACGCGCCTGCATCAGGAGCTCAACGGCGCGACGTTCGTCGACGTGATCATCGACGAGGCGCACGACTCGGAGTCGCTCTTCCCGTTCAAGGGCAACGTCGACCTCGACAAGTTCCGCGCGCTCATCGAGCGCGTGGGCGCGGAGAAGATCCCCTACATCTCCGTCGCCGCGACCGTGAACATGGCCGGCGGCCAGCCCATCTCGATGGAGAACCTCCGCGCGGTCAGCGAGCTCGCCTACCAGCACGGCATCAAGGTCATCCTCGACGCGACGCGCGCGATCGAGAACGCCTGGTTCATCAAGCAGCGCGAGCCGGGCTATCAGCAGACGTCGATCGCATCGATCCTGCGTGAGATGTGCCTGTACAGCGACGGCGCGACGATGAGTGGCAAGAAGGACCTGCTCGTCAACATCGGCGGCTTCCTCGCGCTCAACGACTGGGACGTGTTCGAGGAGGCGCGCAACCTCGTCGTCGTCTTCGAAGGACTGCACACCTACGGAGGCCTGGCAGGACGCGACATGGAGGCGATGGCGATCGGCATCGAGGAGGCGGTCAGCGAGGAGCACATCCGCGCGCGCGTCGGACAGGTCGAGTATCTCGGCGAGAAGCTCGTCGCCGCCGGCATCCCGATCGTGCGTCCGGTCGGCGGCCACGCGATCTTCCTCGACGCGAAGCGCTTCCTTCCGCACATCCCGCAGGACGAGTACCCGGCGCAGACGCTTGCCGCCGAGCTCTACCTCGAGTCGGGCGTGCGCGCGATGGAGCGCGGCATCGTCTCCGCCGGACGCAACGCCGCGACCGGCGACCACCATCGACCGAAGCTCGAACTCGTGCGCCTGACGATCCCGCGTCGCGTCTACACGCAGGCGCACATGGACGTCACCGCCGAATCGATCATGGACCTGTTCGCACGTCGCGAGAGCATCACCGGCATGCGGATGATCTACGAGCCGAAATATCTCCGGTTCTTCCAGGCGCGCTTCGAGCCGCTGGTACCCGCGGCCGCAGCGCCCGCGCCGGCCGAGCATGTCGGCAACGATCACGCGGCGGAGGCCATCGGATGATGTTCAACACGATCATCGAACCGTTCCGGATCAAGTCGGTCGAAGCGATCAGGTTTACCACACGCGAGGAGCGCGAAGCCGCGCTCCTCGCGGCCGGTAACAACGTCTTCTCGCTGCACGCCGAGGACGTCGTCATCGACCTGCTCACCGACTCCGGAACCGGCGCAATGTCCGCGGCACAGTGGGCCGCGATCATGCAGGGCGACGAGTCGTATGCCGGCAGCCGTTCGTTCTTCCGCTTCCAGCGCGTCGTCCAGGAGCTCACCGGCTTCAAGCACATCATCCCGACGCATCAGGGCCGCGCCGCCGAGCGGATCATCTTCCATTCGATGCTCCAGAGCGGCGACCTCGTTCTCAACAACACGCACTTCGACACGACGCGCGCGAACATCGAGGTCGAGGGCGCCGAGGCCCGCGACCTGGTCATCGCCGAGGGACGCATTCCCTCGTTCGATCACCCGTTCAAGGGCAACGTCGACCTCGAGGCGCTCGAGCGCACGCTCGAGAGTGAAGGCGATCGCGTTCGACTGGTGATGGCCACGGTGACGAACAACTCCGGCGGCGGTCAGCCCGTGTCGCTGGAGAACCTGCGCGGCATCCGCGACATCGCGCACCGTCACGGGAAGCTCTTCTTCCTCGATGCGTGCCGCTTCGCCGAGAACGCGTGGTTCATCAAGATGCGCGAGCCCGGCCAGTCGCACCGCTCGCCGAAGGAGATCGCGCAGGAGATGTTCTCGCTCGCCGATGGCTGCACGATGTCCGCGAAGAAGGACGGCCTTGCGAACATCGGCGGATTCCTCGCGCTCAACGACGACGCGATGGCCGAGAAGTGCCGCACGCTGCTGATTCTCACCGAGGGATTCCCGACGTACGGCGGCCTTGCGGGATACGATCTAGAGGCGATCGCACAGGGTCTCGAGGAGGTGGTCCAGGAGGATTACCTGCGCTACCGCATCCGCTCGATCGAGTATCTCGCCGAGAAGCTCCGCAACGCCGGCGTGCCGATCGTCTGGCCGTCGGGAGGCCACGCGGTGTACATCGACGCGCGCGAGATGCTTCCGCACATCGCGCCGTTGCAGTACCCGGGCGTCGCCCTGACGAACGCGCTGTATCTCGAAGCGGGCATCCGCGCCTGCGAGATCGGCACGGTGATGTTCGGTCTGCACCCCGATGGGACCGAGACCGCCGCGCCGATGGACCTCGTACGGCTGGCGATTCCGCGGCGGCTGTACACGCAGTCGCACATCGATTACGTGGCCGAGGCAATCCTCGCGGTCTACGCGCAGCGCGATGCGATCGCGCCGCTGAGGATCACGTCGGCGCCGACCGTGCTGCGGCATTTCACCGCGCAGTTCGAGGCGATGGCGCCGGAATCCGCGATGACGTAGGTGGTGATGAAGGCCGTGACGTCGAATGTGACGGTCGTGGTGATTCAGGTCATAAGTTGGCGCTCTCGTCTCTCTCTAAGTTGACTCCACGAAACGACGATGGCGCAGATGATCTCCGATTCTCTCTTCGAACAGTACGGCGGACGGGTCGTCACCTATGAGCGTGACGAAGTGATCTTCGATCAGGAGGGTGCCGCAACGCACTTCCATACCGTCAAGTCCGGCAAGGTGAAGATGTCCGCCTTCAATGATCAGGGGCGCGAGCTCCTGATGGGCTACTTCACCGACGGACAGAGCTTCGGCGAGCCCCCGTTCTTTTCCCACGTCCCCTATCCCGCCTCGGCGATCGCGGTCGTCGACAGTGCGATCTGGAAGATCGCCTACGAAGCGTTCATGACGCTTCTGCGCGAGAACTTCGAGGTGCACCTCGGGCTCATGCAGGTTCTCTGCGGACGGCTCGTGTACAAGTCGATGATGATGACCGAGATCGCCGTGCAGGAGGCCGAGCACCGCCTGAGCACGCTCATCGAGCACTTCCGGCGGGAATCGGGAACCGCGTCGAACGAGCCCTACCGGGTCCCGTTCACGCGCCAGCAGCTCGCGGACATGACCGGGCTGCGCGTGGAGACCGTCATCCGCTCGATCAAGAGCATGGAGGCGGCGGGAGGACTGAGGATCGAGGAGGGAAAGATCATCTGGGCGTCGTCGACACGACACAGTCACCGAGAGGAATAGAGATGATCGACGCCGGCACGACCCTGATCCGCGACCTCGTCGCGAACGACTTCCGCACCGCGGCGGTCTTCCAGAAATACGGACTCGACTTCTGCTGCGGCGGCGGTCGTCCGATCGCCGAGGCCGCGATCGACAAGGGAGTCGATCCCGCGTCGATCATCGCAGACCTCGAGAAGCTCGACGCGACGCCGGCCAACGGCTCGCCGAAGTTCAACACGTGGGAGCTCGATCTGCTCGCCGACTACATCGTGGCCAACCATCACGCCTACGTGCGCGAGGCGCTGCCGACGATTCTGCTGCACGTCGAGAAGGTCGCCCGCGTGCACGGCGAGAATCATCCCGAGACGATCGCGATCGCCAACGCCTTCCGACGGGTCGCCCAGGAGCTCAGCCAGCACATGCAGAAGGAGGAGATGATGCTCTTCCCGTTCATCAAGGCGATGCTCTCGGCGAGCCGTAGTGGCCTGCAGGGTCCGAGCGCGCCGTTCGGCACGGTCGCCAACCCGATTCGCATGATGGAGATGGAGCATCAGAACGCCGGCGACGAGATGGCCGAGATCCGCGCGCTGAGCAACGGCTACACGCCGCCCGAGGACGCGTGCACCACGTACCGCGTCTCGTTCCAGGAGCTCCACGCCTTCGAGCTCGACCTGCACCAGCACGTGCATCTCGAGAACAACATTCTCTTCCCGAAGGCGGTCGAGCTCGAAGCCGCGCTCGCCTCGGCCGTCGCGTAGTCAACAGATTCGTTTCACCCCCCCTGACTCACTCGAAAGCACCCGACCCCCACACGGGCGGGCAGAGTAGCGAGGCCCGCCCGGCCACGGGCGTCGAGCGGGCCGATCGATGGGGAGGAAGACCATGCGGAGCACGTCGAGGCGGCTCCGCTTCTCTTGAACCTAAAACCGGACAAACTGGAGGCGATTTATATCCGTGTCGCCTCCTCCGGATATCGTGAGGATACAATGAAGCGTTACTGGGCGGGATTCGTCGCCGTACTGGTTCTATCGTTCGGAGTGTTGTTGTGGGTCGGGGTGAAGATCTATCAGGAGGCGCCGCCGGTGCCCGAGCGTGTCGTGACGAGCGACGGGCGCGTGGTGCTCGAGACCGGCGAGGTCGCACGGGGCCAGAACACCTGGCAGGCGATGGGCGGCATGGAGATCGGCTCGATCTGGGGCCACGGCAGCTACGTTGCGCCGGACTGGTCGGCCGACTACCTGCACCGCGAGTCGATGTTCATCCTCGACGAGTGGGGGATGAAGGAGCACGGCGCGCCGTACGACAGTCTGACGGCCGAGCAGCAGGCGGGCCTGCAGAAGCGGCTGGTCGCAGTGATGCGCACCAACACGTTCGATGCGGCGAACAACACGCTCGTGCTCGATCCCATCCGCGCCCGTGCCTTCGAGGCGCTCGTCGGACACTACTCGGAGATCTTCTCGAAGGGTCGCGCCGACTACGCGATCCCGGCTGGCACGCTGAGCGATCCGATCGCGCTGCGCCGACTGACGGCGTTCTTCTTCTGGAGCTCGTGGGCGACCGCGACCAATCGCGTCGGCAGTGACGTCAGCTACACGAGCAACTGGCCGCACGAGCCGCTGGTCGACAACGTCCCGACCGGCGACACGGTCGTCTGGACGGGCGTGAGCATCATCCTGCTGCTGGCGGGCGTCGGCGCGATGGCCGCGTGGTATGCCTCGCGCCGCCGCGAGCACGACTTCGGTGACGTGCCTGCGAACGATCCGCTGATCGGCTCGACCTCGACGCCCTCGCAGCGCGCGGTCGTCAAGTACTTCTGGGTCGTCTCGGCGCTGCTGCTGGTGCAGATCGCGCTCGGCATCGTCGCGGCGCATTACGGTGTTGAGGGTGACGGCTTCTACGGCATCCCCCTGGCCGAGACCGTGCCGTATGTCCTGTCGCGCACCTGGCACACGCAGCTCGGCATCTTCTGGATCGCGACGGCATGGCTCGCCGCGGGCCTGTACATCGGACCGGCCGTCGGAGGCCGCGAGCCGAAGGGACAGCGTCTCGGCGTCAACATCCTGTTCGGCGCGCTTATCCTCGTCGTCGCCGGCTCGATGATCGGACAGTACATGAGCATCAACCACATGCTCGGCATCGACGACGCGTGGTTCTACTTCGGTCACAGTGGCTACGAGTACATCGATCTCGGACGCGCTTTCCAGATCGCGCTGCTCGGCGGTCTGTTCCTCTGGCTCTTCCTCGTCGCCCGCTCGATCATGCCGGCGCTCAAGCGCAACGACGAGCAGCGCCCGGTGCTGACGCTGTTCCTCATCTCGACGATCGCCATCGCCGGCTTCTACGGCGCGGCGCTTGGCTACGGCCACAACACGAACCTCGCGGTCGCCGAGTACTGGCGATGGTGGGTCGTGCACCTGTGGGTCGAAGGGTTCTTCGAAGTGTTTGCGACCGTCGTCATCGCCTTCCTGTTCGCGCGGCTCAAGCTGCTGAGCATGAAGACCGCCGGGCAGTCGGTCGTCCTCTCGGCGACGATCTTCCTCGCCGGCGGCATCATCGGCACGCTGCACCACCTGTACTTCAGCGGCACGCCGACGATCGTGCTCGCGCTCGGCTCCGTCTTCAGCGCGCTCGAGGTCGTCCCGCTCGTCTTCGTCGGCTTCGAGGCGTGGGAGAACATCAAGATGTCGCGCGAGAAGCCGTGGGTGCGCAACTACCGCTGGCCGATCTACTACTTCGTCGCGGTCGCGTTCTGGAACCTCGTCGGCGCCGGACTCTTCGGCTTCATGATCAACCCGCCGGTCGCCCTGTACTACATGCAGGGTCTGAACACGACCCCGGTGCACGGCCACGCGGCGCTCTTCGGCGTCTACGGCATGCTCGGCATCGGCCTGATGCTCTTCTGCCTGCGCGCGCTGAAGCCGGGACTCGAGTGGCGGGAGGGGCTCGTCAAGTGGTCCTTCTGGGCGATCAACGGAGGCCTCATGGCGATGCTCCTCATCAGCCTGCTGCCGATCGGACTGCTGCAGACCTGGGCCTCGGTCGAGGTGGGATACTGGTTCGCGCGCAGCTCGGAGTTTCTACAGACGCCGACGATGGAGACGCTGCGCTGGCTGCGCGCCATCGGCGACACCATCTTCGCCGGCGGCATCATCGGCCTCGTGCTGTTCATCGTCGGCCTGGCGACCGGCCGGTCCTATCGCAATCGCCAGCAGTTCGATCCCCCGTCGGGAACGCCGATCGCCACGAAGCCCGCACCGCACCGCGTGCGAGAGACCGTGTAGATCGTCGCGTCTCCCGATGAACGATGCGGCCCGCCCCGTTCCCCCACGGGCGGGCCCGTGTCGTTTCTACCGCATCTGATTACCTTGGGTCGATCGGTCTGCCGACGACCGCACAGCCAACCGTCACTCGGAAATCACCGTCGCATGATCCGCCATCGCACGCTCGTTCCGCTCTCGCACGATCACCATCTCGGCCTCGTCGCCGCGCAGCGCCTGAAGCGGGGCGATGCGGCCTACCGCGACATGTCCGTCGCCGACTCGATCGCCGAGCTCTGGAAGAGCGAGCTCGCGACGCACTTCGAGCAGGAGGAGCGAGCGCTCTTCGTGCTCGAGGTCTCGTCCGAATGTCGCGCGATGATCGAGCGCGCGCTGGCCGATCACGCGCGCATGCGCGAGCTCGTCGCGCAGGCCGCGCGCGGCGACGATCCCGACGCGACCGCTCGCGAGCTCGGCGCGCTGCTCGAGCAGCATATCCGCTTCGAGGAGCGCGAGCTCTTCGAGCTGATGCAGACCGAGCTGGGCGACGGACTCGACGCGATCGCCGATCGCATCCCGTCGCGGATGTCGTGCCGGAGCTGACGAGCGCTCACGACCGCTCCGACCGCAGCACGTTTCGCACATTCGGCGCTAACCTCGCGCAACGATTCCGTGTTCGCCGATTGAGCTCAGCCGCTCGCGTATTCATCCCCTTCTCGAACGACGATGCGAATCCTGTTTCTGGTCCTGCTCGCCCTCGCAACTCCATCGATCCTCTCTTCACAATGGCTTCCCGAAGAGGCGTTCCCCGAAGGGGAGTACCTCCGGACCTTCATGCTCGACGGCGACAGTGTCATCGCCGGCGGCGACCGTCTCTATCGTTCATCGAACCGCGGCACGGCGTGGCGAGAGGTGACGACCATACAGAACTACATGCACGTGACGCGTATCGAGCGCAGCGGCGATGCCGTTCTGGCGCTCGGCGACACGGCGCTCTGGCGCTCGCTCGATGGCGGCGAGACCTGGTCGGTGTCGCTTTCGTGGGGCTACTTAGCACCTGGTCAGCCTGTCGGCTTCGGTGAACCGGTTCAACTCGCGATCGCTTCTCAGGGGAGACTCGCGGTCGCGACGAAGTCGTGGGTCGAGCTTTCAAGCGACAATGGCGTGACGTGGCGGCGCACCGCGCGAGGACCCGGACTGTACAACCATCCGAGCGCGCTCGCGCTCATCGGCGGGCGGATTCACGTTGGCGAGCCCGCTGGTCACCGGTACTCGACCGACGGCGGCGCGACGTGGATCGAGAGTCCTGAGGTCGACGGCCGCAAGGTCGCCGCGATGCAGTTCGTCTGGACGCCCGACGGAACGCTGCACGCCGCAACGACGTCCGGGTATTACTACTCGAGCGACACCGGCTCGACGTGGATGCGCAGGGTGCCCTCCGACACACTGAACGCCTCGATCGACGCGATGGCAATCGAGGCCGACACGATCTGGACCGCGCACTACGGTTACTTCATGACATCGACCGATCGCGGCGCCACGTGGCGCAGCGTACTGCCGTCGGACAGAAGGGTCGGGCGCCTGCGGAAGATCGTCTGGGCCGACGACACGCTGTGGGCCGCTTCGAGCGGTCTGGGATTCGTCTGGTCGACCGACGATGGCCTCACGTGGCATGAGCGCAATCGTGGGATGCCCGGGCAGATCAACGACAACGGGGTGTTCTACGACCGCGACGAGTTCTACGACTTCGGCACGTTCGCGCTGCTGACGACGCCGGTGGGGATTCTCCGCACGCTCGACAGCGGTCGTACATGGACCAAGCACGACAGCCTGTTCGCCAGGATCGACCGACGGCTTGGAGGCGAGATCTTCGATATCGTACG